>CAYRFK010000045.1:0-25442 GCA_964423465.1 uncultured Verrucomicrobiota bacterium | reverse complement strand
TATCGCGGCCGCTTACGGCGTGGCAGCCTTCGCCCTCGCAAGGCTCGGGCGAAGGGAGATGGCGTGCCAAGCCGTAGTCCCGAGCCGTGAGTCGGGGCAGAGCCCGCCTTCGCGACCGCTATCGCGGCCGCTTACGGCGTGGCAGCCTTCGCCCTCGCAAGGCTCGGGCGAAGGCTGGTGGTGGGGGAAGGATTCGAACCTTCGAAGACATAGAGTCGGCAGATTTACAGTCTGCTCCGTTTGGCCACTTCGGTACCCCACCGCGAACGGAGCGTACATCTTATGCGTTTGGGGCGTCTTGTCCACCGTTTTCCTCGTTCCCTGACGTGTCCGGTGTGGCGTCGGGGACGGGCTTGAGGAAGAGGGCGCCGAGGGGGGGGAGGCTCAGGGTCAGGGAGTTGGGCTTCCCGTTCCAGGGCTTGGGCTCGGACTGAACGAGGCCCAAGTTGCCGACGTTCGAGCCGCCGTAGCATTGGGCGTCGGTGTTGAGGACCTCGAGATAGGCGCCGGGGCGGGGCACACCGATGCGGTAGCCATTGCGAGGTACGGGCGTGAAGTTGAGCACGCAGACGAGGAAGTCAGCGGGGTCCGCCGCCTTGCGGATGAACGACAGGACGGACTGCTCCGAATCGTGGATGTCGATCCACTCGAAGCCCTCCCACGTGAAGTCGACCTCGTGGAGGGCGGGTTCGCGCCGGACGATGCCGTTGAGGTCCCCGACGAGGGCTTGAAGACCGCGGTGGGCGTCGTAGTCGAGCAGTTCCCAGTCGAGCCCGGTGTGGTGGTTCCATTCCGTCCACTGCCCGAATTCAGATCCCATGAACAGCAGCTTCTTGCCCGGATGGCCGGCCATGAAGCCGTAGAGAAGCCGGAGGTTGGCGAACTTCTGCCATAAATCCCCGGGCATCTTGTCGAGCATCGAGCCTTTTCCGTGGACGACCTCGTCGTGAGAGAAGGGAAGGATGAAATTCTCGGTGAAGGCGTAGATCATCGAGAACGTCAGGCTGTTGTGGTGGTACTTGCGGTGTACGGGCTCCTTCGAGAAGTACTCGAGGATGTCGTGCATCCACCCCATGTTCCACTTGAAGTCGAAGCCGAGCCCGCCGAGGTAGACGGGGCGCGATACCATGGGCCACGCCGTGGACTCCTCCGCGAAGGTCAGGAAGCCCGGGCATTCGGCATGGACGATCTCATTGAACTTGCGGAGCAGGTCTACGGCCTCGAGGTTCTCGCGTCCGCCGAACTTGTTCGGAATCCATTCCCCCGGCTTCCGCGAGTAGTCGAGGTAGAGCATGCTGGCGACGGCATCGACGCGCAGACCGTCGATGTGGAACGTCTCCGCCCACCACATTGCACTGGAGAGGAGGAAGGCGCTGACCTCGTGGCGGCCGTAGTTGAAGATCAGCGTGCCCCAGTCGCGATGCTCGCCCTGCCGCGGATCGGCATGCTCGTAGAGATGGGTGCCGTCGAAGAGGGCCAGCCCGTGCGCGTCGCGCGGGAAGTGGGCGGGCACCCAGTCGACGAGCACGCCGATGCCGGCGCGATGGCAGGTGTCGACGAAATGGCGGAAGTCGTCCGGCGTTCCAAACCGCGACGTCGGGGCGAAGTACCCGATCGCTTGGTAGCCCCACGATCCGTCGAACGGGTGCTCGGTGACGGGGAGCAGTTCGATGTGTGTGTAGCCGAGCCCGCTCACGTACGGAACAAGCTGTTCGGCCAGTTCCCGGTAGGTCAGCCAGCGTCCGCCCTCGTCTTTGAGGTGTTTCCACGAGCCTGCATGAACCTCGTAGACGTTGACGGGACGCTTGTGCCACGCCGTCGCGCCGCGCTGCGTCATCCATTCGGCGTCGCCCCAGGCGTACCGCGACGGATCCCAGACGATCGAGGCCGACCGCGGACGGAGCTCCGCCGCGAATCCGTACGGATCGGATTTCTGCTGCAGGTAGCCGTGCGGCCCCTTGATTTCGAACTTGTAGATCTCGCCGGCGGCGATGCCGGGCACGAACATCTCCCACACGCCGCCCGGCCCTCGCTTCTGCATCGGGTGGCAGCGGCCGTCCCACCGGTTGAAGGGGCCGACGACGCTCACGCGCAGTGCGTTCGGTGCCCAGACCGCGAACTGAACGCCGGCGATGCCCTCGACGACGCGCGGGTGCGCGCCCATCTTCTCGTGGGCACGGAAGTTCGTGCCCTCGTTGAAGAGGTGGAGGTCGAACTCGCTGAGCGTGAACGGGAACCGGTAGGGGTCCTCGCTTTCCCACGAGTTGCCCTGCGCGTCGGTCATCCGGAAACGGTATCGGAACGGCCGCCCCGGGGTTTCGGACCACTCGAACAGGCCGCCGTCGTTGACCTTCGTCATCGGGAGCGTGCGGCCGTTGTGGAAGTCGACGAGATCCACGCGCGTCGCGTGCGGCTGCCAGGTGCGGCAGATCACCGAATCGCCCGCGGTCCGCAGACCGAGGATGTCGGCCGGTGCTCCATGCACGCCCTCGACCAAGGCGCGCACCGCCTCTTTGGGCAGCGTTGTGCTCATTCCAGATCCTCCGCCGCGTCGTCGCGGCCTTCCGCATAGTAGTCCCCGGCGGAATCGGTACAAGGAGTTTCAGGCATCCTCCTCCGGTTTCAGGGTCGGAGCGCGGAGGCGGGCGCGCGAAAGGCCGGTCCAGCATGGTATATTCAGGCATGGCGTGGTTCAGGTCAGATGCAATCCTGCTGATGGTCGCGCTTGCCGCGTCAGGCGCTGGGGCGGCGGACTACTTCGTGGACGCCGTGTCGGGTGCGAACGGCAACAGCGGCCTGTCGCCGGTTGCGGCGTTCCGGACGATCGGCCGCGCGGTTTCGAACGCGGCACCGGGAGACGTCATCCACGTCGGCCCCGGCCGCTACCGGGAGACCGTCTCGCCGCCGACGAACGGCACCGCCGCGCTGCCGATCGTGATCCGCGGCGATCCGACCAACGGGGAGGCGGTGGTCACCGGGGCCGAACCGTCGTCGGCGCTGTCCTGGTCGCGCCTGACCTCGAACCAGATCGGGCTTCCGCCGGGCATTGTCGTCTCGAATGTCTTCAAGGCGCTCCTGCCCGGATGGACCAATCTTCCCGAACTGGTCCTGTGGATCGACGGCACGAATCGGACCCGCCTGCCGAAGGCCCGGGAACCGGACTGGGCCGTGAGCACCCCCTGGCGCCATCACGAGAACTGGTGGAAGGCGGACGGCGGCACCTCCAGCCGCTTCTGGGATACGAATGACGACACGCCGGGGTCCTATCCCGATGTCCAGGCGGGCAATCTGCGGACCGTGAACGGCGTTTCCGGAACCGTCCTGACCGGGGCGGTCCTGTGGGCGACCGACGGCGTGCAGGGACACGACACCTACCGGCGGCCGATCCTTGAGCATGTGCCGTCCACAGGTGGTGTGCGCGTTGCTTCGACCGACTACGGATTCAGCACGAACACCAAGTACTACGTCGAGGGCGCGGGCGTTCTGTTGGACCGGGAGGGGGAGTGGATCTGCACGACGAATCCCGCAGCGATCTACCTGCTGCCGCCCGGCGGCGCGCACCCGACAAATCTTACGATTGAGATCGCCCGCCGCCCCGTCGGCTTCAACCTGCGTCACCGTTCGTGGATCCGGATCGAGACGATGGCCATCGAATGTCAGACGCCGACCTACTCCGGCTACTCGACGGCGGGCGCCGCGATCTGGATCAGCAACTGGAGCCAGCCCTCGTATGGGCTGACGCTCGACCGCCTTCGAATCCGCGACTGCGGCGAGGGACTCTATCTCTATGCCGACGGCTCGCTGGCTTCGATCAGCAACCTGACCGTCGTCGGGTGCGACATCGGTCCCTGCGACGGCACCGCCGTCCTTTCGATTCACGACGGAGGACCCGCCACGCCGGGCGTCCGCAACCTGCGCATCGAGGGGTGTCGTTTCCATGATCTCGGCTTCCGCCCGGCAATTGACCAGGGCATCGGACTGATCTTCGATTCGCCGCACCGGATGCTGTTCCGCAGCAACACGGTTTGCGACGTGATGCAGAACGGCCTTCAGGTGGCCGGGGCGCCGGCCTCGCTGTCGGCCTTTGTCGGCAACGTGTTCGAGAGGTGCGCGCTCGGCTCTGCGGATTCGGCCGGATTCAAGGTGTGGGCCGACGGCACGACCGCTTCGGATCTGTTGGTTCTTGGCAACGTGTTTCGCGACAACATCGGTTGGACGTACGCAGCGAGTGTCATCAACTGGTGGGAGACCAGCCGCGGGCGCCGCGCGGGTTTCGGTGCCTATGTGGATATCACGAAGAGCGGAACCAACGGCGTCGACTCGGTCGTCTTTCACCGGAACACGGCCGTGAGCAACGGCTATGCCGGACTCTACATCGCCCACAGCCGCGACGTGGCCCTGTTCAACAACCTGTGCGCAGGGAATCCGTACGGGATCGTTGTCGACGGACAGGTTGCGCGAATGCCGGACTTCAACACAAGCAACCGCGTGTGCAACAACCTGCTCCCAACGTCGTTTGCTGCGGTGACGCCGTTCCCCGATGCCGGAGTCTCGGTCCGGGCGCCGACCTCGGCCATGTCGCGGATCGTCATCAACCGCAACATCTACCAGCCCGCCGGAACGGGCGCCGTGTCGATGCGACATCACTACCTGTGGGACAACGAGGCCAACTCCTGGCGGCACCTTCTCTATACGAACCTTACGCAGATCCGTACCTCCACGGTCTGGGAAGCGTCGGGGGCGCAGGCCGCCCCTGCGGTGGCGTTGTTCCTTCTGCGTGCGGACGGCTGGCCCGCGCTCCCGTACAACAGTCCGGCGGTGGATGCGGGGATTGTGCCCGCCGCGGCGACGGCTTTGATGGCGCGCGTCGGTGCGGCGCTGGGCGTGAACCTGTCCGAGGGCGCACCCGACAACGGCCTGTGGGATGCGGGGCCGGCGGAGGTCCGTCCGCCGCCGTTCGATATCGTGGGTGCGGCGGATGGCCGGCTGACGTGGGGGGCCATGCCCGGTGCGCGCTATGCGGTCGAGGCCCAGCAGGGTCTCGCCACCGACGGGTGGTCGCACGTGCAGTTCGTGGATTCAACCGGCGCGAGTGCCGACGCGCCCGTGCCTGCCGCCGCATCCAACCTCAATCTGCGTGTCCGCCTGCACGGCCCGTCGCCGTGACCTTCGCGCCCGTGCGGAGCCCCCGCGGGCTACGGCTTCACCGGCACCTTGATCACCGTCGCCGAATAGGGGGCAAGTTTGACCGAGGTGCCGAGGTCGGCCTTTCCGAGTGATTCGACGGCGATCGTGTCGGGCGTGTCGGGGTCGTTGTACGCCATCGGATCCGCGCCGGCGATCCGCCACGATTCTGCAGGACCGGCGGGGACGAGGCCGGCCAGGCTCAGGGGGACCTCAAGGACGGAGTCCTGCGGATTGACGATGCCGAGGACGACATGCCTGCCGTCGGGTGCGAGCATCGCCTGCGCGTCGAGCAGCGGGCCGGTCGTGGTCTTGAGGGGCGCGCCGAGGAAGTGGTCCCGGTACAGCCTCAGCGCAAGCCCGGTGGTCTCCAGCGCCGCGCGCGACTTGGAGGCCTTGATGCAGCCGATGACGTTGACGGTCTGGGCGTAGAACGCGGCGCCGATGATGTCCGACTGGCGGGCATACTCGTGCAGCCCGGCGGCGATGCCGAGGCCGTCCTTGAGGAAGTACCGCGTGCCGAGCTCGCCGAAGGGGTGGGGGCCGTACCAGTAGTTCCACTCCGTCATGGCGACCCGGATGTCGCGGCCGTTCAGGGCGTCGATCTTCGTGCGGTATTCGCGATGGGCCTCGGCCTTCCGCCGGATGTTGTCGGTGATCTGGCGGACGTGGCCGAGCACGCCGGGGCGCTCCTGACAGTAGAAGTGCTCGGCGATGTAGTCCATGCGCCCCGCGCATTCGCGCAGCAGTCCCTCGCTCCATGGCCCGATGTTGCCCGAGGCGATCGGGATGAACGCGGGGTCGACGCCGCGCATCGTGTCGACGACCCAGTTGTGCTTGATGTAGTAGTGCTCGGCCTTCATGAAGCCGAGCTGCCACGGCCCCCACATCTCGTTGCCGACACACCAGTACTTCACCCCGAACGGCTGGCGGGCGCCGTTCTGCGCGCGCTTGTGCCCCCACGGCGTGTCGGCGGCGCCGTTGGCGTACTCCAACTCCGCGGCGGCGGAATGGGCGTCGCCGAAGCCCGTATTGACGGTGATGAGCGGCTCGGTGTCGAGGATGCGGCAGAAGCGGATGAACTCATGCATGCCGAAGTCGTTGTGTTCGACCCCGGTCCACGCCGGATTCACACGGGGCGGACGGCGGTCGCGGTCGCCGATGCCGTCGCGCCAGTCGTAGCCGGAGACGAAGTTCCCGCCGGGCCACCGGTAGATCGGCGAGCGCAGTTCGCGGAGGAGTGCGAGGGTGTCGGCGCGCAAGCCCTCGACGTTGTCCGCGGGCATCAGGGAAACCGTCCCGATGCGGCCGGGCGCATCGTCGAGGCGCACGGTCAGAGAGGCCTTTGGAGTGTTGTTGGTCCCCCGGAAGGCGAAGGGCAGGCGCGTGTAGTCGCGCCCGGACGGGGCGACGGCCGTGAATCCGCCCTTCGCGCCGTCGAGCGTCACCGTGATACGGGTCTTCGAGCCTTCGCCGCGGACCCACACATAGCCCTCGTACTCGCGACCCGACTCGACGACCAGGTCGCTCTGACGGATCGCGGCGCCGGCCGCAAGCCGCGGGACGTGCCGGCCGGTGAAGATGTCGTTCGTGGACATGGTGACCGCGGCCGGGTCGCTGGCGACGATCTGCCAGGGCGAGGCGCTGACGACGGGGAAGGGGATCTCGGCCGAGGGCGCGCGGCCGGGCCCGTAGGGCGCGTAGTCGGGGGTGATGTCGTAATGGAACTTGCGGTCCTCGAGCATCTCCGCCCAGATGCCGCCGTAGATGCAGCGGCCGAGGTGCTCGATGAACTGGCCGTAGATGAGCGGGCTCATCGGTTCGCCCTTCTGTGCGGCGTCGATGGCGATCACTCCGGGCTCGATCGGGTGCGCCTCCAGCATTTCGATGCGGAGGTCGGCGAACCGTGCGCGCCCCTTGGCAAGGCCCATGTAGCCGAGGATGCAGTTGAGCTGCACGGCGTCGTCGGTGCCGGAATCGAACTCGAGGGAGACCTCGGTCCAGTCCTTCGTGCCGGTCAGCATCTGCGACTTCTCGTCACGTCCGTGCAGGTTGATGCCGGCCCCCGCGCCGCCCTTCGGCTCGACGCCGTCGACCTTGACCCAGGCGCTGATGCGGTGCCGTGCAAAGGGGCGCACGGCGACCTTCGTGGTCCAGGCCGTGTCGGCGCCCGCGTCCTTCGATTCGATCTGGATCGAGCGCGCGCCGCCGTGACCGCCGTCGACCGGTTCGGCCGAGGCCTTCCCGTTCCAAGTCTCGGGCTTCCATCCAGCAACCCGGCCGGCCCCGCCGTCTTCGAATCCGGGATTGGCCACCTGCGCAGGCGCCGTGCGTGCGAACCAGACCGCCGCGACGAGAAGGACCGGCATCACGATAGAGCGGGGGGACGTCATCATGTCGCACCTCATTATTTCGATGCACAATAAGACGGGTTTGCCTGCGAACGCAACGGCAAACGCCGACGCGGAGAATGCGAAAAAAACGTTCGGATAATATCTTGCATTGCGATGGATGCCGGTATAGACTCACCCAGCTCGCAGAGAGATCAGGCCGTGAATGGTAGGTTGTGCCTCGCCCGCAAATTGCTGGCTGGTGCCGATCCGAAACCCGAATGACTCGGGAACAGTCAGCCAATTCTCGCTCCAGGGCATCAGTGAAAGATACGTATGGCAACTAAACTGTTCGTCGGAAACCTGTCGTTCGACACGACCGAAAGCTCGCTCCGTTCCTTGTTCGAGCCCTTCGGCTCGGTCCAGAGCTGCAGCGTCATCATGGACAAGTTCACCAACAAGTCCCGCGGCTTCGCCTTCATCGAGATGGGCAGCCAGGACGAGGCCAATCGCGCGATTGCCGAAATGAACGGCAAGAACTGCGATGGACGCGCCCTCACCGTCAACGAAGCCAAGCCCCGCGAGGATCGTCCCCGTGGCGGTGGCGGCGGTGGCGGCGGCTACGGTGGTGGCGGTCGCGACCGCTACTAGACCGAAGTCCGGAAGGGTTTCCCAAGAAACTCATCCAGACGATTGAGGCGGCCCCGGGCAACCGGGGCCGCCTTTTTCTATGGATGGTCGGGGCGGTGGGATTTGAACCCACGACTTACAGCTCCCAAAGCTGTCGCGCTACCAGACTGCGCTACGCCCCGATGCAAGCAGGATGTGCATTGAACACGACCGGAGACTGCGGGACAAGACCTTCCGCACGGATGTTGCCGAATCTTCCTCAGGGTGCCGTGCGCAGGGCGGACTCGTAGACCTTCCGGGGTTCCACTCCGTGCTCCGCTGCGCGGGCCATACAATCATCCATTTCGGGTGCCCGCGTAACGGCTTCGCCCTTCCATATGCCGGTCTTGATTCGCACGGGGCCGAACCCGGTCTCGGCCGTCTCCCAGCGGCGGTCGAGAACCGTGCGGCGGACCGTCTGCTCCCTCACGCCGAAGGTCGTCGAGTTTCGGAAAAGGATGTCGAGCATCGTGTCCCGTCGGTCGCACGTGCAGAGCACCGTGACGAGCGTTCCGGGGCGCTGCTTCTTCATCTGGACCGGCGTCGTATAGACATCGAGTGCGCCGTCGGCCATCAGCTTCGTGACCAGCACGCCCATCCATTCGCCTGTCGAATCGTCGATCTGCGTTTCGAGCACCAGGCAATCGTCCGGTGCGGATTGCCCGGCCGGCTCCGGATCCATCCGGACGACGCGCAGCACGTTGGGACGGCCCCGGAGTTCGTGGTGGCCGAACCCATAGCCCGCCCCGACCATCCTGCGCGGTCCCGCCGGTGCGGGAAGGGATGCCGCCCATTCGACCAGCAGGGCTGCGCCGGTCGGAGTGACGGTTTCGCGCACTTCATCGACCGCGACACAGGACATCCCCCGAAGGAGATCGACGACCGCCGGCGCGGGGAGGGGATAGACGCCGTGGGCGCAATGGATCTCGCCGTGGCCCAGCGGGAACGGTCCGACCTCGACGCCCGTGACGCCCAGCTCCGCGAGTGCCAGGCATGAGCCGACGATGTCCGCGATTGAATCCAGCGCTCCGACCTCGTGGAAGGTCACCGCATCCGCCGGGACGCCATGGATGCGTCCCTCGGACTCCGCGAGTCGATGGAAGACCCGCATCGCCAGCTCGCGGGCCGTGGCTGGCAACGCGCCAGCCTGGAGGATGGCGCGAATGTCGGCATAGGACCGATGCGAGTGAACAGTGCCGTGACCCGCGTGCCCGTGTCCGTGCCCATGGTCATGCGCGGGATCGTGAGCATGGTCGTGCGAGTGGGAATGCCCATGTCCATGGACGGCGGCCGGGCCGGGGACGAGGTGTCCGCCATGGGCGCATGCGACGCTGAGCCTTGTGCCCGTGAGTCCCTGGACGCAGGCGCGGGCGGCGTCGAGGTGGATCGCACCGGCTCCCAGCGCGTGGAGATGGGCCTCGATCGCAGCGCAGTCGGCGCCCAGATCAAGGAGCGCGCCGAGGATCATGTCCCCGCTGGCGCCGCCGGTGAGGTCGAAGCGGAGTACGCTCACGTCCTCTCTCCGGTCCGGTTGATCATGGCCGCGGCCACGCCGGCACCAAATCCGTTGTCGATGTTCACGACCGTGATGCCGGGCACGCACGAGTTGAGCATCGCCATCAGGGTGGTCAGGCCGCCGAGATTGACGCCGTAGCCGACGCTCGTGGGTACGGCGATGATGGGCCGGTCGACGAGGCCTCCGACGACCGATGGAAGGGCGCCCTCCATGCCGGCGGCCACGACAATCGCGCGGCTCGACCGCAGCACGTCGAGATGTTTCATCAGCCGATGGAGGCCTGCGACGCCCACGTCAAAGATGCGCTCCACGTGTGCGCCCATCCGCGAAGCGGTCAGCGCGGCCTCCTCCGCGACGGGGATGTCCGACGTGCCCGCGGTGACGATCGCGACCCGGCCCTGCGGTTCCGGCAGCGGGGCGACGTCCAGAGTGAGGCACCGTGCCGTTTCGTGATGGACCGATGCGGGGAGCGCCTCGAGCACGACGCGCACCTGGTCCGGGGAGATGCGTGATGCAAGCACGTTGTGGCCGGCATCCGCCATGCGGCGCAGGATGGCGGTGATCTGCTCCGCCGTCTTGCCCGGGCAGAACACGACCTCCGGCACGCCGCAGCGGCGGTGGCGGTCGAGGTCGATCCGGGCAAAGCCGAGGCTGGCCTCGGCCGAGCCTGCGATGCGGCGTGCCGCCTCGGCGGGCGGGATCGCACCGGCGGCAACCTGTCGGAGGATGTCGTCGAGATTCATGCGCACAGCATCGCGGCGGCGGCCTCCGATTGCAAGCGGCGAGAGGCGGGATGCCTGCACCGGCGGGGATACGGCTTCCCGCAGGGGCTGCACCTCGTTGGGGGGACGCCGTCGACCGGCCGCTGCGGCCTGTGGGGTGTCGAAGTCCGCCCCTGTTCCTTGTCACCGCCCCGGGCCGAGGCAGCGGAGCAGGTGCGCTTCGGGGAGGCGCGGCGTCGCCCACGACACGAGCCATGTAACGAGAACGGAGACGGGGAGACCCGCGAAGAGGGGGTCGACATAGGCCCAGACCACCGGGCCGGCGCGCAGGAAGACCTCTTTGCCGTCGACCCATGCGATGCCGAGGGATCGGACGCCGAAGAGCGCCTTGCAGGCGAGAAGGGCCGTCGATTCCTTCTCGTGGACGAAGAGCATCCACAGCAGGGCGACCGCAGCGCCGGCCAGCATTCCCGCCACCGCGCCCGCACGCGTGATGCGGCGGCTCCAGAGCGCGCCGATGTACATCGGCAGGAAGGCGCACGCACAGAGGCCGAAGAAGATGGCGGTTCCCCGCGCGACGATCTCGGTTCCCGTCTTGCCAAAGGCCCGCTCCAGCGCAAAGGCGATCCAGACGCTGAGCGCGATGCCGACCACGACGCCGATCCTTGCGATGGCGGTGGTGTCGCGACGGAGGCGTCCGCCGCCGATGGACTGTTCGATCAGATCGCGCCCGAGCGACGTTCCAATCGCGTGGAACTGTCCGCTCAGCGTGCTCATGGCGGCCGAAAGCAGCACCAGCATGAACAGCACGCCGAACCACTCCGGCATGGCCTGCTGGATGTACATCGGAATGATCTTTTCGACATCGCCCCCGGCCGCGGCGATGGAGATCTTCCCCGCCGTCCGCGTGAAGTGCAGGTTGGTGAGGGCGCCGACCACGTAGGCGACGCCCACCATCATCAGCATGAAGAAGCCGCCGGCGGGCACGGCGCGGTTCAGTTCCTTGCCGCTCTTGACCGTCATGTAGCGCACCGCGAGCTGCGGCTGGGCCAGCACGCCGATGCCGACCCCCATCACGATCGTGCTCACCAGAGTCCACCAGAGCGGCGACCCGAACCGAGGCATGGCGGTCCATCCAAGATGCCCGCCCTTCGCAAGGGCCTCGGGGACCTGCGGGGCCAGATCCGTGAGGGCTTGGTGCGCCGGCACGACCCCGCCGAACCGTGCATAGGTCAGGATCAGAAGCACGGTCATGCCCACGAGCATGATCGTGCCCTGCAGCGTGTCCGTGTACAGCACACCCTTGATGCCGCCCATGACGACGTAGACCGCGACGATGCCCGCGAAGGCGAACAACGCGGCCTCGTAGGGGATTCCGAGCTGCAGCGTCAGGTACTTCGCCGCGCTCAGCAGCACCGCGGCGGCGTAGAGAGGCATGAACGCAAAGATCAGCGCGCCCGCGGCGCCCTGGAGAAAACGCGATTGAAAGCGCCGCCCCAGCATCTCAGGGAACGTGTGCGCGTCGAGTCGGAGCCCAAGGCTGCGCGTTCGCGAACCGAACACGGTGAACGCGATGAAGACGCCGAGAAAGATATTGAGGAAGGTGAGCCAGAGCAGGCCCATGCCGAAGACCGCTGCCGCACCGCCGAAACCGACGATCGCCGACGTGCTGATGAACGTCGACCCATAGGACATCGCCATGACGTAAGGATGCACCTTCCGGCCGGCGAGAAGGTAGTCGGTCGCGCTCTTCGTTCCGCGGTACCCGCGGTAGCCGAGATAGCCGACGGCGACGAAGTATAGCAACGAGAAGACGATCAAACCCCAGGACATGCACACCCTCCCGCGGCGCCACCGTTCCCGCACCCTTGCGCCGCTTCCGGTTTCTTCGTAGCACGGAGCCCGGGGCCGGTCAACCGCCGCGGCCGAGATCCCGCGCGAACTTGAGGGTGTCGTAGATCACGTAAGCGACGCCCAGCAGCAGGCCGGCAAGAAGTCCGGCCCGCGGGTACCCCAGTCGCCGTCCGGCCCAGATCCCGAGACCGGTGCACAGGCCGAAGCCGATGACGATCTGCATCGTGCGCGTCCACGCGTCGCCCGCCGCACGTAGGGGATGATCCGGTTGCATGACGGTAGTCTAGCGGGATGGGGCTGAAGAGGGGAGAGGGAAACGGAAGTGGGTATGGGCGGTGGGAGGGAGTGAACCGGGGGCATGAGTTGTGGGCTGCTTGGGAGCTGGTTATGAGCGAAGGAAAGAGATACAACCGCGCACGGAGACTGCCATATGAAGATATCCGCCGTCGATCGCCGGACGTTCCTTCTCACCATCGCCGGATCCGCCGTGGCGGCTATGGCGCGGCCTGCGGTTTCGGGGGGCGGATCCCGTCCGCTGCGTCTCGGAGCGCCGGCTTTCGCGAAGACCGACGACCCTGGCGAACTCGCCCGATGGCACCGGGCCGCGGGATACCGGGCGGCGTATTGTCCGAAGATCGCGATGGCGGACACGGACCGCATCCGCGCCGTCGAAGCGGCGTTCGCGAAAGAGGATGTTGTCCTTGCGGAGGTCGGACGCTGGTGCAATCTGCTCGACCCGGACGCGGAGAAGCGTCGTGTCAACCTGGCCAACGTGACGGAGGGTCTCGCGCTCGCCGATGCGGTCGGCGCGCGATGCTGCGTCGACATCGCCGGCTCGTTCAATCCCGACGTCTGGTACGGTCCGCATCCCGACAACTTCTCGCCCCGGTTTTTCGATGCGGCGGTGGAGAACGCGCGCAAGATCCTCGATGCCGTCAAGCCGCGACGAGCGAAGTTCTGCTACGAAATGATGGGGTGGTGCATGCCGGAGTCGCCGGATCGATACCTGGCCATGATCAAGGCGGTCGACCGGCCCGGCTTCGCCGTTCACCTTGACCCCTGCAATCTCATCAATTCGCCGGAGAAGTTCTACGACAACGCCGGTCTGCTGGACGAGTGTTTCGACAAGCTCGCACCGTGGATCGTCAGCTGCCACGCGAAGGATCTCGCGTGGGAGGTCGAAATGAATGTGCACTTCCGGGAGGTCCGCCCGGGTCTGGGATCCCTGGACTACAGGGTCTTCCTTGCACGGCTCGCCGCGCTGCCCGATCCGCCCCCGCTCATGATCGAACACCTCAAGGGGGCGGAGGAGTACACGGCGGCGGCCCGGCACATCGTCGATACCGGCCGCGGCCTGGGCCTGCAATTTGACGCGGTTGCCGAATGACGATGGATGATTGCATTGACAATCGGATTAGTGTTAATTCTCCGCGTGTGTGAAATGGCCGCGTGTGCGCGGCTGCAGGGAAAGGAAGAACTATGCCGAATGTCATGAAGGTATTGAAGGACGAGATCACGCGGCTTGCGAAGAAGCAGGCCCGTGCCGTTGCGGGGCCGGCGAAGAAGGACATCGCCGGATTCCGCAAGGCGATCGCCGCCCTGAGGCGCGACGTGGGGGCGTTGCAGCGTCAGATGAAGGCCTGCAGCGCGGAGTACAAGAAGAACCCCGTGGTCGAGCCGGCTCCCGTCGAGGACGGAAAGCGGATGTGGGTTTTCGGGAAGGGTATCCGCGCTCTGCGCAAGAAGCTGGGGTTGTCCCAAGCGTACTTCGCAAAGCTGATCGATGTCTCGCTGCAGTCCGTGGCCCTGTGGGAGCGGAAGGCAGGTCGTCTGGACCTTCGGAAGGCCACGCTTGCGAAGATCGCCGCGGTGCGCTCGATCGGCGCTCGCGAGGCCAGACGGCGGCTGGCGGACATGGGACTCGGCCCGAAGACGCGGGGCCGGAAGCCGAGTTTCGATCCGGTTGTGCCCGCCGCTCCTGCGGTGTCGGCCAAGCCGGCCCGGGCGAAGGCCCGGAAGGCGAAACGAGCCTGATCCGTGTGATGAGCGGGAACGCGTGCCCCGTCGGAGTTCCGGCGGCGCACGCGTTTCCGTCTGGCTACGGAGCCCCGCCACCATGAGGATGCCGCGCGTGTGAATCCACTCGCCCTCTTCTCCAGCGCCTTTGTCGTGGGACTGTCCGGCGCCATGTCGCCCGGCCCCGTGCTGACGGCGACCATCGCCGAGTCGCTGCGTCGGGGTTTCATCGCGGGGCCCCTGATCGTGCTTGGCCACGCGATCTTGGAAATGGTCCTTCTAGCGCTCGTCGTGGCGGGGCTGGGTACGTACCTTCAAATGCGGCCAGTGGCCGCCGGCCTCGGGCTGGCCGGCGGGTCGATGCTCGTCTGGATGGGTGTGCAGACGGTCCGCACCTCGCGGCAGGCGGTGGAGCAGAGCCTGGCGGCGCAGGGTGTGGGAGGTCGCGGGACCGGAGGCATGCATCCAGTCCTGGCGGGCGTGCTGCTGAGCGTCTCCAATCCGTTCTGGATTCTCTGGTGGGCGACCGTGGGTCTCAAGTTCGCGGGCCAGGCGCTTGCATGGGGGATCGGCGGGCTGGCGGCGTTCTACGCCGGGCATATCGCATCCGACCTCGCGTGGTACAGCGTTGTTTCGGCGGCGGTTGCCGGCGGGCGCCGCATCGCGCCGCCTGCTGCATGGCGGGTGCTGATCATCGCCTGCGGCGTGGCACTCTGCGGCCTGGGCGTTGCGTTCATCGCGGATGGCGTTCGCCGCATCGCCGGCGGGTGAAACGGAAGACGGAAAACGGAAGACGGAAAAGGGCGGGCTACGGCATGCCGGATCCGACCCGGAACAGCTGTTCCTCGCCCTTGTATTCAATCAGGACGCCGTCCTCAACTAGGCGGACCACCCGCAGGCCGTCCAGCGTACTCTGCCCCACATCGACGAGGGCGGAGTCCAGAATCACGCTGCCGCTGCCCGCGGGACCGGCAATGACGCCCTTGATCGTGAACTTTGGCCAGCGGACCGGTGCCGGACGAACCGGTGCGGGAGGAGGTGCATTGGTGGCTGCGGCGAGGCTGTTCGTCGACTCCGTGGATGCAGGTGTCGTTCCCTCCGATGAGGCAGCCGATGCAGCCAGTGCGGCGACGCGACTGGCGGCGGCCGCCTTGTCCGCCGGGGACTCATCGACGGGATCAGGGGCGGGCGCCGCGGTCTCGCCAGGCTTCGGATCGGCGGTCTGCGATGAAGTGGCGGTCTGCCCGTCGCCCACCACAGGGCCGGTGTTCCCGGTGTCCTTCCCACCGTCTCCTCGCGAGAACAGACCTGCGCGATGGGCGAAGAACGCGGCGCCGCCGAGGAGCACGGCGATCATAACGATGAGAAGAACGGGGGAGGGGGCCTTCCCCTTCGATGGCGGTGGCATGGGCGGTGGCGGAAACGAGGTGGGTGCGGGGGGCTGCGGGAGCGGCGGTGCGGGGGGCTGCGGGAGCGGCGGTGCAGGGGGCGGGCCGGGGGCTTCTGCGGGTGCTTTCCGTTGCAGGGCGTCTTGAATGATGCTCACAGTACTCGCTCCAATTCCGTGACGGCTCTTTGTGCGTCCTCTGCGGCCACGGCACGGCGTCCCCCGGCGAAGGCGGCGAGCATGGATCGGTCGCAGATCTTGTTGATCAACCTGGGAATTCCCGAGGAACGCTGGTGCACGATCTGCGCCGCGCCGTCGTCGAACCCGACATCGGGGCCGGCGCCCGCGACGCCAAGGCGGTGGGCGATGTAGCGGGCCGTGTCGGTAGGTCCGAGCGGCTGCAGTTCGGCGCGCACCATCATCCGCTGCCGGAGTTGACGCAAGCGCGGCTCGGCCAGACGCCGGTCCAGTTCGGGCTGTCCGGCCAGCACGATCTGCATCAGCTTGTGCTGGTCCGTCTCAAGGTTGGAAAGCAGGCGCACGTGTTCCATCAGCGAGGACGACAGGGTCTGCGCCTCGTCGATGATCACGGCCACGTTCAGTCCCTGCCCGGCGCGTTCGAGCAGGAAGGCGTTCAATTGCTCGATGAGGGCCAGACGCTGGTTCCTGCGCGGCGTGCAACCCAGATCGGTCAGAATCGCCCGGATCAGCTCGGTGGCGGAGATCGTGGGGTTGAGGATCAGCGCGGTCTGGGTCTGGTCCGCCACCCGGCGCAGCGCCGCACGGCAGATCGTGGTCTTTCCACAGCCGACCTCGCCGACAAGCTGAATGAAACCTTTCCGCTCGAGGATGCCGTAGACGACGCTCTCCATGGCATCGCGATGGCTGTCCGCGAGGAACAGAAAACGGGGGTCCGGCGTGATGTTGAACGGCATCTCCCGCAGGCCGAAAAACTCCTGGTACATCTCGGTTCGCCTGTGCCGGTTGGAGCGGAAGCGGGGGACGTTCGGTCCGTACCTGCGCCCGGCCTCCGCATCACACCGCCATGACGTCCTTCTCCTTGGCGGCCAGCAAATCGTCGATCTTCTTGATGTGGACGTCGGTGTACTTCTGGATCTCCTCCAGCGAGGCGTCCTTCTCGTCGTCGGTGGCCTTGCCGCCCTTGTTGATGGTCTTGATCGCCTCGTTGGCGTCGCGGCGCACGTTGCGGATGGCCACTCGCGATTCCTCGGACAACCGTTTGGCCACCTTGAAGAGCTCCCTGCGCCGTTCCTCGCTCAACTCCGGGATCGGAATGCGGATGATCCGTCCGTCGTTCATCGGCGTGATGCCGATGTTGGCGGCCAGGATGGCCTTCTCGATCGCGCCGAGCGACGTCGGATCGTAGGGATTGATCACGATCAGGCGGGCCTCGGGCGTCGAGATGTTGGCGATCTCGCGCAGGCGCGTCGCGGCGCCGTAGTAGTCCACCTGCACGTTCTCGACGAGGCTCGGCGAGGCCTTGCCGGTCCGCAGGCCGGAGAGCTCCTTGTGCAGGAACTCCACCGCCTTCTGCATCTTGTCGTCGCTCTCGAGCAGGACATCATCAATGGTTTCCATGGCTATCTCCTTCGCCCGTTCCGGGGCGGTCAGTCGGTGACCAGTGTTCCCGCGGTGCCTCCAGCCAGCACGCGCAGGATCTCATCCTTGCGGAAGAAGTCGAACACAACGATCGGGATCCGGTTCTCCGAGCACAGCGAGAAGGCGGCGGCGTCCATGATCTTCAGCCGCTTCTCCAGCGCCTCGCGGTACGTCAGCGTGCGGTAGCGCTTCGCCTTCGGATTCGTCTTCGGATCGTCCGTATAGATTCCGTCCACCTTCGTCGCCTTCAGCAGCGCGTCGGCCTCGATCTCGCTGGCGCGCAGTGCGGCGGCCGTGTCGGTCGTGAAGAAAGGGTTGCCGGTGCCGGCGCCGAAGATCACGATGCGGCCCTTCTCCAGATGGCGCACGGCGCGGCGGCGGATGAACGGTTCCGCGACCGCCGGCATGCTGATGGCCGACATGACGCGCGTGTAGAGGCCCTCGCGCTCCAGTGCCGACTGGAGCGCCAGGCTGTTGATCACCGTCGCCAGCATGCCCATGTAGTCGCCGGTCGTCCGGTCGATCCCGCAGCCCTCGCCGGGCAGCCCGCGGAAGATGTTGCCGCCGCCGACGACGATCGCGATCTCGACGCCCATTTCGCGGACCTTCTTCAACTGGCGGGCCATCGACTGGAAGATGTCGAAATCCAGACTGCCGCCGTCGCGGCGGTTCTGAAACGCCTCGCCGCTCAACTTGAGAAGAATGCGACGGTATTTCAGCTTGGACCGGCCTCGGGCTTGGGTCATGCGCAGCCTCGTTTGTTGAATCTTCGTTTCGGGGCGCCAGTCTATCCCGCGTCCGCGCCGGTGTAAACCGCCAGTATTGCGTCCTCGAGGGAGGGCCGGAACTCGCCGCCCGCCCCCGAGCATGAATAGATCCGCCCCGGCCGCGTCCATGGTTTCGAAACGAGGCGAAGCCATGAAACCTTGCGTGGACGGACGGCAATTCGGGCGGGTGGCGCGGCGGGTCGGCGCGGCGGCGCTTGCCGCGGTCGCGGCGGCGGTCTTCACAACCGGCTGCGACGGCGATCACGAGACGGTCTACGAGGAGGTCTACATCGAAGACGCCGGCTACGGGCACGCTGCGTACGCGCAGGCCTACGCTGTCGACGTCGTGGCCTCCACGTCGTGGGGTGCACCGGTCGCGGGGGCCGCCGTGAGCCTCATCGTGTCCGGGCCCGTCGAGCAGAACGCCTACGCGGAGACCGGCATGGACGGCGTCGCCCGGTTCTACGTCGAGGCGTTCCCGGGTGTCCCCCTGACCGCGGAAGTCGATGGCGGCACCTACGGATACAACTACGTCACAGGATACGCGGACGAGGGCGTCGACCGGGTCGTGCTGGACGTCGTGCTCTGACGGTGCGGCCCTCCGCCGCGCGTTCCAAAGCTTCCCCCCGGCCCGGGTTTCGGTTATCTATGGGGTGCGTTGGCGCCTGCATGCGAGGGCGTCACGCGGAGGCCCATGCAACCGCACCACGTGCACGATGTCCTGATTCCGGAGACCGACCTCGAGAGCCGCGTCGCGGAGCTTGCCGCGGAGATCGGCCGTGCGCTGGACGGCCAGGAACTGGTGCTGGTGGGCATCCTTCGCGGCAGCTTCATGTTCCTCGCCGATCTCGTCCGGTCGTTCCATCGCCACGGGATCCGGACGCGCATCGACTTCATGATCCTCGAGAGCTACGGCTCCGGCACGGAGTCCACCGGCACCGTCCGCCTGGCCCGCGACTGCGCGCTCGATGTGGCCGGGCAGGACGTGCTGCTGATCGACGACATCCTCGATACCGGACGCACGCTGTCCTTCGCCGTGAAGCACCTCGTCTCGCGCGGTGCCGCCCGCGTCCGCACCTGCGTTCTGCTCGACAAGCCCTCGCGCCGCGTCGTGCCGTTCGAGGCCGATTACGTGGGATTCGACGTGCCCGACACCTTCGTCGTGGGCTACGGACTCGACTACGACCACTACTACCGCGACTTGCCGTGGATCGCGAAGGTCACCTTCACCGGCTGACGTGGCCGCCGCCGCCGGCGCGGCTATACGTTGGAACTCCGCCAGTGGAGCTTCTGGCGGAGGACGTCGAAGTAGTTGTAGCCGGGAAGGTGGATGAACCGGAGGCCCAGCGGCGATCGCGAAAGCTCCAACCGGTCGCCCTGGACAATCTGGTGGTGATCCTGTCCGTCGATCACAAGGATCTGGCGCTTCGAGGAGCGTGTGACTTCGATCGATACGGAACGGTCGTCCGGGATAACCATCGGCCGGTTGCTCAGCGTGTGCGGACAGATCGGGTTGATCACGATCACGTTCGATTCCGGGTGGACGACGGGGCCGCCGGTGGACAGTGAATGCCCGGTGCTGCCGGTCGGTGTCGACACGATGAGCCCGTCGCAGACGAACGAGCCCACCGGGGCGCCGTCAATCGTCAGCCCGAGCGTTACGACGCGCGAAGTCTCGCCCCAGCCGATGACGACGTCGTTGAGCGCCCTGTACCGGCCCGCCGCCTTCCCGTCGTGGTGGAAGACCGCATCGATCGTGCTGCGGTGGGAGAGGGAGTAGCCGCCGCCGACCAGGACGTCGAGCGCGGCCTCGACGCGGTCGTCGGTGACGCTGGTCAGGAATCCCAGGCTGCCAAGATTGACGCCGAGCATGGGGATGTCGTGCCCGTCGAGGAGTCGCGCGGCGTGCAGCATGGTCCCGTCGCCGCCCAGCGCCACGAGAACGTCGATGGACGCCGCAAACTCCTCCTGCGATATCACGCGTGCGCCGGGCAGGAGGGCGTCGGTGCCGTCGCAGGTGAGCATGTCCAGGCCGAGCCGGCGGGCATGCACGGCGAGCCGCCGCAGCACCTCGGGAGCCCGCGGTTTCGATCCGTTGGCCGTCACGCCGATCCGCTTCATGGACGCCTCCAGCATGCAAGAAACTCCACGTTCCCCGCGGGGCCGCGCAGCGGCGAGGTGCACACGCCCCGCCATTCAAGGCCCAGTTCCGACACGCCGAACGCCCGCACCGTCTCCACCACGCGGGCCCGAACCGCCTCGTCGCGGACCACGCCGCCGCGTCCGACATCCGCCCGCCCCGCCTCGAACTGCGGCTTGATCAGGGTGACCAGTTCCGCCGGGCGCGCCAGCAGGTGTCTAACAGCCGGCAGGATTTTCGTCAACGAGATGAACGACACGTCCACCGCGGCGAACGCGCCGGGCTCGGGCAGGCGCGCCGACTGGAGATGCCGTGCGTTGACGCCTTCCATCACGACCACGCGCGGGTCGGTGCGGAGCTTCCAGTGCAGCTGGCCGCGGCCGACATCGATCGCGTACACGCGGGCCGCGCCGCGCTGGAGCATGCAGTCGGTGAATCCGCCGGTGGACGCCCCGATGTCCAGGCACACGAGGCCGGCGACCTCGATCGGGAAGGCCTCGAAGGCGGCGTCGAGCTTCTCGCCGCCGCGGCTGACGAACCGGGGGGGCGTTTCAACCTCGATGGAGGCGCCGGGTGGAACCGGCTGCGCCGGTTTGGAGGCGGGCACGCCGCCGATGCGGACCTCGCCGGCCATGATCAGCCGCTGCGCCTGCTCGCGGCTCTCCGCCAGCCCCCGCGCCACCATCTCCTGATCCAGCCGTGTCCCTTTCACGGCGCCAGTGTGCCCGGTCCGCCGCGGAAGATCGAGCCGCCGCCGACGTTGAACTTTCATGGAGCCGGCGGTACGATGCCGTCATGACGGCGGGCTTCGAGATTCTCGGGATCCTGTCCAATATCGAAACGATCGCAGTCGGGCATGGGATCCGTGATCTGCGCCGTTTGTGCCGCATCTACGGCGAAGGGCGATGGCGGAAACTGAAGGGTGCGGCTGAGGTCAGGCTGGATGACGGGAGTGTCATTCGGGCGGAATTGCACTGGTACGAGATGTCGAGCGTCGGGCGGCGGGAAATGAAGATCAAGAGATTTATCCGATGAGAACGAGATACGCCGAGTACATGGTGTGCGTGCACAATGAGGGGTTTGGTGCGTCGCTCGAGCGGGGCAAGCTCTATCATTGTACGAGGGACGATGACGCTGCGGCGCACGGCATGCTTCGAATCGTCGATGAGTCTGGGGAGGATTATCTCTACCCCAAGGCGCTCTTCCTTCCGATCGAAGTGCCCAAGCCCGTGTCGCGGGCGCTGGCGGCCGCGGTCTGACGTCACTCGGTCTCGATCTCGTCGACCGAGGGCATGCGGGCGGTCTGGACGGACATCGGGACGATCTTCGAGTCGCGGCGGACCTCGACCTCGATCCGTTCGCCGATCGCCTTGGAGATCACGGCACGCTGCAGGTCGTGCGACGAGTTGAGCGGGATACCCGCGGCCTTGAGCAGGATGTCGCCCGGCTTGAGGCCCGCCTTCGCGGCGGGAGTGCCGCGATACACCGCGGCTACCAGAATGCCCTTGGGCGATCCCGGTTCGGGGGCCGCGCGCACCTCGTCCCATGCGATGCCCAGCCACGGACGCTCGAACCGTCCGTGCTTGATCAGGGACTCCGCGACGCGCCGGGCGAGGTTCACGGGCACCGCGAAGCCGATGCCGATGCTGCCCTGCGAGGCGCCGGAGGTCTGGATCACGGCGTTGACGCCCACCATGCGGCCGTCCATGTCGACCAGTGGCCCGCCGCTGTTGCCGGGATTGATCGGCGCATCGGTCTGGATGAAGTCCTCGAAGGGCAGGACGCCCACGCTGCGGCCCTTCTGGCTGATGACACCCATCGTGACGCTGCTGGCCAGGCTGAAGGGCGAGCCGACGGCGATGACCATCTCGCCGATCCGGCTTGCGGCGGAATCTCCGAGCGCGATCGGCGTCAGCTTCACCTTTCCGGGATTCGCCACCCGCAGCACGGCCAGGTCCGTGTTGCCGTCCATGCCGACCACCTCGGCCTTCAGCTCCGTCTCGTCGTTCAGCACCACCGTGATCTCCTGCGCGCCGGCCACGACGTGCCGGCTGGTCAGGATGTGGCCTTCCGTGTCCAGGATCGACCCGGATCCCTGGCCCGCCTGGACCTCCGGGATCATGTACCGCCGGCCGAAGAACATGTCGTAAGCACGGTAGTAGCGTGTGGCTTCGGTGCGGACCACGACCACCGACGGCATGACCTTCTCGACCGTGTCGGCCAGTTCGCGGCTCAATTGCTTGGCGATCCCCGGACCGACCGCGGGCGCGGCCGAGGCGGCCAGAACGGCGGAACCCACCACGGACAGGAGGCAAAGACGTTTCATCGGAGTCCTCATCGTTGTTTCACGTATAGACCCGCGGTGCGGCGCGGCGTTCGATCAGAGACACGGAAACACGGAAACACGGACCGACACGGACAGACACGGACGGACAAGGACGAGCCGCCCGGCCCTTTGCGCGGCCGGTCGCGGTTCAGACCTCCGGTCCTGCGTCGCCGGCGGGGGGTTGGAAGGGCTCGGTCTCGTCGCGGTCGCCGCGGCGGACGAGCGCCTCGATCCGCTTCTCGATGGCGTCGAGCCGCTCGTTGCAGAACTTCACCAGCCCCGCGCCCTCTTCGAACGCGGCGATCATCTGGTCGAGGCCCTGTTCGCCGGATTCCATCGCGCCGGCGATCTCCTCGAGTCGCGCCATCGCCTGTTCAAATGTCATGGAGTCGTCCCTGGTCTTCTTGGGCATGTTCAGTCTCCGGTGTGCGTGTCGGGTGTCGGGTGTCGGGCGCCTGTGTCCCGGGTCCGGCCTGCAGAGCCGCTGCGGGTGTCGGAAGGACCTCGGACTCAAATCTCCCGTCCTTCACCTGCGTCGTGATCCGCATTCCGGGCGCGGTTTCGGTGGCGGAGCGCAGGATCGTTCCGCCGGCGGTCCATGTGATGCTGTAGCCGCGATCGAGGACGGCGAGCGGGCTGAGGGCGCGCAACTGGTCGGCAAACCGGGCTGTCCGCTGGCGCGCTTCGGTGGTCCGGCGTGCGGCGGCGCGCCGGAGGCGGGCTTCGTCGGTCGCGGCCAGCCGGGCGCGCGCCCGGGCGCCGGAGCCGAGCAGGCGTTCACGCACGCGGGACTGTGCGTCGTCGAGGCGCAGCCGCGCACGGGCCAGTCCGTCGCGGAGCCCCGCGGCCATCTCGCCGGCGCGGCCGCGCACCCGCTCGCGGGCGCGGGCGACGATCTCCGAGGGGTCGCGCAGTACGGGATGCATGGCGGCGGCGCGGATGCGTCCGCGCCGCTCGGTGATGGCGTGGGCCACTGCGCGGCGCATGCGGTCGAGCACCCCGTCGAGTTCCTGGTCGAACTCGGCCCTCGGCGCCACGGCCATCTCGGCCGCCGCGGAGGGCGTCGGCGCCCGCTGGTCGGCGACGAAATCGGCAAGCGTGAAATCGGTCTCGTGGCCGACGGCTGAAATGACGGGTACCGGGGCGCGGGCGATGGCGCGGACCACCACCTCCTCGTTGAAGGCCCACAGGTCCTCGATGCTGCCGCCGCCGCGGCCCGCGATGATGAGGTCGACGCCGCCCACGGCGCCGAGGCGGTCGAGCGCGGACGCGATCTCCTCCGCCGCGCCCGCGCCCTGCACGCGGCAGGGGGCGATCAGTACGCGCATGGTGGGGAAGCGGCGGCGGAGCACCTTGAGGATGTCTCGCAGCGCCGCGCCGGAAGTCGAGGTTGCCACGCCGATGCACCGCGGCAGGCGGGGCAGGGGACGTTTGCGGGCCGCGTCGAAGAGTCCCTCCGCCTGCAACTTCGCCTTGAGCTTCTCCAGTGCCTCGAAGAGAGCGCCGCGGCCCGCCTCGCGCGCCGAGCGCACGAGGATCTGGTACTGGCTTCGGAGCTCGTAGGTCCGGATCTCGCCGGTGATCCGCACCTGGGCGCCGTCCGCGATCCGCTGCGCAAAGGCGTTCTGGCTGCCGCGGAACCAGACGGCGTTCAACTGCGCGTCCGCATCCTTCATCGTGAAGTAGATGTGCCCCGAGGGTTGGCGCCGGAGATTCGACACCTCGCCCTCCACTGTCACGGGGCCGGGAAAGCCGTCCTCGACCACCTCCCGGATCCGGCGGGCAATCTCGGAGACGCGATAGACGCGGTCGGGGGACGAAGGACGAGGGTCGGGGGGCGAGGGGCGAGGGTCGAGGGGCGAGGGAGGAGCGGAAGGGGCCGCACCGGCGGAAAGCCCGGCGAAGAGGGGGAGGTCGTCGGTGCCGTTGTCACGTCGCGGGGGCATTCAGCGGCTCCCGGATGCGCTCGATGGACTCCGCCCGGCCGGCGGCGTTGATCCCGACGACGACCCCCTCGAGGCTCACGCGTTCGGTGGCGACCTCGAACTTCGAGGGCATGCCGCTGATGAACTTGCCGAGAACCGATTGGATCTCCCGGCCGATGACCGACTGCTTCGGCCCGGTCATGCCGAGGTCCGTGATGTAGGCGGTGCCCTTCGGCAGGATCTGCTCGTCGGCCGTCTGTACGTGCGTGTGCGTGCCGGCGACGAGGCTGACGCGTCCGTCGAGGTGCCAGCCGAGCGCGATCTTCTCGGAGGTCGCCTCCGCGTGGACGTCGACAAGCACGGGACCGTGGTCCGGCGGAAGGGAGGCAAGCATCGCGTCGGCGCCGCGGAACGGGCAGTCGGCAACGGGCGGCAGAAAGACGCGTCCGAGGAGGCTGGCGACCGTCAGGGGGCCGGCGCGCGTGGACAGCGTGTGCCATCCGCGGCCCGGGCATTGAGGCGGGAGGTTGGCCGGGCGGATCAGCCGCGGCTCGGTGCGCATCCGGTGGACGATCTCCTTCTGGTCCCATACGTGGTCGCCCAGGGTGATGCAGTCGACGCCCGCCGCGAAGAGCTCATCCGCTATGGCCGGCGTGATACCGCGCCCGCCCGCGGCGTTCTCGGCGTTCGCCACGACCGCATCCAGCCGGTGCGCTTCCCGCAACTGAGGCAGCAGCACCTTCACCGCCCGCCGCCCCGGCGAGCCCACAATGTCCCCGATCACCAGAATCCGCATGCCCCCGATTGCACCCGGTTCCCGCCCCGTTTGCAAGCCCGGGGCATGGAAAGCTTGTCCCTCCCATTCTTCGTTCAACGCCCAGGATTGTGACAACCGAATGAGCCCCGATGACCGGGAGGGGCGGCGGCCCCGCCGCCCGAACAAGGGATCCCCGAAGCGCCCGGCGCGGCACCATCCAAACCTTGGA
>CAYRFK010000044.1:0-26447 GCA_964423465.1 uncultured Verrucomicrobiota bacterium | reverse complement strand
TCGACATCGCCAACCCCGCCGACGCCGCCGCGCCCAGCACGCACCCCTGGGCCCATGGCCTGACCAACCTCCAAGTCTTCCAAAACCGCAGCGTCCTCCGCGCCGACAACTTCAGCAGCGCGTACGACGGCATCCCCGACTGGTGGAAGCTCCAACATGGGTACGCGGTCGATGATATGTTCGTCGACATCTCGGATGACGATGCCGATGCCTGGTCGGCGCGCGATGAGTACTGCCGCGGGTCAAGACCGAATCGCTTTGATTGGTTGACATTGCGCTTCGAGATCCAAAGCGCCTCAATGACCAAGTTCGGGTTCGAGGAGTTCCAGCAATCGGATCCGCCCCGGGTCAAGATGTATCTGGGGAAGGCGGAGTCGTGGAGCGATTGGCTTCAACCTCCGTTCGACGGGTGCGCATCCATCGGCGCCGGATCGGAGACCATCGATATCGATGTCTGGACGGGCGAGGAGTCCGTTGCGCGATCGGGTATCGGGGAGTCGCAGGGGGTTCCACCTGCGATCTCGTCGACATCGAGATTCGGATTTGTGGCCGGGCAGGCCACATGCGGCGGTTGTGAGGCGCCGGGTGACGGTACATGGGTGATCGGCGAGGACGGCGAGCCGGAATGGGTGCCAGGGGGCGATGCCGCCCATTGTCCCGGGCATTCCGGTACGCAGCAGGTCCAGGTCGTGCTCTCCGAGGAATTCACAACCCCGGTGCTTGTGGACCTTCTCAAGAACAGGATGCCCCTGCTGTCGAGCGAGCACTCCGAATTCTGTCCCGAGCAGTACGATCAGGCGTGGGTGGACATGGGAGGATTCGGCTTCCAGTCCGATCCCCTGTACGGTCTTGCGGTTGCATGGTTCGACGTGGCAGACGATGAACGGAGTGCGAACTCCGGGAAGGTCCAATACAGGTTCTGGCTGGATTCGGCGCCGCAGAGCCGCTTCGTGTCGTGGATGGAAGTGTTCACGCCCGAGGACGACCCGGCGACACCGGAGGATGAATCGGATACGCCTGAGCACCACGTTCGCCACTGGCCGACCGCGGCGGACCCCGACACCGGACAGGAGGAGACCCCCGTCTACACCATCAAGCCTCTCGCCGTCGCGGATCCGCGGCAGGGCAGCTACCGGATCATCGTCCTGCCCCGCGTGTCTCTCGTCCCGGACTGGAACCACAACCGCGCGATCACCGACGACGATCAGGCGCTTCCCATGAACCCGTTTCGGTTCTGGATCAACGATGATACCGACTACGGCGACGAGGCGTCGGGCCGGGTGGACGAGCATGGATTCAGGATTCGGCGTTGCGCTCCCGATGGAACGCCCTACGATCATTTCAATTGCGAGGACAGCGTTGTCAACGGCCGCGCCGACTTGGCCGACTTCTTCCCCGTCTGGCCCAACCTTGCCGCGTTGATGGCGTTGCTTCCGCCCGGAGGCGAGGTCACACTCCGTCTGCGCCAGGCCGACAGCGCGGTCCGCGTCGTATACACGGATCTGACCCGCGGGACAGCGGGCGAGTTCCTCACGACGGACGGGACGGCCTACGGCCCGACCCTGAACAGCGCGTCGCATGAGGCACCGTCCGTCCTGGTCACCGCCGACGGCATCGATGTGCCCTCCGAGTTCGTGAACCGCCTCCGCGCCGATCCGGAGAAGGGAGTCTTTTTGGTCGAAGGCGTTGCCGCGACCACGCAGCCGCTGGTGCTGGAGGTGCGCTACGACGGCAATCCGGTCGGAGTGGCCATGCTTCCGATCAGCATCGATGCGATTGCGAAGATGTACCGCTGGATCAACCTGCGCGAGGTCGCCGGGGGTGGCGAGAAGGACAAGACCAACGCCGACCAAGCCCCCGCCAACTACCCGGACGAACTGTGCAACGGCAAGCAGATCGTCTTTGTCCACGGATATAACGTGAGCGAAGAGCAAGCCCGCGGGTGGAATGCTGAAATGTTCAAGCGATTCTACTGGGCCGGTTCACGCGCCATGTTCACGGCGGTCACTTGGTACGGTAACGACAGTCAGGCGTGGTGGTTGCTAGACAACACGCCGAACTATTATGTCAACGTGCTTCACGCCTTCGAAACGGCGGCCGATCTTGTCACCGCAATCAATGGGTTGCCGGGGCAGAAGACAATTGCAGCGCACAGTCTTGGAAACATGCTGGTATCGAGTGCCATCAAGGATCATGCTCTAATCGTTAATGCATACTTCATGCTTGATGCGGCGGTTGCGCAAGAAGCGTACGATGCTTCGGCAATCTATCGGGGTGAGATGCGGAATCCCCGCTGGCAGAACTACAGTCACCGACTTTGGTCGGCCGAATGGTATCAGTTGTTCAATGCCAACGATGGACGCCACAATCTCACTTGGCGCGACCGTTTCGGGAATATCGGCGTTGCCTACAATTACTACTCCTCCGGTGAAGACGTGTTGAACAACGGCGATGGAACGATGCCTGCGTTCCTAGCTTCGGAATGGGCGTGGGTCAATCAGGAGATGCGCAAAGGCGTCTGGCCGCTTCTGGTTCCGGGCAACAACGAAGCCGGATGGGGATGGAACACAGCCTACACCAATGACGACGGCAGTTACCCGTTGTTACCGGCTGCCGCCAACGCACTGACTGACGACAACATCCGCACGAATTCGTTCTTCCGCTGGTTCGATAACGGAAATCTGTATAGGCCAAACGGAAGCACGCTTGCTCAGAACTGGCATTTTCGCGCCAAACTGCTGGGCGATGGTATTCCGGCGCTTTCGCGAGCAATGGGGCGGAATCAACTCGACTTCTTCACGAGCCGGAACCTCGACATGATGACGCAGAAGAATAGCGGCGCATGGCCTCAAGGGCGGATGAACAATCAGGATCTTGCAGACAGATGGCTGCATAGCGATATCAAGAACATTGCTTACTTGTTCTCGTTTCCCGTGTTCGACAGCCTCGTTCAACAGGGACATTTGCAATGAAGAAACGAAACTTCCTCTTGGCTAGCGGGCTCTTCGCCGCATTCGTCACGCCGATGTTGGCGGGAACTCCGAACGCCCAGGTTACCATTCATGTGTTTTCGGATGCCGGATCAGTTGCGACAGGAATCGTTATCGGCGCCAGCACCTTTGCTAAACACATACCCGGCGAAGGCTTTGGGCGGGATGAATATGCAACCGTCGGGGGGACCACCGACACCAATGGCATGGTCACGTTATCAGTTCAAAGCTTAACCGGGGCCATTGCCTTTGGCCCGCAAGTGCCGCTCATCGGATTCTACTGGAGCAGAGGCGATCGGATCCAGTTCACCAATGTTGTCGACGGCAGATGGCAGCCTTGGAATCCGACGGTTGAATTACGACTGCAGAGGATTGTCGATCCGATTCCGCTGTACGCCAGGAAATTCGGCGAAGGCCAACCGATCACCATTCCAGCGGTTAGCCTACCGGTTGGCTTTGATCTGGTCGTCGCTGACTGGCTTGCGCCTTACGGCAAGGGTGAAACGGCGGATTTCATCTTCAAGTTGGAAAGCCGCGTGACGGGGGATAAGGACTTTGATGCGACATTGGACGTCACCTTTTCCAATTCCGGCGATGGTATCCAATCGGCCTATGCGTTCCCGTTCAAAGGCAGCCAACTGCGCTTACCGCGCATCGCGCCAGCGGATGGATATGAGAGTAACCTTGTCAGGCGAACATACTGCAAACCCGGTGAGCGGATATACAGAGAGAATCGGGAGGATCAGAACTACTTCTTTCGTGTGCGCACGAAGATGGACGACAGCGGGAATACCGTCAGTGCATTGTACGGCAAACTGCATGGAGAGATCGGATGGTGGCAGAATGGAGTCATCCGGTTTACTTACTATCTGAACGCAACGCCGAATGACCGGAACTTGGAATTCGATCCGAAACGCAACCTGTTCACGAATCTGAAGTCTACGGAACGGGTAACGGAACCCTGATGCTGGGCCGAAGAGCGCGGAAGGGGTCGCCCATCGAAGGCTCGCGGTCAATCGACATGGTTCACCCTTCCGCCTTCGCCCCCAGGAGGGGGTACGGCGTGACAAGTCTGCCTTCGCCCCGAGGACGCGGCTACGGCGGACGGCGCGGAAGGGGTCGCGTCTAGAAATGCAAGTATTGCATCCACGGTGAGCGGCATAGGTCGAAGGACCGCGGCGCGCGACATCGGCGGCAGGCGTGTGTCTCGGTTGCCGGCCGGCCTCCGTCCCCGTTGCATCGTCGTTTGACTCGCCCGCATCGCCGATACACTCTCTCCGGCGGTACGAGGTCGGCATCGAACGGGCGGAGGACGAAGGACGACCGGGACGAGAATTATGAAGGCCGAAGGAGAGCAGAAGGAAAGTGGACAATATGGACGCGACCCCTTCCGCAACGAACTGATGCGCAAGTCGTTCTTCAAGCCGTTCGAGCGCGGCGATCTCTACCATCCGGTCGAGGGCAGCCGGGTGGCGGCGGACCCGGCCGTCCGCGCCAAGGTTCTCGCCGAGGCAATCCCGGCGCTGTCGCGGGCGACGGGGGCGAATCCGGTTGATGGGTTCTTCTTGGACAACAACGTGGACATGATGACCACCATGAAGAACGGCTGGCCGGCGGGCCGGATGAACAGTGACCACAAGCTCAATAATTGGCTGCACGGAGATTTCCGGGATGTTGGCTACTTCTTCGTGTATCGGCTGTACGACGATATCTGCACCCGAGGAGTCCTGAGATGAACCTGCTCATACGACTGGCAGTGGTCGTGTTGTCCTTTCCCCTGACCGGGCGTGGTGGGTCTGTCGCGCATGTGATCTTCTGCGTCAAGGATGACGACGGCATGGTGGTCACCAATGCGAGGGTCGGGATGTCGACAATTGAGAAGCCCGTTCGGGTCTCCGAATTCGGCGAGAGCGAGTTGCCCCGTGTCGAAGGACGAACAGACACGAACGGCCTCGTGTCCCTGACATTGGCAAGCCAATACGGCAACCTCGCCGTTCACGTCAAACCTATGTCGGGTTTCTACTATGACCAAGGTGTCCGCATCCGCATGACCAACGCCGTCGGCGGCCGCTGGGAGCCGTGGGGGCAGACGAACGTGCTCGTCGTGCGGCGGATCGTGAATCCGATACCGATGTATGCACGTGCGTTCGGCGGGTCGGAACTGATGGTGCCGGAGAATGGCAAGCCGGTCGGCTTCGATCTGATGAAAGGCGATTGGGTGGCGCCGTACGGGAAAGGGGAAGTGCCCGATTTCGTGTTCACCGTTCGATGGAAATCGTATGGCCGCAATGAGTCCCGGCATCTTCGATATGAGGCACAGATGGAGTTGACGTTTGGAAGTCAGGGGGACGGGCTCTTCGAGGTGCATGTTCCGTATCACGCTCCGCCCCGTGGCAGCGTGTACAGAATGCCCCGCATGGCGCCCGAGGATGGCTATGCTCCGAAGTACGCTCGGGCGCAATTCAGAAGCGACAACGCACGATCGCCCGAACTGCCCCAAGACATGAACTACTTCTTCCGCATTCGGACTCGGCGGAATGCCGATGGGGAGATCACCACTGCACTCTACGGTAAGATTCATGGTTGCATTCAATTTGGAGTGGTCGATGCGGGTGCGTGTATTGAAATGGGATACTATCTGAATCCAACCCCTAACGACCGGAACACGGAGTTCGATCCCAAGAGGAATCTTTTCAAGCTGGAGAGCTTCCAGAGGATCAATGACCCGTAGGCCGGGCACGGCGGAAGCCAAGGCTCGCGGTCAATCGACATGTACACCCTCCCGCCTTCGCCTCGTGGACGGAGGGCTGCGGCGTGAGAAGGCCGTCCGAGTTGCATTGAGGCGCGGCCGGTCTGCGTAGTGGAGGCCTTTCGCTCTTTGCCGCAGTTCCGAGCCGTGCCGCCACCGAGACGTCCAGGGGTCGGAATCCGAGGGCGGGGTGGCTTCCGAGGATTGGAAGACCGCCTCCGCCGTGGCGCCCGAATCCGTCGGGCGCGGGAGTTGGTTTCGGAGCACAGGGTGGCGCCGGTCGGATACCGGCGCTACGAACGCCGAACATCGAACATCCAACATCGAACACCGAAGTCCGGATTCAACAACACCCAACACCCAACATCCAACAACTTGAAACTCCGCAGTGGTCAGTCGTTCGGCCGCCGGGGCCGGCGACCCTCCCGGCCACTTGATCCGGGTGCATTCGTTTGTCCCCATTCGGTTGTCGTGCTTCCGGCCGCACTCGCCACTCGACACCCGACACTACCGCCCCACGGCCACACCGCCATACTGCCATACCCTTCCACTGTCCCCTGGCCCCGCGGCTTGCGCGGGCGGGGGGGCGCGCGTAGAGTCTCGGGCCACGAGGGACGAATCATGAGCGAGACGACGACCACGCCGGGGACCGTGAATGCCGACGACGCGCGCATCGGCGCGGCGGTGCAGAAGCTGCTCGACGAGCAGATCAATCCGGCGCTGAATTCCCACGGCGGGTTTGCGAACCTCGTGAAGGTGGAGAGCACGAACATCCACCTCGAACTCGGCGGCGGATGCCGGGGCTGTCCGGGCGCGCGCATGACGATGCAGCGCGGCATCGAGGCGTTCATCCGCGAGAACATCCCGGGCGTCGGCTCGGTGCTCGATGTGACGAACCACGGCGCTTGAGTCCGTTTCCGCCTTCCCTGGCCTGTTGATCGGCTGTCGATTCCGACTCACGGAACCCCGTCAGGCCCGCATCCCGAGCGGTCGCTTCTCCTGTTGAAAAAAAGTCCGCCTAGGATGTTGACTCCGGGTGGGGCAGGGTGTCATATGGTGTCACGAAAGGCATTAAAGTGGCGGAACCTGTCCAACAGGGGTCGGGTGGGGCGGACATCATGCCGCAGTACTTCTGCGGCAACTATCTGCACAACCTGGATCCGAAGCGCCGGCTGACCGTGCCGTCCGAGTGGCGGGCGGTGGTGGGGCGGCCGGAGCAGTTTTTCGTCATCCCCAGCGTGGGGGACGAGAGGCATCTGTACGTCTATCCCGCGCGGGTGATGGGGCCGAAACTCCGCAACATCCACAACCTTTCGATGGCCGATGCGCAGGGGCGGACCTATCTGCGGATCATGGGGTCGCGGTCCGAGGTGCTTGGCTGGGATTCGCAGGGCCGGATCCGGGTGCGCGACGAGTTGCTGGCGCACGCGGGGCTGACGTCGGAGGTCCTGCTGGTCGGCAATTTTGAGGGTTTCGAGCTGTGGAATCCGAAGGCCTGGCAGTCGGTCGTGGCGAAGATGGACGACCGGGGGCTGCTGGACGCTTCGAAATACGTGGGCGTTTGAGTCCGTTCCGGCGCGGCCGGGCGGGGAGTCGGATCGATGTTCAGAATCGGACAATTCTTCGGGATCTACCGGACGCTGGACGGCGGCATGGACGCCGGCCGGCGCTACACGCTGCCGGGGGCGGGACCGCGGCGGCTGCTCGGTTTCCTTCATCGGGGCCGAATGTCCTCGGAGTTCCTCAGCGATGTCAAGTCGCCGGGCCGTGCGGGGGAGATCCTCGTGCGCCGCGGCGGCGGGCGTCTTCTTTCGTAAGGCGGGGATGCATCGTCCGGTCATGCTTCGCGAGGTCCTCGAATGGACCGCGGTCCGGCCCGGCGGCCGGTACATCGACGCGACCTTGGGCGGCGGCGGCCATGCGGAAGCGATCCTCGAGGCGTCCGCGCCCGACGGACGGCTTCTGGGCCTCGACGCCGATCCCGATGCGATCGCGCGCTGCCGCGGCCGGCTGGAGCGGTTCGGCGGGCGGTTCGACGCGGCGCACTCGCGGTTCGGGCGGCTGGCGGACGTGGCGGTGGAGCGCGGCTTCGGCGGGGCTGACGGCGTGCTGATGGACCTCGGCGTGTCGTCGTTCCAGCTCGACGAGCCGGCGCGCGGGTTCAGCTTCCGGGCGGACGGTCCGCTCGACATGCGCATGAACCCGGCGGAGCCGGTTACGGCGGCGGACCTTGTGAACACGCTGCCCGAGGCGGAGCTGGCGGACCTGCTGTGGCGGTTCGGCGAGGAGCCGGCGGCGCGGCGGATCGCGCGGCGGATTGTCGACCGGCGGTCGGCGGCACCCTTCCGGGGCACGGCCGATCTTGCCGATGTGGTCGCGGCGGCGGCGGGGCGGCGGCCGGGCGGGAGGATTCATCCGGCGACGAAGACCTTCCAGGCGCTGCGGATCGCGGTGAACCGGGAGTTGGGCGAGCTGGACGACGGCCTTCGCGGCGCGCTGGACGCGTTGTGCGAGGGCGGCCGGATGGCGGTGATCGCGTTCCACAGCCTCGAGGACCGGGCGGTGAAGCACTTCTTCCGCGCGCACGAGCCGCGGAGCGAGGGGCTTCCCGAGGGCGGGGTGCGGTGGGTCGGCGAGCGGCCGCCGGTGCGCGTGCTGACACGCAAGCCGGTGGAGCCGGACGATGCGGAGACGGCGGAGAACCCGCGCGCGCGGTCGGCGCGCCTGCGGGCGGCGGAGAGGACGGCGTAGGGACATGGTCGGGCGTCGCAGAGTCAACGTGAAGCGGAACGCGCAGCGGGTCTTCCCGGTGCGCCTGCTCCTGTTGCTCACGGTCGTCGCCGTGTTCGCGCTGTCCTACCTCTGGCTCTGCAGCCGGTGCCAGTCGCTCGCGCGCGACCTGAAGGCGGGCGAGGAGAAGCTCGGCGAGCTCCGGCGGCGGCGGCTCAACGAGGAGTACAAGTGGTCGAACCTCTGCACCCTTCGCAGGGTCAGGGAAGCGTTGGCGGCCTTCCATATCGAGATGGACTGGCCGGGCAAGGACCGGGTGGTCTACCTGACGCGTTCCATGGACATCGCGGACCTGCCATCCGCTCCGGGGCCTCAGTACGCGCAGACGCGGGGGCGGGAGCGGCGTGAGTGAGCGGCGGCATCTGGTTCGCCTGCTGATGGCGAGCGGGGCCGTGCTGGCGGCCTTCGGCGGCCTTGCGTTCCGCGTCGGCCAGCTGCATCTCGGCGAGAACCGCGAACTGCGCGCGAAGGTGACCAGGGCCCGGCACGTCGAGCAGCAGATCCTCGTCGGCCGCGGGCGGATCTTCGACCGGCGTGGCGCGATTCTGGCGATGGACCTGACGGTCTACCGGCTCAACGCGGACCCGCAGATGATCCTCCGCGAGGGCCTCGTCGAGGCCTATGCCTCGCTCTTCTCCCGCAAACTCGGTCTCGACCGCGCGCTGGTCGAGGCGCGCCTCCGTCAGCCGGAGCGGCGGCAGGTCTACCTGGCGAACGACCTGTCGGAGGACGACCGCCAGCGCCTGGTCGACCTCAAGCTCAAGCATGTCTGGCTCGAGCCCGTCTCGGCGCGGAACTATCCGCAGCGCAATCTCGCGGGCCACGTCATCGGGTTTTCCAATGCGGAGGGCGTCGGCAGCGCGGGCGTCGAGCAGGCGCTCGACGAGTTCCTGCGCGGTGTGCCCGGCGTGCGCGTGAGCCAGCAGGACGGAAAGCGGCGCGAGATGCTCGACCGGCGCATCCTCGAGATCCCCGCCCAGGCCGGTGCGGACGTTCACCTGACGATCGATATCAACCTCCAGGCGATGGTCGAGGCCGCCCTCGACCAGGCCGTGCAGCAGCACCGTCCGCTCGGCGCCTGGGCGGTGCTGCAGGATGTGCGCACCGGCGAGATCCTCGCCATGGCGTCGCGGCCGGACTACGACCTGAACACTTATGGCCGGACGCCGCCGGAGCGCATGCGGAACTGCCCGACCTCCTACGTGTACGAGCCCGGCTCCACGTTCAAGATCGGCGTCGTCGCCGCCGCGCTCAACGAGGGGATCATCCGGCCCGAGACGGTCTTCGACTGCGAGAACGGGCTGTGGATGTACCGCGGGCGCCCGCTGCGGGACTTCCACCCGTACGGGCGGCTCAGCGTCGCGGACGTCCTGAAGAAATCGAGCAACATCGGGGCGGCCAAGATCGCGCTGATGCTCGGCGACGCGCGGCTCGAGCGCTATCTGCGCGACTTCGGCGTCGGGCGCGCGGCGGGCATCGAACTGCCGGGCGAGGAGGGCGGCATCTTCCGGGCGCGGTCGCACTGGGACGCGCTGGCGCCGACCCGCATCGCGATGGGTCACAGTGTGAGCGTCACCGCGCTGCAGATGCTCGGAATGCTCTCCGCGATCTCCAACCACGGATTTCTCATGAAGCCGGCCGTCGTCCGGCGCGTGGTCGACGCGAAGGGGCGCGTGCTGCAGGAGTTCTCGCCGACGGTCGTGGCGCGGCCGATCCGGGAGGACACGGCGCGGCTGATGTGCGCGTTGCTCGCCCATGTCGCGGAGGAGGGCGGGACGGGCCGTCGCGCCGCCGTACCGGGCTACCGCGTGGCCGGCAAGACGGGCACCGCCACCAAGCCGGGCCCCGGGGGCTACGACGAGAACCGCAACATCGCCTCGTTCATCGGGGTGATCCCGGCGGAGGATCCCGCGGTGGCCATCGCGGTGATCGTCGACGAGCCGCAGCCCGAGCACACCGGCGGCGTGGTCGCCGCGCCGGTGTTCCGCCAGATCGCGCAGGAGGCCGTGAGATACATGAACATCCCGCCGACGGCCCCGACGGTGCCGGCCGCCCCGGAGGGCGGCGGACCCCGGGACCCGGACGACGAGGAGGAGGCAGGCCATGCTGATTGGGCAACTCTGTGAAGAAGCCATGAGAATCGAATCCATTCTCCAAGTGATCCAGCCGATGACCGTCAAGGGCCCGCGCCAGGCGGACATCCGCGGCATCGCGTGCGACTCCCGCCAGGTTCGTCCGGGCAGCCTGTTCGTGGCGTTGCGCGGCACGCGCGAGGACGGCACCCGCTACGTCGAGGACGCCATCCAGCGCGGCGCGGTCGCGGTTGTCTCGGAGCACAACGACTGGGCCCGGCGCGATGTGACCCACATCCGCGTCGAGGATGCCCGGCGCGCGCTCGCCGAGATCTCCTGCGCGTTCTACGACCACCCGTCGTCGCGCCTCGAGACCATCGGCGTCACGGGCACGAACGGCAAGACCACGACGACGTTCATGATCCGCGACATCCTCCGCGCCGCCGGCCGCAAGCCGGGCCTGATCGGCACCGTGATGTACGAGATGGGCCCGCGCTGCATCCCGGCCAACCGGACCACGCCGGAGGCGCCGGACCTGCAGTCGATGCTCGACCAGATGGCGACGGCGGGTTGCGCGTCGGCCGTCATGGAGGTCTCGTCGCACGCGCTCGAGCAGAAGCGGGTGTGGGGGATCGATTTCGACGTCGGCGTCTTCACGAACCTCACTCGCGACCATCTCGACTACCACGTCACGATGGAGCGCTACTACGGCGCCAAGGCGCTGCTCTTCCGCGGCCTCGGCCAGATGGAGAAGCGCGCGTCGGCCGTCATCAACCTCGACGATCCGTGGGGCCAGCAGCTGGCCAACACGGGCGGCGGCTGGTCATCGCTGATCACCTACGGCATGCACCCCGGCTCCCTCGTGCGCGCCGTCGATCTCGAGCTCGGGCCGCAGGGTTCGTCGTTCACGGTCGAGTCCCCGTGGGGCGCGGTCGGCGTCCGACTGGGCCTCATGGGCCGCTACAACGTCAGCAACGCGCTCGCCGCCTTCGCCACGTGCGCCGCGCGGGGCCTGCGGCCGGACTTCATCGCCGGCGTGCTCTCGCAGTTCCAGTCCGCCCCGGGCCGGCTGGAGCGCATCGAGAACGGCCGCGGGATCCAGGTCTATGTCGACTACGCCCACACGGACGACGCTCTCTCGAACGTGCTGACCACGCTGCGGGAGGTCGCGCCGCGCCGCCTGATTGTCGTCTTCGGCTGCGGCGGCGACCGCGACACCTCCAAGCGCCCGCGCATGGGCAACGTGGCGGGCCTCCTGGCGGACTACTCGGTGCTGACGAGCGACAATCCGCGCTCGGAGGACCCCGGCGCGATCCTTCGCGAGATCGCCGAGGGCATGCCCGAGGGCGCCCGATTCGAGACCATCCTCGACCGCGAGGCCGCGATCGCGCGCGCGCTCGAGATGGCCCGCGCCGGAGACGTCGTGCTCATCGCCGGCAAGGGCCATGAGAACTACCAGGAGTTCGCGCGGACGGTGATCCCGTTCGACGACCGCGAGGTCGCCCGCCGCCTGCTCGCCTGATTCCGCACGGGAGATCCCCATGTTTTCCGCCGAGCAACTGGCCGCCTGGACGGGCGGACGCTGGACGCGTCCGCCCCCCGCCGCGCTCGGTCCGATCCGTCACGATTCCTCCGAGGCCGCGCCGGGCGTCGTGTTCCTCGCGCTGCGCGGCGCGCGGACCGACGGCCACGCCTATGCGGCGGCCGCCTTCGAACGCGGCGCCACGGCGGCGGTCGTCGAGCCCGCCTATGCCGCCGCGCACCCGGACGCGGGGCCGATGCTCGTGGTTGGCGACACGAAGCGCGCGCTGTGGGACCTGGCCCGCGGTCACCGGGCGCGGATGACCGGACGCATCGTCGGCGTCACCGGAAGCGTTGGGAAGACGACGGTTAAGGAGATGGCCGCGGCTGTGCTGTCCGCCGCCGGCCCCGTCGCCCGCACGCGCGGCAACTTCAACAACGACATCGGCCTCCCTCTGAGCCTGCTCGACGCGGATCCTTCCGCGCCGCACGGCATCTTCGAGGTCGGCATGAACCATCCGGGCGAGCTCGCGCCGCTCTGCGACCTGCTTCGCCCGCACTGGGGCCTCATGGCGAGGGTGGGGCCGGTGCACTTGGAGTTCTTCGACAGTGAGGCGGCGATCGCGGAGGAGAAGGCGACCCTGCTGCGTGCGCTGCCGGCGGACGGCCTGTCCGTGCTCGCCGCGGATGAGCCGTGGTTCGATCGCTTCCGAGATGCCTGTCCGTGCCGCGTCGTCACCGTCGCCCTTAACGCGCCGGCCGACTACGCCGGACGCAGCGACCCGGCCGACCCGAGCCGCCTGTCGGTGACGGGCCCCCGCGGATTCTCGCTCTCCTGCCGGCTTCCGCTGCGCGGCGGTCCGGCGCTGCGCAACGCGCTCCGCGCCGTGGCGGCCGGCCGCGAGGCGGGACTCGACGCGCCGGCGATCACCGCGGCGCTGGAGGCATTCGTTCCGCCGCCGATGCGCGGCGGCGAGAGCACGATCGCCGGGGTCGTTTGGGTCAACGATGCCTACAACGCCAGTCCCGTCAGCATGGAGGCCGCGCTGGAGACCTTCGCAGGCCACCCGGCGCGGCGGAAGTGGATCGCGCTCGGCGGTATGCGTGAGATGGGGCGGCTCGGCCCCGGGTTTCACATTGAGATCGGCCGCCGTGCCGCGGCCGGCCCCTGGGCGGGGATCGTCGTCGCGGGCGAGTTGGGCTCGCCGATCGCGGACGGCGCGGCGGCGGCGGGCTGGCCGGCCGACCGGCTGTGGTGGTGCAACGATCCCGCCGCGGCCGCCGCGGTGCTGGCGGAGCGGTTGCAGCCGGGCGACGCGGTGCTCCTGAAGGGCTCGCGCGGAGAGCGGATGGAAGAGGTCATGACGGAATGGGCGCGCCGTGCGGGCGTGCCGGCGGAGGCGCCGGCGCACTGACGCCGCGGAACGAAGATGCTGGTCTACCTGAGTGATCTGACCGAATGGTTCTCGCCGTTGCGGATCTTCCGCTACGTGACCTTCCGCGCGCTGGGCGGCGCCGCCACCGCGTTCCTGCTGTCCGTCGCGCTCGGCCCCTGGATGATCCGTCTGCTGCAGAAGGTCCGCCAGCCGCACCGGCTCGAGATCGTCCCCTCGCTCGACCGCACACACGGCCGCAAGAACGTGCCGACCATGGGCGGGTTCCTGATTCTGATCACGGTCACCGTCGCCGCGTTCCTGTGGGCGGTTCCCACCAGCGGGCTCGTCTGGATGACGATCGGAACGATGTGGGTCATGGGCGCCGTGGGATTCGCGGACGACTATCTCAAAGTAACCCGGAAGAACCGCCACGGTCTGGCCGGCAAGTGGAAGATGCTTGCGCAGACGCTCTGCGCGGTGGTCGTCGTCGTGCTCCTGTGGGTGTCGCCCGAGTGGCATGCACTGGCGAGCCAGCTCTCCATACCCTTTTTCAAGACGCCGCTGATTCTCGACATGAGCTTCCTCGCGGCCGTGGTGTTCGCCTTCCTGGTCCTCGTCGGCTGCACGAATGCCGTGAACCTCACCGACGGCCTCGACGGTCTTGCGGTGGGCTGCACCAGCTCCGTCTCGCTGGCCTATCTCGTGATGGCCTATTGCACGGGTCACGCCATGTTCGCGAAGTACCTGCACCTGCCGTTCATTGCCGGCGCTGGCGAGCTTGCGGTGGTATGCGGATGCCTTCTCGGCGCGGGTCTCGGCTTCCTGTGGTGGAACTGCCATCCGGCGCGCGTGTTCATGGGCGACACGGGCAGTCTCGCGCTCGGCGGTGCGTTGGGCACGATCGCGATGCTGATCAATCAGGAACTCACGCTCGTCCTCGTCGGCGGCGTGTTTGTCATGGAGGCGGCCAGCGTCATCCTCCAGGTCTCGTACTTCAAGCTGACCGGTGGGAAGCGCATCTTCCGCTGCGCGCCGATCCATCACCACTTCGAGATCGTCGGGAAGGAGAACGCCGCGCGCGAGGGGCGCGACACCGAGGTCATCGAGACCATGGTCACGACACGGCTCTGGATCGTCTCCCTCATCTTCGCCCTCGCCGGAATCGCCTCGCTGAAAATCCGGTAGCCCGTGCCACCCCCATGAACGCCCAATCCCAACATCGAGTCCCCCCCAGAGAACAGCCTCCGAACCTGTGAACCTTCGAACCCCATCCCTCGTCCTCGGCCTTGGGTCGAGCGGCACCGCCGCGGCGCGCCTGTTGCTCGCGGAGGGTCGCGCGGTGACCGTCATCGACGCGGCTGCCGGGCCGAAGCAGGAGGAGGCGGCCTCGGTGCTTCGCGCGGCGGGCGCGGAGGTCCGGCTGGGCGTTCAGCGCGATGCTCCGGTTCCGGGCGAGTGGGGTCTCGTGGTTGCAAGCCCCGGTGTTCCGGCCGCGTCGCCATGGATCGCGGGCCCCCTTGCGTCGGGCGTTCCGGTGGTCTCCGAACTGGAGGTCGGGTGGAGCCGCCGCGGCGCGGCGCGCACGGTGGCCATCACAGGATCCAACGGAAAAAGCTCGGCGGTGAAATGGCTGGCGGAATCGCTGGCCTGCGCGGGCTTTCGCGTAGCGATTGCGGGCAACTACGGCCCCCCGGTCTGCGCGGTCGTGCGGGAGCCGGGGGCGCTCGACTGGCTCGTGCTGGAGGTCAGCTCGTTCCAGTTGGAGACCTGCCGCGATTTCCGTCCGGATGCCGGCGTGATCCTGAATGTGCAGCCCAATCATCTCGACCGGCACGGATCGTTTGCCGCCTATCTCGCGGCCAAGGCGCGGCTGTTTGCCAATGCCGGCCCGGAGGATGTCTGCATCGTGCCGTTCGCGCAGCGGGACGTGTTGCGCGCCGCGGCGACGGGGCGCGGCCGCTGGGTCACCTTCGGCGCCGAGTCCGCGGCCGACGTCCGGTTCGCGGCCGGCGTCGTCCATGCCCCCGGGCTCGCGGACGTTTCCGTGCGGGGAACCTATTTCGACAACGAGATCCTGGGCCTCGCCTCCGCCGCGGTGGGGGCGGCCGCGGCGGCCTGCGGCGCACCCGGCACGGCCGTCGAACGCGCAGCCAGGGCCTTCGAGCCGCTCCCGCACCGGCTGCAGGCCGTGGCCTCGGTCGACGGGGTGCGGTACATCGACGATTCCAAAGCGACCTCGATGGCTTCGATGATGGCGGCGTTGCGGATGACCGCGGGACCGGTCCGTCTGATCGCGGGCGGAAGGGCCAAGGAAAGAGATTTCTCGGCCGCCAAAGAATTGCTGGCATCGCGGACGGCGAAAGTCTATCTTATCGGAGAGTCCGCGCCGTTGCTTCACCAGACGTGGGCTGCATCGCTGCCGTGTGAGATCTTCGTCACGCTCGATGCCGCCATGGATGCCGTGAGGCGCGACGCCAAGCCGGGGGATGCGGTCCTGTTGTCCCCCGCATGCACGAGTTTTGACCAGTACGGGAGTTTCGGGGAGCGGGGAGAAGCCTTTGTACGCCGGGTGCGGGCGATGACGCCTGCCGACGGCAAAGATAGTCCGTAGAGGACGGGAGCAGGTCGATGAAAAAGCGCAGCACAAAGAACTGGGCGTTGATCGGGGTCATCGCGGCGTTTCATGTGGCCATCGTGGCCGCGCCGGTGTTTCTGCAGGGCTGCGGTACGCCGCCGCCGGTTTCGTCGGAGCCGCCTCCCGCGCCGGTCATGCCGCCGCCGTCCGTTCCGGACGCGTCGGTTCCCCCGCTGCGGTCGCCGGTCCTGATTCCGGCCGCCCCGGCGACGCCGGCGTCGCCCGCCACGTTTTCGCACCCGAACGTCGTGCCCTCGAAGGAGCACACGATCGGATCGGGCGAGTCCCTCTCGAAGATCGCCGCGAAGTACGGCATCAGCACGCGTGAGCTGGCCGAGATCAACGGCATCAAGGATGCGAACAAGATTCGCATTGGCCAGAAGCTGACGATCCCCTCCTACGGCGGAGCCGTCGCCCCGAAGAAGTCCGCGCCCGCCGCACGGAAGACCGCGGCCGGGACGGAGTACGTCGTCAAGTCCGGCGACAGCCTCTCGGAGATCGCCGTCATGCACGGCGTGAAGACGGCCGACCTGAAGGAGGCCAACGGCCTCCCGGGCGACGCGATTCGAATCGGACAGAAACTCGTTCTTCCCGCCCATGCCGTGAAGAAGCCGGCCGCTGCCAAGAAGGATCCGCCGAAGGATCCGGCCCCCGCGCCCGCTCCGGCTCCCGCCCCGGCCCCGGTGGAGATCGCCCCGCCGCCGCCCGCACCCGTCCCGGATGCGCCGGCCATGATCGAGCCCGCGCCGGCCCCCGCGCCCGCGCCGGTCGATGTGGCGCCTCCCGCGCCGGTTCCGCCCCCGGCCCCCGCGCCGACGCTCGGCTCGGCCCGTCAGCCGATCAAGTATCCCGTGAGCGAAGGCGAGACGCTGGATTCGATTGCGAAGGCGTTCCTCGTCAGCCCGGAATCGCTGATGAAGCTCAATAACCTCAGCGATGCGATGCAGGTAAAGCCGAACATGACGATTCTGATCCCGGTTGCCGACTGATCCGGGATCCGGGCGCGCAGGCATGTGGAAGACAGCCAGCCTGCTGATCTGCCTGGTGCTGATCCTTGCGACGCTGGGCGTGATCATGCTGGCGAGCGCCAGCGGGGTTCATGCCGAGAGCCGGTATCACAACGCCAACTACTTTGTAATCCGCCAGGCCGTATGGCTGGCGCTGGCGGGTATCGGCGGTTTCGTCGCCGCGCGCATCGATTATCACCGGCTCCGATGGGTCGCCGTCCCGCTGGTCGCGTTCGTGGTCGTGCTGTTGGTCATGTGCCTGATCCCCGGCGTGGGGCTGATGATCAACGGCAGCCGGCGATGGCTCGGCGTCGGATTCGCCAATTTTCAACCGTCGGAACTCGCGAAACTTGCGGTCATCCTGTTCCTGGCGTGGTGGGTCAAGCGCAACGAGCGGCATGTGACCACGATTCGCGACGGCGTGGTCATCCCGATGCTGGTCATGGGGCTCGTTCTCGGCCTCATCTTCCTTGAGCCGGACTACGGAACGACGATGCTCATCGGGGTCGTCGGCATGTCGGTGCTGTTTCTCGGCGGAACCCGCCTGAGTTACCTTGCGATCATCTCCGTCGCGGGCCTCTGCCTCTTCGCGCTGGCCATCGCGCACGACCCCCTGCGGTTGCGGAGATTCCTCGCGTTCCTGCATCCCGATCGCTATGAGGAGCGCGAGGCCTTTCAGTTGCTTCAGGGCATCTACGCCTTTGTGTCCGGGGGCTCGTATGGCGCGGGGCTGGGGCAGGGGATGCAGAAGCACTTCTTCCTGCCCGAGGCGCACACGGACTTCATCTTGCCCATCATCGCGGAGGAACTCGGGGTCGGCGCATCCGTCGGCGTGCTGCTCCTTTTTGTCGGTATCTTTGCCTGCGGCATCGCGATCGTCGTGCGCGCGCCGGACACCTTCGGCCGGCTGCTCGCGTTCGGCATCACGCTGATGATCACGCTCCAGGCGATGATCAATGTCGGCGTTGTGACCGGATGCCTGCCGACGAAGGGGCTCGCACTCCCGTTCATCAGCTACGGCGGATCCAGCCTGTTGATGTCCGGCGTGATGGTCGGCGTGCTGGTGAACATCGCGCTGCATGCGGGCGGTCTTGTCGAGGATGAGGACAACCGCGAGATCAAGGACCGCCTCCGTGCCGCGTGATCCGGAGGGATTCCGCCGCGCCTACGGCAGTGCCTGAACCGTGAAGAACCGGTTGCTTGCGGGGCCGCTGTTGGTGAAGGCGACCATCGTCTGGAACCAGGGACCCGCACCGCCGGCGAACTGGTTGGTGGCGAGCGGTGTGGCCGGGACGTCATATCCGCGGGCATCCGCGGCGAGGACGCGGTAGCGTTTCACCGTGTCGGCTCGAGCCGTCCATTGAAGGGCCAGCCGGTCGTCCGCGGTCCTCCGGAGCGCCGTGATGCGGAACAGCGATGTCGCGTCGGTCGGATCGGTACCGGCGGAAAGTTCGCCGCCATCCGCCATTCCGTCCCCGTCCGTATCGGCGCGGTTGACGTCTGTGGCCGTGGAGGGGCTGAACGACTGCCCGCCCAGTTCGAGGCGGTCGCCCAGCATGTCGTTGTCATTGTCGCCATCCAGTTCGTCGGCCAGTCCGTCGCCGTCGGTGTCGGTCGCCGGCTGCTTCAGATCCACCGCATGCAGGAACCCTGCGAGATTGGTGGCTCCGCTTCCGCTGCTGACCGTCACGCCTCCCGGCTGGCCGCAGACTCCCCGGTGTGCATAGGTGATGACGGCGGGAATGCCGCCCGTGGAAAGGCCTCCGGCCCCGGAGCAGACCCATCCGATGTTTCGCGTCTCGTAGGACGCTGCCGAGGGCGTCTCCGCGCTCGCGACGAGCACCAAGCCGGACAGCAGAAGGCCCGGAATAGCGACGCAGAACCCGTATACCCGAGCCGTGGCTTTCTGTGACATCTCCGCCTCCCTCGTGCTGCCGAATCTCCATGCTTATGCTCCACTTTTGCGCGGGCTTGTCGAGGCAATTTCCGGCGGTATTTCCGCGTTGTCTCTTGACCGGCCCTGCCGGCGAACTACAATTCTCCACCCGTGGGATGGAGTTTCACGAAGGAGGGCGTCATGAAGCGGTATCTTGCGTCGGGTCTTCTCGCGATCGGGGTCATTGCCTCCAGTGTCGGCGCGGAGCAGCCGGGGTGGATCCGCTACCAGGGCCGCCTCGTGGAGAACGGGGCGCTCGCAAACCGGTCGAATGTTCAGATCACGTTCTTCCTGTACAACCAGGCCTCCGGGGGCACCCTGCTGTATCAGGAGACGGACGCCGTGACCGCGTCCGAAGGGTTCTACGCGACCGACCTCGGCGACAACCCGCATGCCGGAAGCCCGGACGCGGACTTTGCGCGCGCCCTGGCAACCGCCGGGACCAACGCGTGGCTGGCATTGCGGGTCGACGCGGGGCCGGAGCTCCAGCCGCGCGAGCGACTGGGCGGCGCGCCGTTCGCCGTCAATGCCCGGGGGTTGCGGCGGGTGCTGACGGTCGGGCCGGGCGGCGTCCACGCCACGATCGGCGCCGCGCTGGCGGCCATCATCGATAACAACGCCACCAACGGATATCTCGTCAAGGTCTCGCCGGGTGTCTTCGCCGAACGCGTCACGATGAAGCCGTTTGTGGACATCGAGGGCTGCGGCCGCGGCGTGACAACGATCGCCTACGCGTCGACGAACGCGTCCGGCGAGGACGCGGCGGTCCTCGGTGCCAGCAACACCGAGATGCGGTGCCTGAGCCTGTCCGTCCAGGGCACTGGCGGCACTCTCTACGGATACCGCGCCAGCGGGAGCCGGTCTTCCGCGCTCTCCGACGTCGCCGTTTCGATGTCCATCCCCTCGGGCGTCGGCGGCAGGGCGGTTTTCGCCGAGATGTTCAGCTCGCTGACACTTTGCGACGTCGATGTGACGGTCACCGGCGGCTCGGCAGCGACTTACGGCATCACTCTGGCAACCGGATCCCCCGGCACGTTCCGTGGTGTGCGGGTCGTGGTCTCGGGTGCGCAGGGGTGCACGGCGATCAGTTGCTCGGAGTCGAGCGTCGACATGGAAAACGTTGGTATCTATCTAAGCGGTATCGCCGGCTCGGCGAGCGGCATCTCGGCAAATGGCGGGGTCACCGCTCGCGGTCTCAGCATGATGGTGCGATCCTCCGGCCCCGCCACGGGTATTTCCGAGAGTGAGGGAACGCTGGTTCTCCGGCAGGCCTCGCTCGATGTGTGGGGTGCCGGCGCCGTGCGGGGGATCGGGCTCCTGGGCGGGGCGGAAGGCACCGTGGCCGACGCACACCTGCTGATTCGCGGCGGAAATCCCAACGAGGGAGCCGTCCTTACCGGCGGCGCTGAACTCACCTGGACGGGAGGACGGCTGAACGCAAGCGGTGCGGCGGCCGCGACGAATGTCGGCGTGCGATGCAGCAACGCATCGACGTTTCAACTCCAAGGGGTCGCCATGCATCTGGCAACGGGCGGTGCCGCGGCGGAGGGCGTTGTGCTCGAGTTCGCCTCCGGTACCGGCCGGACCAACCGGATCGACCAGTGCGTGGTGAATTCGCCCGGCACGGCCATCCGGGCCGACGGCAGCCTGTATGTGACCTTCTGCGGAGCCAGTCTCCTCCAAGGCGGGCTGAGCCGTTCGGCAGGCACTCTCAGGACGGTGCATTGCTACGACGGGGCGGCCACGGCGATCCCGGACGTCGCCCACTGACCCGCATCCCCGTCCCGGTGTCTGCCCGGCTTGCATTGGGCGTTCTCCTGCCCCATGGTGGTACGGTGAAAGACCTTGATCCATTCCGGCCGGAGAACCGTGTCCGCTGCCGTAGGCCGCGGGGCTCCAGGTGGGTTCGGGCCGCGATCCTGGTGCTGGCGTTCGCCGTGGGCGATGCAGAGGCGGCGAAGCGGTCCGAGAAGCAGATGGAGATGGACCGCCAGCGCGAGGAGATGCGCCGCCAGGCGGAAATGAAACGCAACAACCCGGGCGCGACGATTGCGCCTCCGGTGCTCCCCTCGCGCTTGCCTGCCGTCACGCCGCCGCTCGTCACGCCGCCGCCGTCCGTGGGAGGGACCGGAACGCCGCCGCCGGAGCCGAAGCCCGAACCGCCCCCGAAGCTCTCGTACACCGACATTCCGACCTTCGGCGCGCCCCGGCCCGCAGCGGTCAGTCCGCCACCCGCCGCCCCCCCGGCGCCGGCTGCAATGCCGGTGCCGCCTCTCGCGGCGGCGCCCGCCCCGGTGGTCGCGCAACCGCCCGCAATGCCGGTCCCCGCGGAGCCTGCGGTGGATCCGGATGACGAGATTCTCAAGGATCCGGCCTTCAAGCGTGGTGCGGAGTTCTTCAACTCGGCGCTCGGGCTCTTCAAGCGGTACGAAACCGAGCGGAATTCGTCCTATCTCGGCGGCATCCCGGACCTGTGCGACCAGGCCGTCGCCGCTTTCAATGCCGCCCGCCTTTCGCGGCCCGGCGATGCGCGTATCGCCCGGTACATCGAGCAGTGCTACGGACTCACCCGCTACGCCCGCCAGAGCGCCCTGATGGCGCCCGCGCAGCGACGGTGAGCCCGGCGGCCGGTCGAAGGGGGAGCGGAAAGGAGCGGTGACGTATGGCCATGACCTCCCGCGAGCGCGTGCTTCGCGCCTTCAAGCGCATGCCCGGCCTCCCCGACCGGGTGCCCGTGCAATTCGAATTCTGCGCGCCGCTGTACGAACACTTCGCGAAGGAACTCGGCCTTCCGATGCGCTACACGCGGAACCTGTTTGAAGACGTGACCTACCGCATCAGCGGAAACGAGATCCGCACGGCCATGGGCTGTGATGTCGTCGTGACCGGGGCGGCGGAGCGCGCCGGATTCGTCCCGGAGCGGCATGCCGACGGCACGTGGCTCAACGAATACGGCATGCGCATGAAGCAGGGCTCGATCTACGTCGAGGTGGTCGGGGCGCCGCTTCGCGAGGCGGCCACGGCCGCCGACGTGGACGCCTACCGATGGCCCGACCCGGACGCGCCCGGGCGGTACGACGATGCGGCGGACCTGGTGGCGCGGTTTCATGACAGCCACCTCGTCATCGGCGACATCGAGGTGACGGTGTTCTCCCTCGCCCAGATGCTTGTCGGCATGGAGAAGCTCCTCATGGACATGGCACTCGAGGAGCCGTACGTGGTGCCGCTGTTCCAGGCGTGCGGAGAGTTCCAGACGCAGATCGGGCTGCGGCTCATCGAGCGGGGGGTGGATGCGATCTGGGTCGGGGACGATTTCGGCGGTCAGGACGGCCTGCTGATCTCCCCGGAGATGTTCGAGGCGCAGTTGATGCCGGTCTACCGGCGGATGCTCGACCGGTTCAAGGCGGCGAAATCCGACGTCATTCCCATCCTCCATTGCGACGGCGCAGTCAGCCGGCTCCTGCCGCAGATCCGTGAGATCGGGTTCGAGGTGTTCAACCCCGTCCAGCCCGGCGTCCCGGGCCACGGCCCCCGGGAGATGAAGGACCGCTTCGGCGACATGTTCGCCTTCTGGGGCGCGATCGACCAGCAGTACCTGCTGCCTCGCGGAACCGATGCCGAACTCGAGGCCGATATCCGCGAGAAGATCGCCATCCTCGGCGCCGGCGGGGGCTACATGATCTCGCCCGCCCACATTCTGCAATCCGATGTCTCCCCGGCCCGCGTCGCCACCTTCATCGAAATGTGCCGCCGCCACGGCGCGTACTGAGGGGGGTGATCATGACACGGCGTGCATGGCTGCTGGCCGCTTCCGTTCTCGGCGCCGCATGGGTTTCCTGTGCGGCGCAGGCCCCGGCGGCGTCCGGTGGACGCGACCTCACCTTCTTCCACGTGTCGGACACGCACTACGGGCTCTGCCCCATCGGCGACGAGACCATCCCGAAGCTCGTCGACAAGATGAACCGGTTGCCCGGCACGGCCTATCCGACGAACCTCGGCGGCGTCGTCGGCACACCGCGCGGTGTGATCCACACGGGCGACATGACGAACGACGGGAAGAAGGAGCAGTGGGAGAAGTTCGTCCGCGACTACGGGCTCACCGGCGGCGATGGACGGCTGAAGTGGCCCGTGTACGAGTCCTTCGGCAACCACGACGGCGGCGACAAGCTGCCCGTGCGCATCGCGATCCGGGAGCGCAACAAGACGCGGCCCGGGCTGTCGAACATCTCGAGCAACGGGCTTCACTACGCGTGGGACTGGGACGGCGTGCACTTCGTCATGTGCGGCATCTCGCCGGGTACGAACTGCCGGCCCTACGATCCGCAGGACAGCATCGGGTTCCTGGCCGAGGACCTTCGGAAGAACGTCGGCCCCGGTGGCCGCCCGGTCGTGCTCCTGCACCATTTCGGCTTCGACAAGTCCCACAGCATGAACTGGTGGCCGGCGGAGTGGCGGACGAACTACTTTGAACTCATCAAGGACTACAACGTGGCCGGCATCCTCCACGGGCACGCCCACGAGCCGTTCATCTACCAGTGGAACGGCATCGACATCTACCACCCGCCGCATTTCCGCCAGAAGGGACCGAAGGAATCCGGCCCCGTCACGCACGGCTTCTTCGTCTTCCGCATCACCGACGACGAGTTGATCGTCGCCGAGCGGAAATGGGACGACACGTGGGGCATGACCGCCCGCAAGCCCCTGAGGAAGTGACGGGCGGAGCACCAGGGCAGACGCATCTTTCAGGCTACCACGGCATGGAACGCATCTCCATGCGGCGCCATCTGTTGCGACTCGATCTCCTCGATGATCGGTCGTAGCGCCGGTATCTGACCGGCGCCACCTTGCGTCCAGAGTTCAGCGTTGCGCCCGACGGATTCGGGCGCCACGGAGGAATCCCACGGAAAGTGACACGATCGTGGATCACGGAAGATGCGTCTGCCCTGGGCGGAGCATTTGTCATACACATCCGCATGCCCAATACTGTGTATCGAGGTGAGCCATGGGCAGAACGAATGTGGTCTTGGATGATGCATTGGTTGAGGAATGCCAGCGCCTGACGGGTCTTGGCACGCGGCGGTCCGTCATCGACCATGCCTTGCGTGAACTGAAGAGGCGCGGGGATCAGCGCCGTTTGCTGGAACTGCGCGGCAAGGTGGTCTGGCAGGGGGATATCGCTGCGCTGCGCGCAGGGCGTGGCCTCCGGTGATCCTGGTCGACACCACCGTATGGATCGACCTGTTCCGAAATCGCGACACCCCGGAAGACAGTCTGAAAGCATCCACCCCCTGGACGCATGCCGGCCCGCGACTTCCAAGGGTTGGAAGACGCCCCCCCGCCGACGGGTCTTGCGCAACGGCCCGCGGGGCCGCGGGCCCTCCCGGCTCTTGCAAAGGGTTGGGAGGGCCGACGGCCCCGGCGGCCGAATGCACGACCCGGATCGAGCGTCCCTTCGCTCAGGGGCCTGCGGATCCGCGCGTGAGTTCGACGTGGTCGAAGGTCGAGGTGTGGAGCTTGGATTCGTCGCGGTTGCCGGCGGTGACGGCGAGGCCGGCGAGCAGGGTGGGGGGGAGGTCGAGGGTCAGCGGCGCGCCGACGGGCGTCCATGACGTGCCGTCAGCGGAGACGAATCCGGTGAACGCGGAGCCCTTCCGTACGAGCTTCACCCAGCACGGCGCGGCCTTCACGTCGCCGAGGATCGTCGTGGAACTGGCACCGCCGGCCGCCTTGCGGGATACGAGGCGCACGCCGGACTTCGGCATCAGGAGGACGGAGACGTGCCGCGCGTCGGCGTCGGCCGATTCGCGCAGCATGAGGCCGACCTTCGGTTCGCGGCTCCGCGCCTCCGCTGAGGCGATCCGTGCGCGGAACTCGCCGTCGCCGTCGAGGCGGGTCCACGCGAACTGGAAGTTGTCGCGCCGTTCGCCGCGCTCGCCGATGTCGCGGCCCGACCCGCGCACCGTGAAGACGCCGTCCACGACATGCGCGCCGCCGCCCGGCCGCTGCTCGAAGCCGACGAAGGCGGTCTCCCAGCCCGCTGGCAGGAGGCCGGCCGAGTGGAAGGGGACGGAGTACGCGGCCCACGCCTCGCCCTTTGCATTCGTTGCCCGGCACCGGTGGAAGTTCGTCGACCAGGGTTGGAGGCCGCCGACGTCGACAGCGCATGCGCCGCCCGCTGCGCGCGCGCCGAGGTTGGTGGAATGCAGCCACGCCGCGGCGTTCGTGCCGCCGTCCGTCGGGCCCCAGAAGACCGTCAGGTCCGTCGGCGAGACGGCTTCGTAGACAAGCTTCGCGGACAGCGTGGCTCCGGTGGGTCCGATCTTCGAGGCCCACGCGCCGTTGTTGACGAAGGCCGGCAGGCCGGAGTCTGCGAAGGAGGGGAGGATCTCCTTCTGGAAGGCCTGTCCCCAGTTCGTCGCGCCCCGGTTGACCGCCGTGAACCGGTTGGAGGCGATCCGGCAGACGACGAGGTCGCCGTTGCTGCTGACCCAGTTGACGCCGCGCCACCGGTTGTTCACGCCGCCGCCCTGGTGGCCGACGAGGATCAGGATCACGTTGTAGTCCTGAATGGCCCGGTGGAACCGGTCCGCCGCGCCGTAGGTCCACCAGTTCTCGTCGATCGGGCGGAAGTGCTGCACGACGACCACCGGCCGGCCCGAGGCGCCGACGCTCCTCCGCAGGTCCTCCTCGAGGAAGTCGCGCGCAAACAGCGGATCGTGCGCCCGGCCGTAGGCGTCGGCCTCGCCGTCCCAAGCATTGCCCGGGAAGAGGTTCACGTTGACGAAATGGACGCCGTCCCAGTCCCACGAATAGTGGTAGCCGTTGGACGACACGTTGCCGACGAGGTTCAGCTTCCTGCGGATCTCGTTGCGCGCCCTGACCTGGTTGAACACGAAGAGATTCTCGTTGAGGTCATGGTTGCCGACGCACTCGAAGACCGGGAACCGGCAGCGGCCCTCGCCGTGGACGCCGAAGTCGGCGAGGTAGTTCGCCCACTGCGCGGGATAGCGGTCCGCGAGGGCGCCGTCGTTGATCAGGTCGCCCTGCATGATGACGCCCCGCGGCGTGCCGACCGTGCCGCCGATGGCCGGCGGATACGGCGTGCCCGGCAGCGCGTTGATGACGTCAACCTTCTCGCTCCGCACCTTCGGCGGCGCCTTCCCGCCCTCGTCCGCGCCGTAGTGGATGTCGGAGTAACTGAAGAACGTCACGTCGGCCGCGGCGCAGGGAAGGGCCCATGCCGCGAGCGCCGCCGCGGCCGTCCGTGCGAGATGCCGTCGTGCCTGGGTCGGGGTGGGCGGTGGTGTCGCATTCATCGCCCGGAGAATGCCCGACCGGGAGCCGCTGGCGCAAGGACCACGGGACCGCCTC
>CAYRFK010000043.1:17796-26450 GCA_964423465.1 uncultured Verrucomicrobiota bacterium | reverse complement strand
CCGGTGTGGTGGTTCCGGATTCCACGCTGGACGCGGCCGGGGCGGGTTTGACATACTCGCCGGGATTTGTGCCGGAGCCCGGAGCGGGCGCCGCGAAAGGAGCAGCATGACAAACGGTGCGGAGCAGTCGGCGGAAGGGAAGAAGGGGTTCTTCAGCGATTGGACGGACGAGACGTGGGCCTTCCTGGTCCTGCGCCTGTGGCTGGCGATGCGCGCCATTGTCACGGGTCTCCAGAAGTTCTGGGGCAAGGACGAGGCCAACCAGTGGGCGTTCGGGGCCAAGTACTACAAGGCCGTCCCGGATGCGCTGAAGACGAAGTTTGCCGAGGACCCGATGTTCCCGGCCGCCATGTCCGGACCGTTCTACTCGCTGCTCGGCTACGTGCTGATCATTTCGGGCCTGATGACGCTCATCGGCCTCGGCACGCGGATTTCGCTCGTCGTGCAGGGATTGCTGTATGTTGCCCTGACCTTCGGCCTGGTCCTGATCAAGCAGGATGCGGGCGTCGCCTGGCTGGCGATCCACGTCGCGCTGGTCGCCATGGCGCTGGTGTGGGCGAAGCACAACAAGCTCGCGGTGCTGAAGAAGTGGTAGATCGACCATGAAGGACCACACCAAGACATCGTCCGGGGCGCTCCCCGGGGCCGGCTCCCGCGTGAGCCGCCGAAACTTTCTCCGCACCGGCGCCGCGGGCGCCGGCCTGGCCATCCTGGGTGCGACGCAGGCGCGGGCCCAGTCCAACGCCCCGGCCGCTGCGGCTGCGGCCCCCGCCGCCCCCGCGGGCGCGGTCGAGGAAATCAAGGTCGGACTGGTCGGCTGCGGCGCCCAGGGCCGCGTGCTGCTCGAGGCCTGCGTCAACGTCCCCGGCCTGAAGTTCGTGGCCGTCTGCGACATCTGGCCGACGAACCTCAAGTACGGGCAGAACTACCTCAAGAAGTTCAACCACGATCCGTCCGCCCACGAGGAGTTCGAGAAGTTCCTCGACGCCGGCAAGAGCAACGGCATGCAGGCCGTCGTGATCGCCGTGCCGGACATCTGGCACTCGCCCTACACCGTGGCGGCCCTCAAGGCCGGCTACCACGTGTACTGCGAGAAGATGATGGCCCATACCGTCGAGGCGGCGCGCAAGATGGTTCACGCGATGAAGGAGACCGGGAAGCTCTGCCAGATCGGCCATCAGCGCCGAAGCAACCCGCGCTACATCTACGCGCTGCAGAAGATCCTGAACGAGTCCAAGATGCTCGGCCGCGTTGTAAACGCGAACGCGCAGTGGAACCGGTCGATCCGCGGCAGCCTGGACCTGGAGTGGCCCAAGAAGTACGAGCTTCCCCAGGCGACGCTGGAGAAGTACGGCTACGCCAACATGCGCGAGTTCCGGAACTGGCGCTGGTTCAAGAAGTACAGCGGCGGCCCGATCTCCGACCTCGGCGCGCACCAGATCGACATCTTCAACTGGTTCTTCGGCGCCAAGCCAAGGACCGTCATGGCCTCCGGCGGCAGCGACCACTTCACGGACCGCGAGTGGTACGACAACGTCATGGCCATCTACGAGTACACGCTGCCGGACGGCAAGACGGCCCGCGCCTTCTACCAGGTGCTGACGACGACCAGCGCCGGCGGCGGCTACTACGAGCAGTTCATGGGCATTGACGGCGCGTTGAAGATCTCCGAGAACGCCTCGATCACACGCATCTACAAGGAAAGCCACGCCGACTGGACCGAGTGGAAGACCAAGGGCTACCTCAAAGAGATCGTGAAGGCCGAGACGATCCCGGCGAGCATCGAGTCCGTCGCGCTGCTGGATGTGCGCGCGTCGGCCGATCTCGACGCCTACGATCTGCCCGTCGAGCTGAACAAGAAGGCCCACCAGCCGCACCTCGAGAACTTCTTTGACTCGGTGCGCGGCAAGGCGAAGCTGAACTGCCCGGCCGACGAGGCGTTCGAGAGCGAGGCCGCCGTGTTCAAGGTGAATGTCGCCGTCGAGGCGCGGACGCAGCTCAAGTTCGAGCATTCCGACTTCGAGGCCTGAGTAATCCGGATCCAACCGAAGGAGAAAGACGATGAAGAAGATGATGATGCTGGCCGCGGCCGCCGCGGTGTTCGCCGCCGCCGCGAACGTGTACGCACAGGACAAGGTCGAGCTGAAGCTCGAACTTCCGAAGCCGATGTTCGTCGGCACGCCCGTCCCGACCAAGGTCCCGAACCTCGAGCCCGCGGGCACGAAGCCCCCGGTGATCATGGTCCCGAAGGACGCCGCCGTGAACATCGCCAAGGGCAAGACCATCACCGCGAGCGACGCCCTGCCCGTGATCGGCGAGCTCGAGATGGTGACCGACGGCGACAAGGAAGCCGCCGACGGCAGCTACGTGGAACTTGGCCCGGGCCTGCAATGGGTCCAGGTCGACCTCGGCGCCGTGAGCGAGGTTTACGCGATCGCCTTCTGGCACTACCACCAGCAGGCCCGCATCTACCACGATGTGATCGTGCAGGTCGCCGACGATGCGGACTTCCTCCAGAACGTCCGCACGCTCTACAACAACGACCACGACAACTCCGCCGGCAAGGGCGTGGGCAAGGATCTCGCCTACGTCGAAGTGAACACCGGCCGCCTCGTGGACGCCAAGGGCGAGAAGGCGCGCTTCGTCCGCCTGTACAGCAAGGGCAGCACCGCGGGCGAGATGAACCACTACATCGAGGTGGAAGTTTTCGGTCGCGCGGCGAAGTAATCCGCACAGATCGCTGAACATGCCGGGGCCGGCGCCATCCGCAAGGATCGCCGGCCCCGTGTGCTTTCCAACGGGCGTCGCGGGCCCGGGCGGAGATCCGGATCAGGGCTTCCGGGCGCCCTCGTCCTCGAACGTAAACCCGCACTCCGGCTGGGTGATGTGTTCGGAGGGGCAGCGGGGGTACTTGCGGCAGTTGAGGGGGCGGAAGTGGTAGATGCCGCAGTAGGACGTGCCGTCGATGCGGTAGCGGAGGAAGGGACAGTGGTTCGGCAGCGTGCAGCAGAGGCCGCAGGATCCGCACGTGCCGCGGCGGGAACGGTCGACCGGCAGGATGGACGTGAACGTCCGGAGCAGTTTCGCTCGCCACGTGTTGTGATGGGTGTCCACAGATTTCCTTCCCGTTGAAAAGGCGAAGGGCGGAGGGAGGACCGTCCTCCGTCCCCGTCCCTCCGCCCTTCGTCCTTGCGGACTACCGCGCCGGCTGGACCTCGTCCACCTGGATGCTCTTGGCCTTGGTCTTGGGGTCGGTTTTCTGCGAGCCGCAGATCAGCTTCGCCTTCTGGCCGTCCTTATCCTCGACGATGGCGGGATTGAGGATCGAGTAAACCGTCCCGTCATCGGCCTTCAAGGTCGCCTTGATGAAACCCTTGTCATCCTTCGTGACCTTGACCATGCCGGTGATCGCGAGCCGGTTCGCCGCCTTGACCGCCGCGTCGACACTGTTCTTCGGTCCGGCCGGCGCCTCCTTCTTGGCGTCCTTCTTGCCGCCCTTCTTCGCCGCCGCCGATGCATCCGCCGGAACCATTGCCAGCGCCGCAACCGCCATCACCGTCGCCATCCAGATCTTCATCGCGTGTCTCCCGTTGCAAAGGCGTTCATCTTCCCGTGCGCGCACGGGACTTTCAAGTTTCAAGTTGCCCGAACGAGGCTCGTCAGGAGGGCAGCGTCGTTCCGGGCGCCGCGTTCGCGTCGGGGCCGAACTGTTGGTGGAACCAGGTCTTGAAGGGGTTCTCGGCGGGCTGGGGGGCGGTCTCGTTCTCCATGCCGGGCAGCACGCTCTCCCACCAAGCATCGTAGGCCTTGGACATTTTCGCGACGACGTCGGGATGCGCGGATGCAACGTCGGTCGTCTCTCCGGGGTCGGCCTTGAGATCGAACAACTGCCAGGCCGACGCACGGCCGCCGGCCGCCGCCTTCTTCGCGGGTCCGGCGGGCGCGGAGACGAGTGTCCAGTGCTCGTGCCTCACGCTGCAGTTGGACATCTTGAACCCCCGTGGATCCTCTCCGCGGGGCCAGCGCCCGACGTGGGTGAACAGGAATCGCTCCGGCCAGGCCGCCGTGGGGTCCGTGAGCAACGGCACGAGGCTGCGGCCGTCGAAGGCCGTGGCGGTCGCCGCCGGAACCTCCGAGCCCGCAATCGCGGCCAGGGTCGGGAATAAATCGATGTGCGCGGCGAGGCGGTCGCAGCCGGCCGGCTTGAGCACGCCGGGCCAGTGGAGGAACAGCGGTACGCGCGTCCCGCCGTTCCACGGCGAGCCCTTGGCGCCGTGCATGCCGGCGTTGTGGATCTTGGATCCCGCGGCGCTTCCGTTGTCGGTCATGAAGATGAACAGGGTGTCCCGCTGGACGCCGAGATCGGCCAGCTTCGCGCGGAAGCGTCCGATGTTGTCGTCGATGTTCTCGATCATCCCGTAGAAGCCCTCGATGTTCTTCGGAACCTTGCCCTCGAACCGGGCGCGGTACGACTCGGGGGCGTGGTACGGCGAGTGCGGCGCATTCGGCGTGATGTAGGCGAAGAACGGCCCCTTGTCCTTCCGCGACTCGATCCAGGCGGCCGCGCGCTCGAAGAAGACGTCGGTACAGAAGCCCTTCGTGCGGACGAACCGTCCGTTGTGCCGGATGACGGGATCGAAGTACGTGTTTCCGGGCGCGTCGCCGCAGCTGCCGGGATAGGACTGTCCGATGCCGCCAGCGCCGTGGATGAAGACCTCGTCGAACCCGCGCTTCTCCGGCTGGTACGGGGCCTCGTCGCCGAGGTGCCACTTGCCGAAGATCCCGGTCGCGTAGCCTGCCGCCTTCAGGGCCTGCGGCAACGTGAAAGCCTTCGGGCTCATTCGCTCGCGCTCGAGGATCGTGTGGGTGATGCCCGACCGGAACTCGTGCCGTCCGGTCATGATCGAGCAGCGCGTCGGGGCGCAGGTGGGGCTGACGTGGAAATCGGTGAGCCGGAGACTCTCGTCGTGGAGCCGGTCGAGGTTTGGCGTTTTGAGGATCGGATTGCCGTGGCAGGAGAGGTCGCCGTAGCCCTGGTCGTCGGTCATGACCAGCACAATGTTCGGCTTCCTGCCCGCGAGTCCCCCGGCCGCTGCCGCGATTCGCGGCGCCGACCATGCTGCCGCCGCGGCCAGCCCGGTTGCGCGAAGAAAGTCCCGTCGCCCCATCCCAGTCGTCATGTCCGTGCCCTCCGAATTCCGCGTGATCCTACCGCCGTGAGGTCCCGTCTCCAAGGCCGGAGCGCGGTTCACGGCGCTTCGCCGCTGAACACACGAACCGATTCGATCAGCCCGGTGAAGCGCGGGAGCTTTGCGCTCTCCAGCACCGATGTACGCTCGTCGGCGCCGATCTGCATACCGTCGTTCGGATCGTCCGGGATGAAGGCCTTGAGCTTCGCGCGGCCGGCCGGCTTTCCGTCAACCGAGAGAAGCAGGAGCCGGTCGGCGGTGATCGTCGCGCGCACCGTGACCCAGCCCTCGCCGACGGGCTCCTTCCCCTCGACCGACGAAAGCTCATTGTGCGAGGTGACGGCGAAGACCGGCCGGCCGCCGGCGAGATGCAGGATGTAGCCGTTGGTCTTTCCGCCTCGCGCCACCACCACGCCGTCCGGCGCGCCGGCCTTGAAGGTTGCCTCAACCGTCCACGGCCCGCCGCTCGGGTCGAGCGCGGGGGACTTGGGCACGTCGATGAAGCCCTTGCCGTCGAAACGGCGGACCTTGCGCCCGTCGCGACCCTCCGCCAGCGGCGCGCCGGAGGCCTTGCCGTGACTGGCGGCCGCCGAAGCATCGACGACCCTGTCGCCCTCGTCCTTGTCGAATCGATAGTCGAGCACCCATGCGTTCTTCCGCGCCGCGGGCGCCTTCGGCCCGTCATCGCCGCCGCCCGCCTTGTCGGCATCGTCGGGCACCTTGAACCCGACCGCCTTCGCCTGTGCCTCGTACTCGGCCATGAGCTGCTTCCGGAGGTCCGCGTGGGCGGGATCGGCATAGAGGTTCGTCAACTCGTAGGGGTCGGCGGCGAGGTCGAACATCTCGGTCCACTCGTCATGGCCGGGATAACGGATCAGCTTGGCGGTGTCGGTTCGCACGGCGGTTGTCATCGGCGCTTGAAAGCCGCGCTCGAAGAAGTAGCAGTAGAACCAGGCCTTCCGCCAGTCGGCTGGGGTGTCGCCGGCGAGCAGCGGCCGCCAGCTCCGCCCGTGCATCGGAGGCGCCTGGGCGACGCCGGCGAAGTCGAGCCAGGTCGGCACCATGTCGACGTTCAGCGCCATCGCGTCGACCGTCCGGCCGGCGGCGATGGCGCGCGGGTAGCGGACCAGCAGCGGGATGCGCAGGCTCTCCTCGTAGGCGGTGCGCTTGTCGCCGAGGCCGTGCTCGCCGAGGTAGTAGCCGTTGTCGCCGGCGAAGACGAGCATCGTGTCCTCCGCGAGGCCGAGGTCGTCGAGGGCCTTCATCATGCGGCCGACGTTGTCGTCGATGCCGGCGATGCACCGCAGGTAGTCGAGGTTCGTGCGCACGGCCGGCGCCTCGCCGGGCTTGAGGTTCGCGGGGTTGACGCCGGTGCGGTAGACGGCGGTCCGGCCGAGGTTCGGCACGGCGCGGGCGGTCTCGCCCTCGTAGTCCTTCGCGCGCCGCGGCGGCGGCGTGAACGGACCGTGTGTCGCCTTGAGGCCGAGCGTCATCGCAAAGGGGCGGCCCCGGTTCTTCGTGAGGAAGTCGATGGCGTAGTCGGTGGTCACGTCGTCCACGTAGCCGGAGGATTTCGTCTCGACGCCGTTGACCAGGATCTTGCAGTCGAAATAGACGCCCTGGCCGACGAAGCTGGCCGAGAAGTCGAAGTTCGGCCGCTCCGTCTGACCTCCCATGTGCCACTTCCCGACGTAGGCGGTCGTATAGCCTGCCTTGCGCAGTTCGGTGGACCACGTCGCGTTGGTGGCCGGGAACGGCGCGTGGTTGTTCACGATGCCGTTGACGTGGCCGTAGTTGCCGGTCAGAAACGTCGCGCGGCTCGGCGCGCAGAGCGAGTTCACGACAAAGGCGTTCCGAAACCGCACGCCCTCGGCGGCGATCCGGTCGAGGTTCGGTGTGCGGAGGAACGGGAAGCGGGCGCGGTCTCCCTGTTCTTTCTGGACGACACTCATCATGTCCCACCGCTGGTCGTCGGTGACGATCAGGATGAAGTTCGGCTTCCGCGGCGCATCCGCCGCCCCCGCCGCAATCCCCGCCATCCACACCAGCCCCGCCGCCGCCATCCTTCGTGCACGCATCCTCATCCCCTTCCGGCTCCCGATCCGGGAACCGCGTTCGTCCCCACCAAGACGGCGGGACCGGCCGCGCTATTGTCTGCGGTCGGAATCCCGCGCCGGTTTCCGCGCCTCCCTCTCCAGCCCACGTGTAACATCCAGCCGTACGATCGTACGGCTGGATGTTACACCGACAGGACCGGACCGGGTGCGGTTGCGCGGCGCCGGACGGCGGCTTATCGTGCACGACACGCCGGGCGGCGGCGGGAGGACGGACATGAACCGACGACGGTTTCTTCGGACGGCGGGAGGCGCGGCGGCCATGCTCGGGGCCCGGCGCGTGCTGGCGGATGCGGCGGGCGCGACGGCGATGCCGAAGCGGCGGATCGGGCGCACCGGATGGGACGTTTCGGCCGTCGCGTTCTCCGGCTTCGCGCTCAAGCACTACGAGCAGGCGCGCTGCACGGAGGCCCTGCGCCGTGCCTTCGATCGCGGTGTGAACTACTTCGACGTCGCCCCGGCCTACGACAACGGCAACTGCGAGATCCGGATGGGGATGGGCATGCAGGGCATTCCGCGTGACCGGTACTACCTTGCCTGCAAGACAAAGAAGCACGATCGCGATGGCGCCCGGGAGGAACTCGAGCGATCGCTCGAACGCCTGAAGACGGACCATTTCGACGTCTATCAGTTCCATCACCTCGTGAAGCCGGAGGACATTGCCGCCATCCTCGCCCCGGGCGGCGCGATGGAAACCGTCCTGAAGGCGAAAGAGGAGGGGAAGATCCGCGCCATCGGGTTCTCCGCCCACACGACCAAGGGCGCCGTGGCGGCGCTGCAGGCGTTCCCGTTCGACACCGTGATGTTCCCGGTCAACTACGTCGAGTACTACACCCGCGGCTTTGCGAAAGAGGTTCTCGACCTGGCACAGGCGAAGGGTGCGGCCGTTCTCTCGATCAAGACGCTTAACGCCGGCGCCTGGCCGCAGGGCGTCGAGCGCGTGCGGAAGTGGTGGTACCGGACGCTGGAGGATCACGACTCCATCGGCATGGCCCTGCGATGGACCCTCTCGCTCCCGGGCGTCGTGACGTGCTTCCCGCCGTCGTGGCTGGATCTCCAGGAGCGCGCCATCGATGCGGCCCTCGCGCTGCGGCCCGCGACCGAGGCCGACACCGCGCAGTTGCGTGCAATGGCCGAGGGGTGCGGATCCATCTTCCAGCGCGAGGAGGCACTCGTCGCGCAGGGGCGCGAACCGGACTTCTTCTACGCTGACCCGCGGGGTCCGAACGCGTGGGCGTGACGCGCAGCGCGGTGGCTACCGGCCGTCCGCCGAGATCCGCGCCACCGGGTCCCCGTCCGGGATGGCCTCGTCCGTCACGGCCAGAACGGCGGGGAGCCACGGGTCGAGGGT
>CAYRFK010000043.1:0-17696 GCA_964423465.1 uncultured Verrucomicrobiota bacterium | reverse complement strand
GCGGCGGCGAAGGCCCCGACTGCGGCGGCTTCGCGATCCGACATTGCGAGCGACCCGGGCATCACGAGCGCGCGCCAGCCGCCGGTTGCAAGGGCGCCGCCCTCGATCTGTTCAGTCGAGAGAAATCGTGGCGTGTATCCGGCGCGACGCAGTTGGCGGAGCCACGCCACGCGCTGCGCCGCCTGGCGGTTGTGCGTCGACTCGTGGCTGGAGAAGCGGCGGTGCCAGGTGCGGCCGTCGACGGTGGACTCGATCAACCAGTTCACCTGCACGGACGGCTGACTGTAGTGGATCGCGACGGGATCCCACTCGCGTTGGGCGCCGATGAAGAGGCCGGCCAGCGGACCAGTCATTTCGCGCATCACCGGCGCCAGCGCGCGCCCCTTCGCGGACAACGGATGCCCCGGCGCCTTCCAGTCGATGCAGTCCTCGCTCCACCAGATGATGCAGCCGCGGTCGCCCTCCAGAAGCAGGTGCCACAGGCGGCGCCGTGCTGCGTTCTCGTTCGTCTCGCCGATCGTGCTGAGGATGGGCTTTCCCTCCATGAACGAACCGAGGATCGCTCGCGCCCCGCCGATGTCGTAGGGCTCGATCCAGTCGAGCACCTGCGACAGCCGCCAGAGGTCGTAGCCGCCGAACGGGTGCGGCATTTGCGTGCCCTCGATCCCGACGGGCGTTGCGCGGTCGATTGCGTGGGAAGTCTGCCGCAGTTCGTCAAGAATCCCGGCCCAGGCGGTGTCGAGGAATGTGCGGAAGTCGCACCATGGGGCGAGATTCCAGCGGCCGGGCGCGTGCCGCGCATCGGCGGGGTCGTAGCGCAGCTGGGCAAGCGCCTGCCAGTCCGGCTGGCCGCGCGGAACGGCGTCGCCGGAGGCCATCCGGTTCTTGATTTCGTCGGTCGTGAACGGAAGCACGGCGTCCCACGATTCAAACCGCGTTCCCCACGAACGATTCAGGGCGTCGAGATCGCCGTGGGATGTGCGCAGCCACTGCCGGAAGGCGGCGAGCGTCGCCGGGGAGAAGTCGTAGTCGAACGGATTGGCGGAGATCGTGATCGAGATCTCGTCGCGAAGGTCGTACGCCAGCGGGGCGTGCGGCTTGTGGCGCGTCACGGTCTCCGTCACGTCGCGGGCGGCTGCCGAGCGCCACGCCGGATCGAAGAGACCGTATTCGCGGACGAAGGCTTCGCGGTTGCGGTCCTTCGCCCACGCCGTGACGAAGCCGTCCCAATCGCGCACGCCCGAGTTCCATTTCAGGCAGAGGCCGCGGCTGACGATGTTCTCGACGTAGTAGGGGATCCCGGCCTTCCGCAGCGCGTCGCCGTCCGCCCGGCCGTGCACCATGCCGTGCGTCGCACCGATCTCGCGCAGCCGCTCCGGGAACGCCGCGGCGCTTTCCGGTGTCTTCCACGCGGATTCGCCGGTCCAGAGGATGACGCGATACTCGTTCCACGGCCTCGGCTCGGCGGCCCGCGCGGCCAACACCCCGGCCACCATGCCGGCAAGCATCACAGTCAGTGTCTTCATGAGTCCCGCCCCCACCGCCCTACAGTCCCACGGCCCTACTGCCATACCGCCTTACGGCCCCGCCGTCCCGCCGCCCTGCGCCACCTCCCCGCCCGGCATGTCCTCGCGCGGGCTCCGGGCGAGCAGTTCGGACAACGGGGCGAAGGCGGCGAGGATCGCACGGTAGTCGGGATCGTCGCGTGTCGCAAAGACGGCGCGTCCACAGGCCTCGGTGCCCCCCGCCTCGCGGGCGAGCGGGGCGAGCAGGAACGGGTTGTGTTCCGGCTTTGTGATCCGCGTGAAGAACTCGCGCGGAATCCGGCCGCCCTCGTGGCATGCGGCGCAGCGGCGCGCGGCGACGTCCTTCAGCACCGGCTCCAGCGACTCCGGAATCATGCGGCGGCAGCCGGGAAGATCCGGATGACGCGACTCGGAGGTGCCGTAGTAGGGCACGTTCAGATCGATCCACGCGAGGATCCGCCGCCGCTCGGTCTCATTGAGCGCCACGCGCGGCCTGCCTCCCGCCTCGGGATGGCCCGCGAGCACCAAGTCCGCCAGCCGGCTTGCCGGCGAGCCCCAGCGGCGCGGTGCAATCTCGAGGATGTCGGACTCCATGCCGTTGTAGGTCGGGATCCAGCTTGTGAAGCGATTCGTGCCCATGCCGGCGGGGCCGTGGCCGCCGACCTCCCAGCGTTCGGCCCCCGTGCCCTTGCGGGCGAGGTGCTCGTAGGAGACGCAGAAGAAGTCGGTGCGGTCCGACGATAGGTCGACGCCGCCGGAGCGCACGGTTGCGCTGTGGCAGCCCGTGCAGCGGCGGTCGAGCACCGGCTGCACGATGGATGCGTAGTCAAAACCGCGGACGCCCCATTCCGGCTCGCGGAGGGGCGCCGCCGCGCGCCGCGCCGCGAGCGGCAGCCGGGAACCGGCCGGCGGATGCGTCGCCGAGTTGCGATCGGCATGGCAGCCGATGCAGCTCTGCGACTCGCCGGGCATAAGGTGCGTGAAGGTCCGCATCCGCTGCAACGCACGGCCGTGGGCGTCGAGGGCCATGAAGTAGATCGGCAGACCGGCCGGCACGCGGAAGCGCGCGGAACCGTCCGCCTCGACCCTGGCGAAGCCCCAGACCTTCTTCGGCGCATAGGTCGCACCGCACGACACGACCGGGAACTGGAAGCCGAAGGCGCGGCGGTTCACGTCCGCCCGGCGGCTCTTCTCGACCTCCTGAACGACTGCGATCTCAACGATCTCGCCGCGTGCGACAGCCGGCTCAAGGCCCGCGTAGACGTCCTGCACGAGCAACTCCGCCCAGCCCTCGGGCGCCTCGGCGGCGGCGGGGCGTGCGACGCCCGGCGGTTCCGGCCGCGCGCGGACCGGCCGCGCCTGGAACCAGCCCGGCCCCGCCTCCGCCGGCAGCACGACCGCGCGCCCGGTCATGGCGAAATCGCGCAACTCCAGCGCGCCGCCGTTGGAGCAGAGGAAATGTTCCGCGTCCAGCGGATACGGGCTCTCATACGGCCCCCTCACGTGGTTTCCGCTGCCCTCGCCGACGCGGCCGATGTCGACCTCGGGCGTCAGGTTGACGATCGCCGCCTGCGCGTTCGCGCCGCGCGCGGGATCGATCAGACCCAGCGCGCCGCGGCACGGGCCGTTGTGCGCGGTCATCACGCAGAGGATCCGTCCGCCCGCCCCGGGGACGTCGAACGCCTCCATGAATGTCGCGGGGCTCAGCACGCGGTTGCCGAAGACGCCGGCGAGGCCCGTGCCGTCGGGGCGGATCGACCACAGGCTCTGGATCGGGATCGCGGGGCGGTCGACGTATTCCCAGCGGCTGTAGAGGACCCGCCCGTCGCGCATCACCGAGGGCGTGAAATCGTTCAGGTAGTTCGCCGAGAGGCGCGTCAGCCCGCCGCCGTCGCGGGTGCAGCGGTACAGGATCGGCGTCGAGGTGACCCAGCAATAGGCGTAGGCCGGCTTGCGGTCGGACAGGAACACGATGTCGCCGCCCGGAAGCCAGGATGCGTTGAAGTTGTTCGAGTCGTGGTCCGTGATGCGTCGCAGGCCGGTGCCATCGATCCCGACGACGAAGAGCTGGAACGTCTCCGCCATCGTCCGCTTCCAGCTGAACAGCACCTCGCGGCCGTCGAACGAGAGATCGCAGTCGAGGATGACGCCCTCCGGCGATGCGACCAGCTCGCGCCGTGCCGCGCCGTCCGCGCCCGGGGTCACCACATACAACCCGCCACCCGGCGTCAGGCCCTCCTGGTGATAGGTGTACACGTGGCTCGGCTTCACCGCGTGCCGCCGGATCGCAAGGAGATCGCGGAAGCCGAGTGCACCGTCGCGCAGCTTCGCCGCGAGGGTCTCCGAAAGGCCGATCGGGGGCTGGGACGGCGGCCCGCCGTCCGCCTCGCAGGGCTCGAAGCGGCCGAGGATGGCATCCGTCGCCGGCGCGCCGAACACGCGGATCTCCGATGCGCCCGGGTTCGGCCCGCCGTAGGAGCCGCGGAACGCCAGCCTCAGGCGCGTCGCCTGCACCGGCGCAGCCAGCCGGATGCGCTGCGGGCCGTGGCCGGGCTTGATCGCGGCATCGGCGACCGCGTTCGTGGCGTCGTCGACGAACACACGGCATATGCGCCAGTTCTCGTCGGGCAGCCAGCCGGTGCGGCCGTAGTAGACGATCTCCGCGACGGTCTGCGGTGTGGGCCAGGTGAAGGTGAGGTCCGCGCCGTCGCGATGGGTCGCGCCGTTCACGCACCACGCGCCGCCCGCGTCGTTGCGTCCGCCGGCCACCGGGATGACGCCGTCCGCCACGCGCGCCGCCGTGTAGCGGTCGCTGAACTCGGAGGTCGCCGTGATCGCGGCCCGCGGCGCCAGGTTCTCCGGCGCGCCGTCTGCGAACGCCGTCCCTCCGGCCGCCATCGCCGCCACCGCAAGGAGCCTGCAGTTCATGTGTGCGATGCTACCCGCCGGCCCGGCGCGGGGCGAGTGCGGAGTCACTTCGCGGGAGAGGCGGGCCGCCGGCTACGGCGGAATGGTCCCGAACTGGCGGTCGCCGGCGTCGCCGAGGCCGGGCACGATGTAGCCGTGGCGGTTCAGCTTGCGGGCGAGGGCGCAGACGAGGACCTCGACGGCGGGGAAGGCCTTCCGCACGGCGCGCAGGCCCTCGGGGGCGGCGATGACGCCGAGGAGCTTGATTCGCTTGACGCCCCAGTCGCGGACGGCGCGCAGGGCGGCGATCGCGGAGCCGCCGGTGGCGAGCATGGGATCGAGGACGAGGGCGACATCCACCGGACGGCGCGCGGGGAACTTGTTGTAGTAGGCGACCGGCTGAAGCGTGGTCTCGTCGCGGTAGAAACCCAGGTGCCAGACCTCCGCCTCGGGGAGCAGGCCGAGGACCGGGTCCACCATGCCCAGACCGGCGCGGAGGATCGGCACGAGGCCGATGCGGCCGCGGACGCGGGCGGCGGTGGCGGGCTCAAGGGGCGTCTTCACGGTCACCCGCCGGACGGGCAGGTCGCGGAGGGCCTCGTAGGCGAGCAGCATGGAGAGGGCGCGCATGGCGCCGCGAAACTCGGGGAAGGGGGTCGCCTCGTCGCGCAGTCGCGCGAGATGGTGGCGCACAAGGGGGTGGTCGAGGACAACGTGCCGCTGTTTCGGTCCGCTCATGATCGCTCCCGTCTCCGGCCGCCGCCGCCTCAGTACGCGTTCTTCCGCGCGAACAGAGTCCGCGCGAGGATCTTGAAGTCCAGCGACAGCGACCAGTTTTCCAGATACCAGAGATCGTAGCGGATGCGCTCGCGCAGGTCGGTCTGCCCGCGCAGCCCGTTGACCTGCGCCCAGCCGGTGATGCCGGGCTTCGAGGCGTGGCGCCACATGTAGCGCCCGATGTGCTCGCGGAACTGCTCGACGAACTCCGGGCGCTCGGGGCGGGGGCCGACGAGGCTCATGTCGCCGCGCAGCACGTTCCAGAACTGGGGAAACTCGTCGATGTTCCAGCGGCGGAGGAAGGCCCCGACAAGGGTCCGGCGCGGATCGTCGGGCGCTGTCCAGACCGGGCCGGTCTCCGCCTCGGCGTTCTCGACCATCGTACGGAGCTTGTAGAGGGTGAACGGGCGGCCGTTCTCACCGCAGCGCTGCTGGCGGTAGAAGGCGGGGCCGCGCGAGGTGCGCCGCACCACGAGCGCGGCGAGGAGGATGGCGGGGCCGCCGAGCAGGAGGCCGACGATCGCGCCGGCGACGTCCTCGATGCGCTTGGCAAGGCGGTTCCAGAAGTAGTCCAGCGGCCACTGGCCCATGGCGAGGAGGGAGATGTCGCCGACACTGTGCACGTCGACCTTGGTGGTCAGGAGGCGGAAGACATCCGGCACCATGAGGAACCGCGCCATGTGGCGCTCGGACTCGATGATGATGTCGACGAGTTGCTCGTGCGGGACGGCCGATGGGTTCGCCACGATCACCTCGTCCACGGGCCGGGCGTCGAGCAGGGCGGACAGGTCGGCCAGCGCGCCCAGCCGTTCGGACTCGGGGATCGCCGGGTCGACGGTCTCGGTGCCCGCGCGGAGGAATCCGAGGACCCGGGCCCGGTGGCGGGGCTCGCTCTGGAGAGTGTCCTTCAGGTGCGCGGCCAGCGGCCCCGCCCCGATGATGATCACATTGCGCTTGCCGGCCTGATGCTTCGCCCAGTGGCGTTCCAGCTGGAACAGGACGTTCCGCTCGACCAGGACGAGGACGGTCACGGTGCCGAATGCGATGCCGGCAACGAGACGCGAGAATGGCGGCTCGTTCTGGATGGCGAAGGCCAGGGCGGTCGCCAGCAGGGTGCCGATGGCGCAGGCGCGGACGATTCGCGGAATCTTGTCCGTGAAATGGCCATCCTGCGGGCGGGCATAAAGGCCGAGCACCCGGAACAGGAACACGTAGAGGAGCGTGATGACAGCGGCGGCGTAGACGTAGAGCATCCGCGGCGGATGGCCCTTGAGAACCTCGATCCAGCCCGAGTCGAAGCGGATCCAGACGGCCAGCATGAAGCCGGCAAACACAGCCACGGCGTCCGCGACCCCCGCCGCGACACCGCAAAACACGTCAAATGTATCCCGCTGGCGACCCCGCATAAGAGTCCATATTAGCCGCAGCGCGGGGGAGGCACAAGCCAAGGAGAGCCAAGGAAAGTGATGGGCGATGAGTGATAAGTGATGAGTTGAAGGTGCGCGTCTTCTCCCCGCTCATCATTCATCACTCATCGCTCATCACTCTCCTACTCGACACTTGCCACTGCTGCCCGGAAAACCCAGACTTGTCCCATGGATTACGCGGATCTTCGGGAAGCGGTGTTCGAGGCGAACCGGGCGCTGGTGCGTGAGGGGCTGGTCACGCTGACGTGGGGGAACGCGAGCGGGGCGGACCGGGCGGCGGGGGTGATGGCGATCAAGCCGAGCGGAGTGGACTACGACGCGCTGCGGCCGGAAGACATCGTCATCCTCTCGCTCGAGTCGGGCAAGCCGCTGCGCGGGGCGTTGCGGGCCTCGTCGGACGCGCCGACCCACCTGCACCTCTACCGGCATTTCGCGGACGTGAACGGGGTGGTCCACACGCATTCGTCGTTCGCGACCGCGTGGGCGCAGGCGGGACGGGAGATTCCGTGCCTGGGCACGACGCACGCCGACCATTTTCACGGCCCGGTGCCGGTTGTGCGCGCGCTGACTTCGGCGGAGATCCGCGGCGACTACGAGGCCAATACGGGCGCGGCGATCGTCGACAGCTATTCCGCCCGCGGCATCGAACCCCTTTCGCGGCCCGCGGCACTGGTGCCCGGGCACGGTCCGTTTGCATGGGGGGCGACGGTGCGCAAGGCGGTGGAGAACGCCGTGGCGCTCGAGGCGGTCGCGCGGATGGCCGTCTGGACGCGGCTCGTCGGGGGCGATGCGGGACCGCTCGACCCGGCGCTGCTGGACCGGCACTTCCTGAGAAAGCATGGAACCGGCGCCTACTACGGCCAGCCGGGGGGGGAGAAATCATGAAGCGAAGCCGTACCCACGCCGTGCCCGGACTGCTCCGGAGGCTCAATGTACGCAAGGTCCTCGAGACGATCCAGTCGGTCGGCCCCTGCACCCGCGCCGACCTGACGCGCACGACGCGGATCAGCGCGCCCACGATGTCGAAGCTCGTCGCATCGCTGGTCCGCGAAGGCATGATCGAGCGGGATCCGAAGCCGGTGACCACCCGAGGCCGGCCGGGCGTACTGTTCCGGCTGGCGCGGAAGCGCGGCGGCGTCCACGGCGTGGTGATCGATGTCCGCGACGTCACCTTCGTGAGCGCGACGCTCGACGGCGCGATCGATCCGGCGGCCACGGTCACGATGCCGACCCCCCGCTCGTTCGATGCGCTGATCGACCTGGTCTGCACGCAGGTGCGCGCGCTTGCCGCGCCGCTGAAGAACCCTTGCCGCGGCGTGGGGATGACGATCCCGGGGTTGATCGACCGCCGGACCGGGCGCGTGACGTTCTCGCCGAACCTGCATTTTCTCGACGGCCGCAACCCGGGGCAGATCGTGGCCGAGCGGCTTGGCCTGACGGTCGTGACAACGCAGGAGGAGCACGCGCTGTGCCTTGCCGCGCAGCGATTCGGCGCGGCCAAGGGGCTATCCGACTTCGCGCTGATCGACGTCAGCACGGGGTTCGGCATGGGGGTCTACAGCGGCGGGCGCTTCATCGAGGGCTCGCGCGGCTACGCCGGCGAGATCGGGCACGTCATGGTGCGTCCCGAGGGTTCGCCCTGCGGCTGCGGGAACCGCGGCTGTCTCGAGACGATCGCGACCGACCGCGCCCTCGCCGACGCGGTGTCGGCGCGCGAAGGGCGGACGCTGACCATCGACGAGGTCATTGAGGCCGTGCGGGACGGCCGGATCCAGCTCGACGGCCTGCTTGAGGGCGTCCTCGAGTACCTCGCCATCGGGGTGGCGACCGTGGTCAACATTTTCAATCCCGAGGCGGTGCTGATGCACGGACGCATGTTCGACATCGAGGACGGCGTCCTTCCGCGGCTCATCGAACGCGTCCGCCGCCGCGCACTGGCGCCCTCGATGGAGGAATGCCGGATCATCCGCGCCCAGGCCAACAAGCCGCTCGGCGCCGTCGCCGGGATCCTGAACCAGCTCTACAGCAACACCGGCCCGAGCCTCGGCGCGGGCTGATTCACGCTTGCCAAGCGCGGTGGCGGAGTCATCATGAAGCCATGAAGCGCATTCTGGCTGCCGTCGATTTCTCCCCGGTGACCGGGGATGTGGTGCGCGTGACGGGCGACCTCGCCCACGCGCTTCACGCCGAGGTGCGGTTGCTGCACGTCGCCGCGCCCGATCCGGACTTTGTCGGCTACGCCGCCGGCCCGCTCACGGTACGCGAACAGGTCGCCCTGCGCTACCGGGAGGGTCACCGCCAGTTGCACGCGATCGAGACGTCGATGCGCGAGGACGGGTCGCGGGTCTCGTCGCAGATGGTCCAGGGCGATGCGGTGGCGAAGATCCTCAAGCTCGCCGCCGCGTACGGCGCGGACCTGATCGTGCTCGGTTCGCACGGCCACGGCGCGCTCCACCATCTGCTCGCCGGCAGCGTCGCCTCCGGCGTGCTGAAGGCCTCCCCGCGCCCCGTGCTGATCGTCCCCGTACCGAGGGGCTGACCGGCCTCACCACGTCTCCACGGCCAGGTCTCACAGGCCGGCGCGTTCAGCGTCGGCGGGCCGCCCGCGGAAGGATTGGAGTAGGGCGGGCAGCCCGCACGACGCACACCGGGCCCGGTCGTTGAGGCAGAAGTCATGGAAGATCTGCACGAGGCCCTGCCGGCGCAGGCTGCCGCGGTGCAGGGACGGCGGATGGTCGGGGCCGAAGAGCGTGAAGGCCATGGTGCGCTCGATGCCGTTGGACGGCTCATCCGGCAGCGCCCGCAGCAGTCCGGCCTCGAAGATGAGGCGCGCATCGGCGGCGGCGAGAAAGGGGACGAGGACGTTGATCAGGATCGCGATCGCGCGCGACCGCCCCAGCAGGCCCGGCGCACCCGCGGCGCCGGGGTCGTCCGGAACATCGAGCCACCCCAGGGCGGCGCGCACGAACTCGCGGGGCGTGAGCGTGGCGAGTCGCTGCAGCGTCTCGGCCGGAGCCTCCGGCCGCGTGGCAAGGCGGGCGAGGGCGCGGAGACGGCGCTCCGGACGGTTGAGAGGACGCAGTCCGTCAAGCCGCCAGCGGTCCGGGGCCAGGGCGGCGGACTCCCAGCGCCCGCGCAGCTTCCACCAGTGATCCCACAACCGGCGCGCCACCGCATCGGCGTCGGCTGCGGCGGGCATCAGACCTGCGGCACCGAGCAGCAGGGCGTTGGCGCGGTCCGCATCGCACCCGGTTTCGGCGCGCAGCGTCTCAAGCGGCACGCGCACGGCAAGCTGCCGGAAGGGGGCCTTGTTGTGCTTGTAGCCGAGCGCCGCAGCCAGTTCCTCGTGGAGGACCTGCGCCGGGCCGGCCTCCGCGATGCGCCGGGCCATGCGCCGGGCCTTGCGGCGAAGGCGCTCCTCGCCGGCCGCCTCGAGCAGCGCCTCCCGGTTGTCGGGGTGCCACGCCGCAAGCTCCAGCGCGCACGGGGTGGGCGCGGCACGGACGGCAAACGGGTAGGCGGCGGCATCAATGGCGTCGAACGAAAAGCCCGGCGCGGCGGCGAGCGTGTCGCGCAGCGCGATGCGGATTGTGCCCGGGGGCAGGTCGTGGTCGGCGGTCGGCCCGGGGTGGTAGGTGACGTGGAACCGTACGGTGGCGTAGCGCGGATCGTCGCGATGCTCGTGCCGGCACCAGTCCATGGGGCGCACGTGCACTTCGACGTCCCCCGCCATCCGCCGCTCCGCGCGGCCGATGCGGAGCGATGCGCCGAGGAAGTCCGGGCCGGCCTCAAGGTTCCACACGCCCGGATTCTCCACCACCACCGGCTCCCCCTCGGAGGTGCGCAGGCCGGCCGGACGCAGCGCCGGGTCGTACCACACGCACTGCAGCAGGCGCTCCGAAGGCGGATCGGCGAACTCGGACGGCACGCCCGGTTCGCCGAGCACCATCACCGGCCTCCCCGCCGTCCGCAACGCCGCCGCACGCGGGAACAACTCATCCATCCTGAGCAGACTCTCGTTCATGGCTCGGCACTCCCGTCGTCCGCCCCGTCCGCCGGGGCCTCCACCAACAGGAAGAAGCGCGGGCGGCAAAATTCCAACGAAAGTTTCGGAGAACGGTCCGCCTCCGTTGCCTGCCCCGCGCCCCCCATGCGCTGCGGTGCGGGCGGGGACAGAGAAGAAGGGATGGCGATGCGCAACCGCCCCCGCCACCCGTGCGTCGAAACGTCCCTTCGAGTGTTACAGGCTGTGTAACGATCGTTACATAGAATGTAACAAAGGGTCTGGACGGACGGGGCATGTATGCCTGACAGTCTGCGATTCATGCGGATCGGCGGACCGTCGACACCGGATCGGGTGTTACACAATTTGTAACGATCGTTACATCCAATGTAACAAACGGCGGAATGGGCCGGGTGCGAGAGACGCTGGAGAAGGCGAAGCCGCGGCTATGTTTCCGTTCGTGTGACGAGGAGGCGTGGTCGGGGGTCCAGCTCAGAGCGGCAGGACGGTGTCGCGGGCGAATTCGAGACGGACGGGGCCGAGGAGGCCGGCGGGCATCAGGATGTCCTCGGAGCCGAAGCCCTGGTAGACCTTCACCGTCCGCTTGCCCTGCTCCAACGTCACGTTGGTCTTCGTGATTCGCTTCTCCGGCGGCAGTGCGGCGTCGCCGATCAGGCGGTTCATCCAGAGGCTGATGACATCGATCTCCACCTCGTTGTGGCCGGCCTTGAGTGCGCCGGTGGCGTCGACCGACCACGGCGCGGTCCATACAACGCCGAGGTCGCGGCCGTTGAGGCGCACCTGTGCGATCGCGCTGACGGAGCCCAGTTGCAGGCGTGCGGGCAGGGCGGCGCGCGAGGCATCGACCTCGAATGTGATGCGATAGGTGCCTTTGCCGGCGAAGTGGCGGATGCCCGGGTCGGTATGGGTGGTCCAGTCGGTGAGCGTCTCGAACACGGCGGACTCGGGCGCGCCGCGGTTGGGTTCGAAGGCGATGGTCCACGGGCCGGCGATTCCGATCGGGGCCGGGACGTCCGCTACCGCGATGGGCGTCGGGGCACCCGCGGCGGTCGCTACGGCGAAGGTGCCGTTCGTCCAGGCACGGATCCGCGCGCCCGCTGCGGCGCGGCCGAGGATCTCCACGGCGCCGGCGGGCGCGTCGACCGAGGCCAGACGTGCGTCGGCGGGGCGGCGGAAGACAACGAAGACCGAGCCGGTGCCGGGCAGGCAGAGCGGGATGGTCGTGCGGCCGTCGGCGGTCGGGCGCCACTGCACGGCGTCGCGGATCGAGCCGGTGACGGGGTCCCACAGTTCAGGTTCGCGGTCCTTCACGCGGAACGTGCAGTCGCCGGCGCCCGCGCCGGCAACGAAGTAGATGTCCGTGCCGCCGTCGCGCCGGTGCGTGTGCTCGAACGGCCCTTCGAAGTCCGGCGGCAGGTTCAGCCCTCGCAGGGCGGCGTCCAGCGGGGCGGTGTCCGGCGCGGTCTTCGGCGCCGGCTCGGCGGGCGCCTTGGCCCACATGGCGGCGGCCAGACGGCGGACTTCCTCGTCCGCCGCGGGCTGGCCGGCGAGTCCGGGCGAGCGTGCGGGGCTTCGCGCGCCGACCACGATGGGGACGCCGGCCTTCGCGAGGGCGTCGATCTTTCGCAGCGCCTCGACCGGGAGTTCGGGGTCGTCGAGGTCCACGACGAGGACCCGGTAGCGCATGATTTCGCGCTCCGCGCCGCCGCGGTCGGCGGGGGCGAGCAGTGCGAGGGCGCCGTCGCGCGCGACCGCGCGGGCGGTGAGCGCCTCGGTGGTGAGCAGGTCGTAGCCGCGGCCGGGCACCATGCCGACCGTCGCGCGCGGGCTCCAGTTCGTGTTGCGGCCCCAGTGCTGGTAGGGGCGGTCGCCGGTGTAGGCGGCGACATCCGCGACGAAGCCGCCCTGGCGGAGCATCCACTGGCAGCGGCCGAGGTAGGCGAGGAACGGGCCGGCCTGCGGGAACCACGTAACGTTCGGATTGATGTGCGTGCCGGCGAAGTAGTCGTCGCCGGGCAGGCCGAACTCGGGCGGCGAGGCCGTGAAGGTGTGCCAGACGAACTGGTTGATGCCGTCGCAGAAGGCGGCGTCTGCGCCAGGCTTGAGGACGGCGGGATAGGCGGACCAGTGCTGGACCATGTGCGTGAAGGCCTCGGTGGCGGCGAGGCGGAGGCCGTGGATGTGCGCGGTCATGGCGGGGGCGCGGTTGAGGTCCGGCGCGCGGCCCATCTTCCCGGCGCGGCCGGGGAACCAGAACTCGCCCTGCGGCATGTCGTTCCGGGCGAGGAACGCAAGCTGGTCGGCGTGTTCAAAGGCGGCGAGCTTGCGATCCCACGGTCCGCCGGACTCGGAGTGCCACTGCAGCCCGGCCTTGCGCGTGAGATCGCGCAGGGTTCCGTAGAAGTTGTTCATGAAGCAATCGCCGAGGGTCTTGAAGTAATCGCGTCGAAAGCGGGCGGTCTCCTCCGCGCCGCGGACCGTCACGCCGGCGAGCGCGGGCAGCCACGGACGGAGTTCGTAGCCGCGGTACGCGGCGAATTCCTTCTCAAGGGCGGGCGTCCAGGTCGGCGCGGCGCCTTCCCAACTGACGCTGTAGAAATGGCTCAGCGTGCGTCCGGCAAGCGGCCCGGCGTCGGCGAGGATCGCGCCACCCATACGCTCGAAGTGGCCCGCAACGGCCTTCGGGTCGAGCACGTCGACATCAAACTCGTGGCCTTCGAGGGTGAATGTGCCGAAGCGGAGGAGGGTCCAACAGCCCTCGGGCACATCCCATGTAAGCCGGTGCTCGGCGTCGGTCTTGGCCGACAGGTCCACGACCTCGCCGGCCGCGGCGGATATCGCCCCCGTCGCACCGACGTTGTCGAGCCAGTTGGTGCAGACTTCGAACGTCGACATCGGGTCGCAGGCGGCGGCGTTGGTTCCGGCGAGTTTCACGGCCAGCAGAGCGATGTCATGGAAGTTCGGGCCCGCCGGCATGGGCATCCGGCAGTCGAGGCGGCGCGGGCCGCGGACCGGCGTCGCGGTCCAGGCCAGCTTCTTCGGCGCGTCGGCGCCCACTTCCCACGGCCCCTTGAGCGCGCCGGCGCAACTGCTGAGGTTGACGCTGACCTTGAGGCCGAGCCGGTCCGCCTCGGTCACGGAGAACTTGAGCATGCGCCGCCATTCGGGGCTCATGAACTCCATGCGGGAGGGCGGGGGCTGGACATGGCCTTCGTGGTAGCCGCGCGCGTCGAACATCAGCAGGCCGCCGATGCCCGTCCGCTTCATCGCTTCCAGGTCGCGCGTGATCGACGCCTCGTCGACGTTCCCCTTGAGCCACCACCAGTAGACCCAGGGCTTGTCGGCGTCCGGCACGGTGCGGAAGCCCTGGTCGAGCGGCACGTCCGCCGCGCGGGCCGCGGTCAGTCCGGTGAAAAGAGCGGCCAGCAGGCCGAAGGCGGATCGCAGCAAAAGCGTCTTCATGCCGCGCAGTGTGACCGCCGCAACCGCCCCCAGCAAGCGTGCAGTCAGCGCCGCCCCTGCGCCTTGGCGTAGGCGTCCTTGAGGGTGACGGTGCGGTTGAAGACCGGCGCGCCGGGATTCGACTCCTTCTCGTCGGCGCAGAAATAGCCGATGCGCTCGAACTGGAAAGCCGCACCGGGTCGGGCGTCGGCGATCGCGGGTTCGGCCCATGCGGCGGCGGTCTTCAGCGAGTCGGGGTTGAGGAAGTCGCGGTAGTCGGCCTCCTCGGGCGTTTCGGAGAGATCCTCGACGCGGAAGAGGCGGTCGTAGAGGCGGACATCCACGCGCTTCGCCTCCGCCTCGGAGACCCAGTGAATCGTGCTCTTGACCTTCACCTTTTCGGTCATCGGCTGCCAAGTGCCGTGGAGTTCAACGATACGGCCGGCGGCGTCCTTGACGACTTCCGTGCAGGTCAGGAAGCCGGCGCCGCGCAGGCGGACAGCGCGCCCGGGGGCGAGGCGGAAGAAGTCCTTCGGCGGCTCCTCCATGAAGTCCTCGCGTTCGATCAGGATGGTGCGCCCGAACGGCACGGCGCGCGAGCCGGCGGCAGGATCCTCGGGGTTGTTCGGGATCTCGATCGACGCGGGGGCTTCCGCGGGGAGACCGTCGATGACGACCTTGAGCGGATCGAACACCGCCATGCGCCGCGTCGCGGTGCGGTTGAGTTCGTCGCGCACGCAATGCTCGAGCAGGGCGACATCGGTCAGACTGCCGAACTTTGTCACGCCGACGACGTCGCAGAACGCGCGGATGGCGGTTGCCGGGTAGCCGCGGCGGCGCATGCCGCAGAGCGTGGGCATGCGGGGGTCGTCCCAGCCCGCGACCTGGCCGCCCTGCACGAGTTCGAGCAGTTTGCGCTTGCTCATGACGGTGTAGGTGAGGTTCAAGCGCGCGAACTCGGTCTGGCGCGGCTGCGGATCGAAACCGAGCGTCCCGACGACCCAGTCGTACAGCGGGCGGTGGACCTCGAACTCGAGCGTGCAGAGCGAATGCGTGACGCCCTCGATGGCGTCCTCGATCGGATGGGCGTAGTCGTAGGTCGGATAGATGACCCAGGCGTCGCCGGTGCGGTAGTGGCGCATGCGGAGGATCCGGTAGATGACCGGGTCGCGCAGGTGCAGGTTCGGCGAGGCCATGTCGATCTTCGCGCGCAGACAGAGCGAGCCGTCCGGGAATTCCCCCCCGCGCATGCGGGCGAAGAGCGCCACGCTCTCCTCTGCGGGACGGTTGCGGAACGGGCTCGCGCGGCCGGGCTGGGTCGGGATGCCGCGGTAGTCCTTCCACTGGTCCTGCGTCAGTTCGCAGACGTAGGCCTTGTCCATTCGGATCAGCTTCACGGCGCACTCGACCATCCGCTCGAAGTAGTCGGCGGAGTAGTAGAAATGCTCTCCCCAGTCGAAGCCAAGCCAGCGGATGTCGCGCTGGATGTTCTCGACGTACTCCATCGACTCCTTGGCGGGATTCGTGTCGTCCATGCGCAGGTGGCAGCGCCCGCCGAACTCCTGCGCCATGCCGAAATCGATGCAGATGGCCTTGGCGTGCCCGATGTGCAGGTAGCCGTTCGGCTCGGGCGGGAACCGCGTGACGACGCGGCCGCCGTTCTTCCCGGCCGCCACGTCGGCGGCGATCATGTCCCGGACGAAATGGGACGGCTTTTCCTTCGTTTCCTCGCTCATATCCGATGCCTCGCTCAAAGGCGCGCAGACTACACCAGCGCCCGCGCCGGGGCAAACCCGCGCCGTCAGCCGGCCCAGCGGGCGGGGCGGAGGGATGCGGCGGCGGGTGGCCGAAGGATGCGACGTGCGAGGCCGGGCGCGGTGCGCGCGCGCGACCAACGCGCGGACCGGCCGGTCGCAACGGCGGCGCCCGCGCCCGCCGCGGATGCGACGGCCGCCAGGGCGCGCAGGAAGAGGCGTCGCTTCATGTCCACACCCCGGCGATGGTCTCGGCGCACCAGCCGCAGGCACCGCCGACGAGGTGGCGCTCGGCGATTTCGAAGCGGACGCGCCGCAGGACCGGCTTGCGGCAGGCGGGGCAGAACGTCGTCTCACCGTCTTCCACCGCGACGTTGCCGGCATAGACGTACCGGAGGCCCTCGGCGAGCCCGATCTCGCGGGCGCGGCGCAGCGTCTCCGCGGGCGTCGGCGGGAGGTTGCGCATGCGGTGCTGCGGATGGAAGCCGGAGTAGTGCAGCGGCGTGTCCGGCCCGAGCGTGCGGACCATCCATCGGGCGAGATCCCGCAGCGCGGCGTCGGAATCGTTAAGCGTGGGGATCACGAGGTTCGTCACCTCGACCCAGACGCCGAGGGACTTCGACAGCTCGATCGCCTTCAGCACCGGCGCGAGCGTGCCGTCGCACACCTCGCGGTAGAGCCGGTCGCTCATGAACTTCAGGTCGATGTTGGCGGCATCCGTCACGCGCGCCAGCTCGCGCAGCGGCGCCTCGTTGACGTAGCCGGCGGTGACCAGCACGTTGCGCAGTCCCGCCTCGCGGGCCCGCGTGGAGGCGTCGAGCGTGTACTCAAAATAGACGACCGGCTCCGTGTAGGTGTAGGCGATCGACGGGCAGCCCGCGCGCCGCGCGAGTGCGACGACCGCCTCCGGCGGCACAGCGGTGGCGTCCAGCGTCTCCGGGTCCGCCTGCGAGATCTCCCAGTTCTGGCAGTTCCGGCAGTGCAGGTTGCAGCCCGCCGTGGCGATCGAGAGGATCGGCGTGCCGGGCAGAAAATGAAACAGCGGCTTCTTCTCGACCGGGTCGACATGGACCGAGCAGGGGAGGCCGTAGGTAAGTGCCGTGAGCTTTCCGTCGAGGTTCGCGCGGATGCGGCAGTCGCCGCGCCGTCCAAGCGCGAGTTCACACATCCTCGGGCACAGCTCGCAAACCACGCTTCCATCCGCCGCGCTCATGCCCGCAGTCTACACCCGCCCGTCCCGCGATGCACGGGCGCAGCCCCCGGAGTGCCTGCCCGGCCTCCCTCCTGCGACGGCCGGGTCACGGCCTACCTTACAAATATTGTAACGATCGTTACATTGGATGTAATGTTGCAGCGGGTTGAAAACGCAATGGGTGGGCATGGGGAAGAAGAAATACAGGGTGGGGGCCAGTGCGATCGATGGACGCGGCGTGGTGGCCGTCTGCGCCCTGCGCGCGGGAGAGTCGATCGGGCTCTTTCGCGGCGGCACGGCACGGAAGCCGGCACGCGCATCCGACGGCCGCATCTACGCGGTCGGCCGTGAGGATGACACGTTCCTTGTGCCCGGTCCCGCGGGGCCCGCGGGCCTGTGGTTCCTCAACCACTCGTGCGACGCCAACGCCGAGATCCGGCTGACGCCCCGCGTCGCGCGGCTGGTCGCGCTGCGGCCGATCTGGCGGGGCGTGGAGATCACCTGCGACTACCGGCCGTCGCTCCACAACGGCCGCCTCCGCTGCCGGTGCGGCGCACGCGGCTGCCCGGGACGCATCTGAGCCGCTGCGGCATCCGTGGTGCACTCCCGCGGCGGGTTCGTTGGACAACGCGGGGGACTTCTGAGAGA
>CAYRFK010000042.1:10796-27819 GCA_964423465.1 uncultured Verrucomicrobiota bacterium | reverse complement strand
CTACCTCTGCGAACCGAGGAACTCGCCGTGAATGAACACCAGGGACTCGAAGGCCTTTGTCCACTCCCTCCGGCGGTTGAACCTGTGCGGGGGGGGGGGGGCGATGCGGAAGGGCGTGCCTCGGCCGGAAGGCAGAAGTGAGAAACTCCAAACTCCAAGGAAGGGAGAAGGGGAAAGGCGGAGAAGATAGGAAGTCCGGATGGTCCGCGGACGGTCTGCCGGGAGGTCGCAGTCGGACGTACCTGAGAGAGTCCTTCCGCCTTCCCTCCTTCCTCCTTTGCACTTCCCACTTCCTTGGAGTTTGGAGTTTCCTTACTTCCCTGCTGCTCCTCCTTCTCCCGCTCTCCTCCCTCGCCGCCGACCGCTACGTCAACGTCGCTAACCCGACACCGCTGGCGCCCTACACGAACTGGGCCACCGCCGCGACGGTGATCCAGGACGCCATCGACGTCGCCTCCACCGGCGGGACGGTTTGGGTCACCAACGGCGTGTACGATACCGGCGGGAGGATCATGGAGGGATCACTCAGTAATCGCGTCGCCATTGACAAGGCGATCCTCGTCGCCAGCGTGAACGGACCGGAATCGACATTCATTTCCGGCATCGCATCGACCAACAAGCATGGCTTGGGGCCGGAGGCCGTACGTTGCGTCTGGATGACGAATGGATCGATTCTGGCGGGGTTTACGATCACAAACGGACACATCCGCTTCCTGGATCTTCCGGACGCCACCCGTTCCCCGGAGGAACTTGGCGGTGGCTCCGGGAACTCGCAACTACTTGGTTGTATGCTGGTCGGCAATTCCGCAAGCCGGGGCGGCGGCGCCTACATGGGGACGCTGGTCAATTGCGCACTGGCGGGGAATCAGGCTGTCACGAATGGAGGCGGTGCGGCCTCCTCCGCTCTAACCAACTGCAAGGTGATTGGAAACGCGGCCGCTTCATCCGGCGGAACCATGGCGAGCACGCTCTACAACACGATCGTCTACTACGCGGCCCCTTGGGGAAGTGACGCCTCGCCGGGAACCAACTGGGCCGGCGCCAAGGCCACGATCCAGGCTGCGATCGACGCTTGCTCGCCCGGGAGGTGCCGTGTGGGTTACCAACAGCGTCTACAACACGGGAGGGCGGGTCGTGGCGGGGACGCTCAGCAATCGCATTGCCGTCACCCGCCTGATCTGGGTCCAGAGCGTGAACGGCCCCAAGTCCACGTTCATCGTTGGCCATCCCTCAACGAACGGCAGAGCAGGACCCGGTGCGATGAGATGTGTATGGATGACGAATGGCGCTACCTTGGTCGGGTCTACTTTGACCAACGGATGGCCGCTCGCCCTCGGGTTCGATCCCCCCAGTCGATTAGCGGAGGAAGCAGGGGGCGGCGTATGGTGTGAATCCGTAGATGTATGGATTTCCAACTGCGTAGTACGTGGCAACGGAGCAGGGCACGGCGGCGGCGTCAGCGGCGGCACCATCGTGGACTCGTCCATCGCCGCCAATTACGCCCGATACTGTGGAGGTATGAGTACGAGCACCTCTCGATGGTGCAGGATCTCGAGAAACACGTCCACTTCGTGGGGCGGTGCATTCGGGGATTCCGTCTCCTGCGGCGACGCTATTTGCAGCAATGTTCCGGGAATGAGCCCCATGATCCAATCCAGCGCCCTTTCAAACTGCTTTGTGTATCACAACTCAGGGCGCTACCTGATCGATGCGTCGACGGTGATCAACAGCACGCTGCGAAACTGCATTTGCCTCTACAACACACCCGCCAACCACGAACATCTGGTCTCCGGCTCGTCGCACAACTGCTCGTGGCCCCAGGCCGGATCCGCCGGCACGACAAACGATCCGATGTTCATTGGCGAGTTGGATCCGCGCCTGTTACCCGGCTCGCCATGCATCAATGCCGGAACGAACGTCTCTGGACTGGCCCAAACACTCGACCTCGCGGGCAACCCGCGGGTGATCGGGGGGACGGTGGACATGGGGGCGTACGAGTTCACGGGCGGGGCGACGGCGGCGGGGGTTCCGTGGCAGTGGTTGCTGGATTTCGATCTTGCGACGGACGGGACGGCGGATGGGGAGGATGTCGATGGGGACGGGCAGAACGCGTACGCAGAGCAGCGCGCGGGGACGCATCCGCTCGATCCCTTCTCGGCGCTGGCGATGGGCTCGGCCGCAGCGGCGGCTCTTGGCGACGGGATCTTCCCGATCTTCCGCTGGTCGAGCGTCTCGGGCCGCGTCTACCGCGTCGGGCTGTCGACGAACCTGGCCGTCGGATTCCACGGAGTCGTCGCCGACGACCTGCCCGCCACGCCGCCGGAGAACACCGTCACCGACCGCACCGCCGCCGCCGCGTCGTTCAGGGTGTACCGGGTTGAGGTGAAGTGAACGCCGAACACCGAAAATCCAGACCCAACAACCAACATCCAACAACCAATATCGAACATCCAACAGCCTGCCACTGACGCGGTGTGACGTTGCGCACGAGCGATCGCCGAGTGAGCCCTCGTGGACGCGGCGCCCCCGCCGCGTTCGGCGGGGTCCCGGAAGAAGCGGCGAGGGCGCCGCGTCCACGAACGGCGGCTCCTTCTCGGCGAAGGAGTGGTTTCAGGAAGGACCTCGGACTTCGGACCTCGATCGTTCGCGCTCTGGCCTCTGACCTCCGACTTGCCCTCCGTAGCCGGGTACGGCCCGGCTATGATGCCCATTTGAGCTCGAGGCGTTTTCGGCTCAGGGCACACTCGCGCAAGTAGAGGTTGATGAGATTCTGATACGGCATGCCCAACTCGGTCGCAAGCCCCTTGAAGTAGGCCACGGTCGCCTTGTCCAGGCGCATCGTGATCGGCTGCTTCAGTGCCTTGGCGTAAGGGTTCCGTTCTCCCTTCATCTTGCCGAAATCGTAGTGCTCTCTCATGGCGTCACCTCGCATTCCAGTAGTCGGTTTCTTCTGCTCGGTCTGCCTTGCGCGCCGAGATGATGCGGATGACGCCGTCGTTTACACGGAAGCAGTGGCAGACAACCAGCACCCGCAACCGGAAACTGATGCCCAGCATCAGAAACCGGTCCTCATCCGCCGAATGGTCAGGGTCGAAGAATCGAACGGCGCGTTCGTCGAGAAAGACGGTCTGTGCTTCCTCGAATGACACCTTGTGCTTGCGCCGGTTCTCCCGGTTCTTTGCCTCATCCCACTCGAAGCGCACTTCCTTCATACGTACACTGTACGGATGCACGTGATGGCGCGCAAGTCATCTTCTCCAGGCCGAACATCGAGCGTCGAAGTTCGGACTCAACATCCAACAACCAATCAGCCGGGGGAGGCGAGGCGGCGGAGGCCTTTGACGTCGAGTTTGCCGGTGGCGGTCATGGGGATGGCTTCGATGCGCTGGTAGGCGTCGCGGGCGGGCTTCCACAGGTTCGGGATGCCGGCGGCTTCGATGATCGCGTGCAGCGCGGCCGGGTCGCCGGCGGCCTCGGTATAGAGAACGATCAGGCGTTCACCCTTGCGCTCATCGGCGACAGAGGTGACGGCGAGAACCATCTCGGCGCGGCCAAGGCCGCGGAGGTACTCGTCCTCGACAGCCATGTGGGGGACCATCTCGCCGCCGATCTTGCTGAAGCGCGCGAGACGGTCGGTGATGGTGACGAAGCCGTCGGAGTCGATTGTCGCAATGTCACCGGTCCAGTACCAGCTGTCTCGCACGACCTCGGCGGTCCGGTCGGGACGGCCGAGGTAGCCGCGCATGACATTGGGGCCGCGGATGGTGAGCATGCCGGAGATCCCGACGGGCATCGGCGCGCCGGTGTCCGGGTCGACGATGCGCGCAGCCACGCCGGGGACGGCCATGCCGACGCTTCCGGCCTTCCATCCGGACTGTGCGTACGGTCCCTCGCCCTCGTCGGGCAGGCTCAGCATGGCCACGGGCGAGAGTTCGGTCGTGCCGTAGCCCTCGCGCGGCCGGATTCCGAAGCGTTCCCCGAATGCGTCCGCCACGCGCGGCTTGAGCTTCTCGGCGCCGGTGATGACGTGCCGCAGCGTCCGAAGGTCGTCCGGTTGCGCGCGCCGCAGATAGCCGAGCAGGAAGGTCGGCGTCGTGAAGAGCGCGGTGCAGCCCTCCTCGCGGATCATCTGCGCGATGCGGCCGGTGTCGAGCGGGTTGGGGTGGAAGTCGGCCCGCATGCCCGCCAGCAGCGGGAACCAGAGGCCGCAGGTGTAGCCGAACGAGTGGAAGAGGGGCAGCGAGGCGGCGAGGGCGTCGTCGGCGCGCGGCCGGAAGACCAGCGAGATGGCCTCGACGTTGGAGCGGATGTTGTGGTGGGTGAGCATCACGCCCTTCGGCTCGCCGGTGGTGCCGGAGGAGAAGATGATCGTCGCAATGTCGTCCGGCCGGAACCCGCGGCAGGGGGCGATCCATGAGCCCGGGGCCAGCCGCGCCGCGAGGAGCGCCGCGGCCTTGCGCGCCGGCGTGATCTCCGCAAGCAGGTCCTCGAGACAGATCAGGCCGGGCAGGTCCGCCGGCGGCTTGACCTTCTCCAGCGCCGCGCGCGACGAGATCACGGTGCGCAGCCCGGACTGCTCCATGGCCGAGCGGAAGGCCTCGGGCGAGACGGTGAAGTTGAGATTGACCGAGGTCTTGCGGAGCAGCGAGAGGGCGAGGTTCGCCAGCGCGCCGCCGACGGAGGGCGGAAGCAGGATGCCGACCGACTCCTGTCCGCGCGTCCGCGGCGCGAGGCGTCGGGCGAGGGCGACGGCCCCCGTCAGCGCGCGGCCGTAGGTCAGGCGGCGCCCCAGGGTGTCGGTTATCGCGAGCTTCGCCCAGTTGCGACGTGCGGCGGAGACGAAGGCGCGGCCGAGAGGGCGGCGCGTGCGGCGGCGGTCGTCGAAGTAGTCGCACGAGAGTTCCTGGACGGCCTGTCGGACGGCATCCGCGGGGGTGTCGGACGGCAACGGCTTCCCGAAGAACACGCCGGCCGGGTAGGGGACGCGGATCGGCACGCGCGCGTGGAAGCCGCGGTGGTAGTGGCTGAAGACGCTGCCCCAGGTGCCGCCGATATAGATCGGGATGATGGGATGGTTCGTGCCGCGGACGATCCGCTCGAAGCCGGGCTTGAATCCGCGCATCAGGCCGTTCTGCGTCAGGGCGCCCTCGGCGAAGATGCAGACCATGTAGCCGTCGTCCAGCGCCTTCCGGGCGGCGCGAAGCGATTCGACGATCCGCTTGGGCGGGTCCTCCATCGCGATCGGGATGGCCTTCATCAGCCGGAAAAGGAATCGCAGCCTGTGCGTCTCGTAGATCGGCCGGTGCATCAGGAACCGGATGCGGCGCTGCTGGCAGGCGAGGATGTGCAGGGCGTCCATGTAGGAAACGTGGTTGGCGACCAGCAGCGCGCCGCCGTCGACCGGCAGGTTCTCCGTGCCGACGGCGCGGATGCGGTAGAGGGTGCGCGTGAGGAACACGGCGATGAAGCGCACGAGGAAGTCGGGCAGGACGCGGATGGTGACCACCGTCAGCGCGAGCGTGAGCCCGCCCATCACGACGAATCCCTGCGCGGGCGACAGGTGGAGGCCGTCGAAGAGGAGCATCAGCGCCGCGCCGCCGAGCACGCCGATCCAACTCAGAAAATTGTTCGCGGCGAGCACCTCGCCGAGGCGGTCCTTGGGGCAGCGCAGCTGGATGAACGCCTCCAGCGGGACGATGTAGAGGCCCGCGCAGAATCCCGCGCCCACGATCGCGGCGGCGGCGGCCGGCCACTGCGTGATGCCACCCATCGACCATGTCGCCAGCGCCAGGCCGAGCGCGCCGAGCGGGAGTACGCCGAACTCGACGTTGCGGCCGGAGAGCCGTCCCGCCACCATCGACCCGATTCCGATGCCCAGTGCGGCGCCGAGGAAGAGGAACCCGCTGTCGACCTCGTCCAGCCCGAGGTGCCGCAGGCCGAAGGGAATGAGGTTCAGCTGGAGGAACGCGCCGATCAGCGAGAAGTACGCGGCGGCGACGATGGCCATGATCAGGTAGTGGTCGCCGCTCACCGCGCGAAGCGGGCGGATGACGTCGGCGAGGAAGAACCATGACGGACGGCGCGTCGAGCCGGACGGCGGCACGCGGCCGACGCCGAGGCTTGTGGCCGTCCCGGCGATCGCGATCGCGACGCACGCCCACGCGGCGGCCCCGAGGCTGTTCCCGGTCAGCTTCACGATCGCGGGCGCCCCGAAGGTGCCGAAGATGATCGCCAGGTAGGTCGCCGCCACGATGCGGCTGTTGGCGATCGACAGCTGTGCGCGCTCGACCATTTCCGGGATGATGCCGTACTTCGCCGGGCCGAAGAGCGCGCTCTGGGCGGACATGAGGAAGAGCACGGCGTAGAGCATCGGCGCGGATCCGGCCAGAAATGCGGCGGCGCCCAGCGCCATCACCACGATCTCCAGCGCCTTGGCCAGGACGATGATCGTGCGCTTGCTGAAGCGGTCGGCCAGAACGCCCGCGGCCGGGGTGAACAGGAGGAACGGCAGCGCGAAGAGCAGCCCGGCATAGCCGGCCACCTCGCTGCTGCGGGCGCTGCCGAGCGCGCGGATGAGGAAGAACGAGACCAGCAATTTGAACAGGTTGTCGTTCAACGCTCCGAGGAACTGCGTGGCGTTCAGCCACTGGAACGACCGGGACGGGCGCGGGGTGGTTGCCATGCTGGGTGTCGGTGCGCGCCCTTACAGGGAGGCTGTCAGGGTGAAGCGCAGGTATTCGTTCGAATCCATGTCCTTGACCACGTAGGCCCCGCCGCGAAGGCCCATGCCCCGGTAGCGACGGCCGTTGACGAGGGTGTCGCACCCGTCCACGAACTCGGCCCTCGTGCCGTCGGCGAACTTCGCCGTGTAGAGCAGCCGGGGGCCGTTGCGGGAGACGACAACCTGCTGGACGCCGATGTTGGCCGCGCTCACCGCCGCGCCGAGCTGGCGGGTCTTGAAGCCGGAGGGGATCGGGGGCCGGACGCCGCCGCCCCGCTGCGCGACGGGCTGCGACTCGAACCGCGTCGGATAGGGGAGATCCCGGGTGGCGACCATGCCCGGGGGGACCACCACGCGTTCCTGTGCGATAGTTGTTATGGCAACCGCTGCCATCGCCCCGGCGATTCCGATCCTTCGTTTCATGTTCTGCGCCCTCCGTCCGCCCGAAGCATACGTCCCGCTGCGCCGGGTGCCAACACGGTTTTCGAGCCGTGGGCCGGAATTGACGGGCGGGCGCGAACCGCGCAAACTCCGCCGATTCCTGAACGGAAACCGAATGAAGGTCGAAATCACCACCGTCGCGGCGCATGCGACCTACGGCGGAGACTACCGGTGCCTCGAACTCGAGGCGCCGGGCATCGCGCCGGAGGTCCGCCCGGGCCAGTTCGTCCACGTCCGGCTCCCGGCGCCGGCGGACGCCATCCTGCGCCGCCCGTTCAGCGTGTTCGGCGCCGACAACGGGCGCTTGAAGATCCTCTACAAGGCCGTCGGCCGCGGCACGGCGGCGATGCGCGCGCTGCAGCCGGGCGACCGGCTGAGCGTGCTCGGGCCCCTTGGCAACGGCTTCCCCGCGGCGGCGGCGGACGCGCTGCCGGTGCTGGTCGCCGGCGGTTACGGCATGGCGGCGCTCTACCTCCAGGCGCGGGCGCTCCCGGTGCGGGGCGTTGCGTTCTTCGGCGGGGCGAAGGCCGGGGACATCCTCTGCGTGCCGGAGTTCGAGGCGCTGGGTTGGGAGGTTCGCGTGACGACGGAGGACGGCTCGCGCGGGGAGCGCGGCCTCGTGACCGCCGCCCTCGACGCCTGGCTCGCGGCGGGCGGGCGGGACCGCCGCCCGGAGTTCTTCGCGTGCGGGCCGAACGGCATGCTGCGTGCGGTCGGCGACCGGGCGATGGCGGGCGGGTGGACGGCGTGGCTTTCGATGGACCGCGCCATGGGCTGCGGCGTCGGTGCATGCCTGACCTGCGTGCAGAAGATCCGCGATCCCGATGCGCCCGACGGCTGGTCGTGGATCCGCCTCTGTCGCGAAGGCCCCGTGGTCGAGTGCCGCACCGTGGATTGGAGCCAGCCCGGATGATCCAGCGCCTCAAGGACGCCTTCCGCCGCCGCCTGCTCGCCTTCCGCGGCGTGAAGCAGGAGATCGGCGGCCCGGCCGAGCTGGCCGGCAACGACCGCGACAACTGGGTCTTCTGTCCGGAAGGCCTCGGTCCGGACAGCGTCGTCTACTCGATCGGCGTGGGCCGCCACATCGCATTCGATCTCTGGCTCATCCAGCGCTTCGGCCTCACGGTCGACGCCTTCGACCCGACGCCGGTCTCGGTGGACTGGGTGCGTTCGCAGACTCTCCCGCCGCAGTTCCGATTCCACCCCCTCGGGCTCGCCGCGCACGACGGCGTCCAGAAATTCTTCCTGCCGCGCTCGGCGGGGTCGGCCCATTTTTCCTCCGTCTCCCGCTCGGCGGCCGGCGGCGAAGCCATCGAGGCGCCGGTCCGGCGGCTGTCGACGCTGATGCGCGACCTCGGGCACACGCGGATCGACCTCCTCAAGATGGACATCGAGGGCGGGGAGTACGGCGCGATCGAGGACCTCTGCGCGTCGGGCGTCGACGTCCGCCAGATCCTGGTCGAGTTCCACCACAATTTCGCCACGGTGCCGATGGCGCGGACCGTGGAGGCCGTCGGCCGGCTGCGCGCGATGGGGCACCGCGTGTTCCACGTCAGCCGCCGCGGCCTCGAACTCTCGTTGCGCCGCGTCGCATGAGGAGACGTTCATGACCGCGCAGCCCGATCTCTCCGTCCGCCTCGGCAGCCTGACGCTGCGCAACCCCGTCATGGTCGCGTCGGGCACGTTCGGCTACGGCCCCGAGTACGCGGACCTCGTGGACCTCTCCGCGCTCGGCGCGATCGTGGTGAAGGGGATCCGGGCGGAGGCGACGACGGGCAACCCGACGCCGCGCACGGTGGAGACCGCGAGCGGCCTCATCAACGCGATCGGCCTGCCCGGTCCCGGCGTCGACGGCTTCGTGCGCGACTACATGCCCTTCCTGCGCCGCCACGATGTACCGGTCATCGTCAACGTCTGGGGCAGGACGGTGGAGGAGTACGGCGAGGTCTCGCGGCGGCTCGCCGCGGTCGACGGCGTGCACGCGCTGGAGATCAACGTCTCGTGCCCGAACATCAAGGAAGGCAGCAAGGCGTTCGGGACGAACCTCGACAGCTTCCGTCGCGTGGTGGACCTCGTGCGCGCCTCGACGACGCTTCCGGTGATCCCCAAGCTCGCGCCGAACGTCAGCGACATCGGCTCGTTCGCGAAGGCCGCCGAGGAGTGCGGGGCGGACGCGGTTTCGCTGATCAACTCGATCCCCGCGATGGCGGTGGACATCGAGACGCGGCGTCCGAAACTCGGCAACGTCACGGGCGGGCTCAGCGGCCCGGCCATCCATCCGGTGGCCGTGAAGCTCGTCTGGGAGGCGGCCAAGGCGGTGCGGATTCCGGTCATCGCCATGGGCGGCATCCAGGACGCGGCGGGCGCGCTGGAATTCATCATCGTCGGCGCCGCGGCGGTGGCCGTGGGCACGGCGAATTTCGTCGAGCCCGGCACGGCCCCCGCGGTGGTCGCCGGAATCCGGGAGTATCTCGTCCGCCACGGCCTTCCCTCCGTGGCGGCCCTGCGTGGAACGGTTCTCGCATGACCCGCACGGTCCGCCGGCTGGTCTTCTATCCCCTGTTGCTGGCCTTCATCGCGGCCTCGGTCGTCTGGTTCGTGTACGTGCCGCGACGGACCGGCCGGCTCGCGTGGGCCGTTCCGGCCGGTGCGCGCTGGGTGAGCCTGCATCGCGGTCTGGCGGACCGCTGGCCGGAGATCGCCCGGAATCCGCTCGCGTTTGAGGCGGCCCGCGTCGCGGGTGTCTCGAGCCAGGACTGGGCCTCCGTCGCCGGCGGCGAGGTGGCGGGCTGGATGGAGCGACTCGCGGGCGACGAGGTGCTTCTCGCGCAGTTTCCCGTCGGCCCGGGCCGGCGGGCCTGGGGCGCCGTGTCGTGGATCGGCGGCTGGGCGCAGAAATACCGCAGCCTGCTCAACGCGGGGCGGACCGCGGGTCTCCGCCGCTTCACCGTCCACGGGGGCCGTCCCGTCTGGATCCTGTCGAGCCGCCTCCTCCGCGGCGGGCAGCACCTGAGCCTGGCGCTGGAGGAGGGGATTCTGATCGCGTGCCTGTCGGAGAATCCGGCGGACATCCTGCGCATGCTCGACGCCTATGACGGCATGGCGCCGCGCGAGGCCGAGGCCGGGCGTCTGCCTTCGATGTCCGGCCCCGACGCCGGCATCTGGGATCTCGGGGCGGGGCCCGGGCCGGACATGCTCGAGATCGAGATCGAGCGGATTGACGGCGCGGGATTCTCCGGCGCGATCCGCCTGTCGGGTTGGGACCTCCCGTTCCCCGCGTATGCGCCGTCCACGAACGGAGTGTCCGGCGTGGCGGCCCTGCTGGGCGACTACCCGGCCGGCGTTGCGGTGGTCCCGGTGCCCGTGGCGGAGACGCTTGCGCAGCCGCTCTGGCGACGCCCGTGGCTCTCCTGGATGTGGGGCGCCGCCCGGCGGCGCGCGGGCGATCCCCTCGTGATCGGCCTCCACGGCGACGCACTGAGCGGACGATTCCGCGGATTGCGGATCCCCGGCCTCACGGTGTCGATGCCGGTCCGCGACGCGGGCGATTTTCCGGCCGCGCTCGATCCCGTCCTCGACCGGCTGAACGCCGAGAACCGCTGGGGCCTGATCCGCGCGCCGGTCCCCGGGGCGCCCGAACTCTCGATGATCGAGGGCACGGGATCCGGGCTCTACGCCGGTCTGCCGCCGAATGAGTGCGCAGCGTGGTGGACGACCAATGGATGGCTGACGATCGCCGCCAGCGCGGACACCCTCCGCACGCTGTCCGCTGCCTCGGCCGCCGGGATCCCGCCCGCGACGGCGCCCTGGTCGGTGCGGCCGGGCTACGCCGGGGACGCCGGGTGGGCCTGGTTCGACCTTCCGCGCGCCTGCGAGACGGTCCGGATGTCGCTGTCGATCTGGGCCCTGAAGCTGCAGGTCGAGGACCGCGAGGGCGCGATGGAGGGCCGCGCGCGGATCGCGGTCGCCCGCGACTGGCTGGCCGCGTTCGGATCGCTGGGCACGGCCTTCTGCGGCATTGATGCCGCGGGGGATGTTCTTACGCTTCGGTTCGCCGCCGGATCCGACCCGCGGCAGGAAGGGACGCCATGAGACTTCTCGTCACCCTGCAGAGGCTCCGCCGCGATGCCGTTGCAGCGCTGCTTCTTGGCGCCGCCCTGGCCCCTGCGGCCGACGGGGCGGCCGCGATCGCACTGAAGTCGCCGGACGGCGCCTTCGCCGTCGCTGTCGATGTCAAGGAGCCGGGCGGCGTGCCGGTCTACCGGATCGACTGGAAGGGACGTCCGCTGATCCTCGATTCGCGCCTCGGCCTCGACATCGAGGGTGCGTCGCTGACCGGCGGGCTCGCCGTCGCCGCCCAGGCGAAGCGCAGCGCCGACAGCACGTGGAAGCCGGTGTGCGGCGAGCGCGAGGTCATCCGCGACCGCTACAACGAGGTCGTCGTCGACCTGAAGGAGACCGCCGCCCCCGGCCGTCGCCTGCAGATCACGTTCCGCGCCTACGACGAGGGCGTGGCGTTCTGCCAGACACTGCCGAAGCAGGCGGGCCCCGACACGGTGAAGATCGCGCGCGAGCCCGTCGAGTTCCGCCTCGCCGCCGACTGGCCGGCGTGGGCGACCTACTCCGGGCAGGGCGTCTACGAGAAGGTGCCTGTCAGTGCGATCAAGACCGGCTGCGAGCGGCCGCTCGTCGTCGAGATGGGCGCCGAGGCCGGACCCTGCGCGGCGCTGGGCGAGGCGAAGCTGGTGGACTACGCCCGCATGAAGTTCGAGCCCCTCAAGGGCGTGTCGCACGCGCTCGTCGCGAAGCTCGACGGCCCCGTCGAGGCCCGGCTTCCGCTGACGACGCCGTGGCGCGTGGTGATGGCCGCCGACTCGCCCGGCCGGCTGCTCGAGAACAACTTCATCTTCCTCAACCTGAACGATCCGTGCGCGATCGCCGACACCTCATGGATCCGGCCGGGCAAGGTGATCCGCGAGGTCACGCTGACGACGCAGGGCGGCAAGGCGTGCGTCGACTTCGCCGTGAAGCGCGGGCTCCAGTTCATCGAGTACGACGCCGGCTGGTACGGGCACGAGTACGACGACGCGTCCGATGCGACCACGGTCACGGTGGATCCGAAGCGCTCCAAGGGGCCGCTGGATCTGCAGGAAGTCATCCGCTACGGGAAGGAGCGCGGCGTCGGCGTCATCGTCTATGTCAACCGCCGCGCGCTGGAGCGCCAGCTCGACCAGATCCTCCCGCTCTACCGCGAGTGGGGCATCGACGGCATCAAATACGGCTTCGTCAACGTCGGCTCGCAGCAGTGGACCTCGTGGCTCCACGACGCGATCCGCAAGGCCGGCGCACAGCGGTTCATGCTCGACGTGCACGACGAGTACCGCATGACCGGTTACTCCCGCACCTGGCCGAACCTGATGACCGTCGAGGGCGTCCACGGCGACGAATGCAGCCCGAGCAACCGCATCACGCTGGCCTACGCGTTCACGCGCTACCTCGCCGGACCCGCCGACAACACGGTCTGCTACTACGATGGCCGCGTCGACCGCCTCGCCACGCATGCCTACCAGCTCGCCAAGCCCGTCTGCCTGTTCAGTCCCTGGCAGTTCCTCTTCTGGTACGACCGCCCGCCGGCCTCGCCCGTGAAGGAGGGCGGCGCGGGCGGCTCGAGCCCGCAGATCGGCGACGACCCCGAGCTGGAGTTCTGGAACCACATGCCGACCGTGTGGGACGAGACGAAGGTGCTTCACGGCGCCATCGGCGAATACGCCGTCATCGCCCGCCGCCGCGGGGCCGAATGGTTCATCGGCGCGATGAATGCCGACACGCCGCGCGACTTCGACATCCCGCTTTCATTCCTCGGCGCCGGGGCCGCCGGCACGGCGCACGTCTACTCCGACGATCCGTCGATGGCCACGCGCACGCGCGTACGCATCGACCGGAAGCCCGTCACCGCCGCAACGACCCTCAAGATCCACCTGCCCGCCCGCGGCGGACAAGCCATCCGCATCGCGCCGACGGACAGGAAATAGCGGACGGTTGGAATGACTTAGCCGGAACCATGCAGTTGACCTTGATACACGGAGACCCGTGGATATCGCTCCGGAAGTAGGGAAACTCCAAACTCCAAGGAAGTTGAAAGGACCAAGGGAAAAGGAGGGAAGTCGGAGGGGGTTTCGATTCCGATTCAGGGCGTCCCAAACGGTGCGCGCCTTGGACAGACCGGCGCCCACCCGCGGACCGTCCGGCCTTTCTTCCTTCTTCTCCGTTCCACCTATCACTTCCTTGGAGTTTGGAGTTTTTCACTTTCCTCTTCCGGAACGATTCGCCCGCGTAGCGTCCGTAACTTGGGATCCAACTGAATCGTTCCGGCTCAGCCGGAACGATGCAGTTGACCGTGAGGCGATGGGAGCCGGTTGTATCGATCCGGGAAGTAAGGAAACTCCAAACTCCAAGGAAGTTGGAAGTGCCAAGGTAGTAAGGAGGAAAGTCGGGGGGTCTGCAGGTGTGGATCAAAGGCCGTCCAGGAAAGCCCCGCTTTTCACCGACCGTCTTCCACCCGCAGATTGTCCGGCCTTTCGCTCCTTCTCCGCCGCATCCCTTCCCACTTCCTTGGAGTTTGGAGTTTTCCACTTCGGGAACGATTCGCTCTCGTGCCCGTTCCCTCCGGGCCTCACCGCGGCAGTTTGCGCCGGGCGCGGGCGAGCATTTCGACGGCATGGGCGAGGGCGGCGCGTGAATCGCCGCCGCCGAGCATGCGGGCGAGCTCCTCGATGCGGGCCTTTTCCTCGAGGCGGTCGACCTGCGTGAAGGTGCGGCCGTCGCGGACGACTTTCCGGACCGCATGGTGAAGCGTCCCATGGGCGGCGACCTGCGGCAGATGCGTGATGCAGATGACCTGGTGTCGCGTAGCCACGCCGGCCAACTCGCGGCCGACGGCATGGCCCATCTCGCCGCCGAGGTTTGCGTCGATCTCGTCGAACACAAGAACCGGCATGCGGTCGTGCTCGGCCAGCACGGCCTTCGTCGCCAGCATGAGCCGCGAAATCTCGCCGCTGGAGGCGATCAGGCGGAGGGGGCGCATCGATTCGCCGACGTTGGGCGCGAAGCCGAACTCGACGTGGTCCATACCGTCCGCCTGCGGCTCCCGCGGGCTCAGCTCGACGGAGAAGGCGCTGCCGGGGAAGCCGAGAAACTCCAGCTCGCCCGTGACGGCCTCGCCGAGCTCCCCGGCCGCCGCGGCCCTCTTCTTCCTCAGCGCCGCGCCGCGCTTCTCCAGTTCGGCGCGGAGAACGGCGGCCTCGGCGTCGAGCGCGGCGACCTGCTCGGTGCGCGTGCGCAGATCCTTGAGGCGCGTGCGGGATGTTTCGAGCGTCTCGAGAACGGCGGCAACGGACCCGCCGTACTTGCGCTTCAGCCTCTGGTAGGTGGCCATCCGCTGGTCCAGCCATTCCAGGCGGGCGGGTTCGGCCTCGACGTTTTCGGCCTCGCGGACGATCGACACGCCGAGCTCCTGGACGCGCGCCGCCAGCTGCGCGATCTCGTCGCGCCACGCCTCCGCGGCCGGCAGAAGGCGGGAAAGCTCCTCCATCGGCCGCTGCGCCGCGACGAGGGCGTTGAAGGCGCAGGCCTCCTGCTCGGTCAGCGCGCCGGCGACATGGCCGGCCAGCTCGAGAATCCGCTGGGAGTTGCCGCGGACGAGGTGTTCCTGCTGAACCTCCTCCTCCTCGCCCTCGCGGATTTCCGCCTGCTCGATTTCCCGCACACGGTAATCGAGAAGGTCGACCTGCTGCGCGAGGTCGGTCTCACTGACCGAGAGTTCCGCCTTGCGGCTCTCGATCTCCCGGATCCGGGCGTGGGTCTCCGCGTAGGCCTCGCGCTCGCGTCCGCAGCGGCCGAAGGCGTCGAGGACCGCCAGTTGCGCCTCCGTGCGGAACAGCGACTGGTGGTCGTGCGGGCCGTGCATGTCGACGAGCGCGTCGCCGATCTGCTTGAGCGCCTGCAGTGTGACCGGGCTGTCGTTGACAAGGATCTGCCCGCCCGAGGCGCGGATGGTGCGGCGGAAAACCAGCACGCCGCCCTCGCAGGGCGGCAGGCCGAGCCCGTCGAGGACGGCGTCGATTTCCCGCGCGTCCACCAGTTCGAAGACCGCCTCGACGGAACACTGCTCCTCGCCGGTGCGGATGAGGGACTTGTCGGCCCGTTCGCCCAGCAACAGGGCCAGGGCGCCGATGAGGATGGACTTGCCCGCGCCGGTCTCGCCCGTAATGGCATTGAAGCCCGGTCCGAACTCGACCGAGACATTCTCCGCGACCGCGAGATTCCTGACGCGAAGGGACTTGAGCATGGCCGTTTCCGAGCCCGATTGGATAGCAGGAACGCCCCCCCGCCGCAAGCCTTTGAAGGGGGCGAGGGTCGAGGGGCGGGGGGGGAAGCATGAAATCGGAATTCCGAAGCACGAAACAAGCACGAAGCCGGAAAACGGAGAAACGCGGCAAACCCGGACCGGACGGGCTGTTTCGTGCTTCCGGCCGGGTAGCGCCACGGCTACGACGTGGCGCGCCGGGGCGGTCGCGATGGCCACGGCGCCGCAGGTCGTAGCCCTACGGCTACATCGGACTATCCGATCCAGATCTCCGCCCTCGAACCTCGCCCCTCGGACCTCGGTCCTCGCCTCCCGCCTTCCTACCTCCCGAGGCGAAGCCCGGCGAGGTCGCGGCGGCCGCAGCAGTAGGCGGCGTCGGTCATGGCGGGGCGGCCTTCGGGCTGGATGCGGGTGAGGCGGAGGCTGCCGGTACCGCAGGCCACGCAAACGCCCTTCGAGCCGGCTTCAAGCACGGTTCCGGGCGTACCGGAGCCGGCCCCGACCTCGGCGGCGTGGATCTTGAGCGTCACCGGCGGCGTGCCGGGGATAGTCGTGAAGCAGCCGGGCCAGGGGTGGAAGCCGCGGATGCGGTTGCGGATGGTGTCCGCGGGGAGCGTCCAGTCGATGCGGCCGTCCTCCTTCGACAGCTTGGGCGCGAGGACGACCCGCGTCTCGTCCTGTGGCGCGCGCGGCACGGGCGGCATCGCGAAGAGGTCCAGCGCGCGGTCCAGCAGGCGCGCGCCGACGGCCGCCAGGCGGGGTTCCAGCGTGCCAGCGGTGTCGTCGGGCAGGATCGGAGCGTGTTCGAGCAGGATGAGGTCCCCGGCGTCCATGCGCGCCGTCACGAAGAGGATTGCGACGCCGGTCTCCGTGTCGCCGTTGGCGACCGCCCACTGGATCGGCGCCGCGCCGCGGTACTTTGGCAGCAGGGACGGATGGATGTTGATGGCGCCCTGCGGGGCGATGTCGAGCAGGGCCTGCTTCAGGAACTGGCCGTAGGCGGCGACGACGATCAGGTCGGGCTTGAGTGCGGCCAGCGCCGCGATTTCTTCCGGCGCGCTCGCCTTCTCCGGCTGGCGCACGGGCAGGCCGAGGTTGCGCGCCAGTTCGCCGACGGGGCACGCGGCCGGCTGGAGTCGCCGTCCGCTGGGCCGGTCCGGCTGCGTCACGACCGCGACGACCTCGTCGCCGGGCCTCCGGGCCACCGCCTGCAGCGCCGGACACGCCAAAGCCCCCGACGCGATGAAGAGAATGCGCATGATGCGGGACCATACCGCAATCCCGGCATCCGGGGGAAGGGCGGGGGAAGGCTCAACATCCAACAGCCAACGTCCAACAGCCAGCATCCAATGGGGGATCGGCGTCCGGGCTCGCGGTAGCTCGCCCCATCAGGCCCGCCCGTGGGGCAGGAGTTCCGACCCCGCCTTCGTGGAAGCGGCGCCCTCGCCGCTTCTTCCGGGAACCCATCGAACGCGGCGGGGGCGCCGCGTCTACGG
>CAYRFK010000042.1:7467-10696 GCA_964423465.1 uncultured Verrucomicrobiota bacterium | reverse complement strand
GCTTCCCCGTCCGCGGGGGTCAGATGCGGCCGGGGCGCTTGCGGAGGCGGACGTTCTTCGGCGTGACCTCGACGAGTTCGTCGTCGTTGATGTAGTCGATGCACTCCTCGAGGCTCAGCCGGGTCGGCGGGGTGAGGATGACGTTCTCATCGCGCCCGGCGGCGCGGATGTTGGTCAGCTTCTTGCCCTTGCCCGGGTTGACCTGAAGGTCGTTGTCGCGGCAGTGCTCGCCGATGATCTGGCCGCGGTAGATCGGCTCGCCGGGGCCGAGGAAGAGCCGGCCGCGATCCTGCAGGTTGAACAGCGCGTAGGCGACGGTGGTGCAGGGGTCCATCGAGACCAGCACGCCGTTGTGGCGCTTCTTCATCTCGCCGACGTGGCGGTCGTAGCCGTGGAAGATGTAGTTCATGACGCCCATGCCCTTGGTGTCGGACATGAACTCGCTCTTGAAGCCGAACAGGCCGCGCGTCGGGATCGTGTAGCGCAGGCGGGTCATGCCGGCATCCTGCACCATCTCGACCATCATGCCCTTGCGGCCGCCGAGCTTCTCGATCACGGTGCCGGCGCATGCCTCGGGCACGTCGAGGGTGACGTCCTCGTAGGGCTCCATCAGTACGCCGTTCTCCTCCTTCAGGATCACGTGCGGGCTGGACACCTGGAACTCGTAGCCCTCGCGCCGCATCGTCTCGACCTTGATCGAGATGTGCAGTTCGCCGCGCCCCGAGACCTTGTAGCCGACGGTGTCGGTCAGTTCCTCGACGTGCAGGGCGACGTCGCGCAGGGCCTCCTGCTGCAGGCGCTCGGCCAGGTGCGAGCCCGTGCAGTAGGTGCCCTCGCGGCCCGCAAACGGCGAGTTGTTGGGCAGGAAGTTCATGCTGACGGTGGGCGGGTCCATCGGCAGGGCCGGCAGCGGCTGCGGGTTCAGCGGGTCGGTGTAGGTGTCGCCGACGAGCACGCCCTCGAAGCCGGCGATCGCCACGATGTCGCCCGCCCCGGCCGCCTCGGTCTCCACCTTCCGGTTGCGCTCGAACCGGTACACCTTCGTGATGCGCCCGTTCACCATGGCGCCCTTCGCGGTCGCGAGGATGACGGGCTGGTTCGGGACGACGCGACCGGCGGTGATCTTGCCGATGCCGAGGCGGCCGAGGAACGACGAGTGGTCGATGCTGGCGACCTGGAGCTGCAGCGGCGCGTCGGACGAGCCCTTGGGCGGCGGGATGTACTTCAGGATCGCCTCGAACACCGGGTTCATGTCCGTACCCGGATGCGCGGGGTCGAGGCTCGCGTGCCCCTCCCGGGCCGAGGCGAACACGACGTGGAAATCGAGGATCGAGTGCGGGGCGTCGAGGGTGACGAAGAGGTCGAACACCTGGTCGACGGCCCAGCGCGGCCGGGCGGCGGGCTTGTCGATCTTGTTGATGACGACGACGACCGGCAGGTGGTGGGCGAGGGCTTTCTTCAGCACGAAGTAGGTCTGGGGCATCGGCCCCTCCTGGGCGTCGACGAGCAGCAGGGCGCCGTCGGCCATGCGGAGGGTGCGCTCGACCTCGCCGCCGAAGTCGGCGTGGCCGGGCGTGTCCACGATGTTGATCTGGTGGTCCTTGTAATGCATGGTCCCGTTCTTCGCGCTGATCGTGATGCCACGCTCGCGCTCGAGGTCCATGCTGTCCATCATCCGCTCGGTCAACGCCTCGTTGTCGCGGAACGTCCCGCACTGGCGGAACAGCTGGTCGACCAGCGTGGTCTTGCCGTGGTCGACGTGCGCGATGATGGCCACGTTTCTGATCTTGTCGGTTTGCACTGGAGTTCCGATCCGCCCGGAGGCAAAAGTGCGCGAGTATACCGGAAACCCGCCGCAACACAAACCGCGGTCCAAGTCCCGGGTTCCCGCCGGGCGCATCTCCGAGTCTGAATGGCTACGGGAATTGTTCGAACAGCCGGGCGCTATTCCGCGGCGGCGCGGTAGGCGTCGAGGGTCAGGCGGGCGGTTCGTTCCCAGGAGAACTGGGCGGCGCGGCGGAGGCCGCGGTCGCGGAGGGCGTCGGCGAAGGGGGCGTCGGTCAGCACGCGGACGAGCGCGGCGGCGATCTCGCCCTCGTCGTCGGGCGGAACCAGCAGCGCGGCGTCGCCCGCGACCTCGGGCAGCGAGCTGCCGTTGCCGCAGACGACCGGCGTGCCGCAGGCCATCGCCTCGAGCACCGGCAGGCCGAAGCCCTCGTAGCGCGACGGCAGCGCAAAGACCGCCGCCTCGCGGTAGGCCCGCACGAGCCCGGGGCCGTCCACGTAGCCGCGCCACTCGATCGCGTCGCCCAGCCGCACCTCGCGCGCCGCCGCCTCGGCCTCGGGATAGCGCGGGTCGGGCGGGCCGACGACGACCAGTCGCGCCGACGGGACCGCGCGGACGACGCGCGCGAAGGCGCGAACGAGCGCGGGAAGGTTCTTGTAGGGATCGCGCCGGCCGACGAAGAGCACGACCGGCCCCGCCGGCCGCGTCGCCGGATCGGGACGGTAGGCCGGGTTCGAGGCCTCGGGCGTGACGACAACGTGGCCCCGCCGCGCGGCCGGAACGCGCAGTTCGCGAATCACGTCCTCCGCCGTGCTCCGGCTCGGCACCAGGATCCGCGTCGCACGCCGCGCCGCCTCGCGGATGACGAACCGGAAGACCGGCAGGAAGCGCGTCTTCAGCGCCCGCGGCGTGTACTGCGGGAACAGCAGCGGAATCAGGTCGTGGATCGTCACCACCGCCCGCACCGCCCCGCGTCCGCCCGGCGGGAAGGCGAGGTAGGGCATCATGTAGTTCGGCGAATGAAACACCTGCGCGTCGAGCCGGCGCAGCAACCCCGGCAGGTGCGCCTGCGAGGCGGGCGAGAAGAGCCCCCACCGCACCAGCAGGGGCGTGACGTTCGCCGCCGCGCCCGTCCCCGCCATCTCGCGCTCCATCACCTCCGGCCGGTCGAAGAGAACGGTGTACCTGACCGAGCCGTCCAGCCCGGGCAGATGCCGCAGCAGTTCCCGCGTATAGAGGCCGATCCCCGAGATTTGCGGGAAGATCCAGCGGGCGTCGATGATGGTGTGGAGGTTCACGGGGTCAGAGGTTCACAGGTTCGGAGGTTCCGGATTCAACATCCAACAACCAACATCCAACGTCCAACAACCAAGACCCAACAGCCTCGTCCCTCGACCCCCGCCCCTTCCGAAGTCCGAGGTCCGGCGTTCGATGTTGGATGTT
>CAYRFK010000042.1:0-7367 GCA_964423465.1 uncultured Verrucomicrobiota bacterium | reverse complement strand
GCCCCTCGCCACCCGCCACTCGACACCTCTCCCGTCCCTCATGGCGCGCCTCCGACTTTCCTGTAGATGTCCCACGTCTTCCGCGCGGTCGCGTCCCACGTGAACCGGGCGGCGTTGGCGGTGCCGCGGGCGGTCAGCGCGGTGCGGCGCGCGGGGTCGCCGAGCACGGCGGCGATGCGGGCGGCCCAGGCGTCGGCGTCGTAGTCCGGCACGATTTCGGCGCCGTCGCCGCAGACCTCGGGCAGCGAGCCGCCGGCGGACGCAAGGACCGGCGCGCCGCAGGCCATCGCCTCGAGCGGCGTGAAGCCGAAGCCCTCGTAGAGCGAGGGGAACACGAAGGCCGTGCAGCCCGCGTAGAGAGCCGGCAGGTCGGCGTCGGACGGATAATCGAGGTGCCGGATCCGCGAGGCGAGGGGCGAGCGCGCGATGCGGTCGAGGATCGGCTCGAAGTTCCAGCCCTTCATGCCGGCGATCACCAGGTCGCCGTCGAACCCGCGCAGCCGCTCGAAGACCTCGACGAGGAACGGGAAGTTCTTGCGGGGTTCGAGCGTGCCGACGGCGAGCAGGTAGGGACGGTCGAGGCGGTGCCGGGCGAGGACGGTGCGGACCGCATCCTCCGCCGGCCGGCCGAAGCCGTCGGGCAGTCCGAGCGGAACGCCGTGCACACGCGCGGCGGCGGCGGGCCAGCGCTCGCGGATCTCGCCGGCGATGGTCTCGGAGTCGGCCAGGATCGCGTCCGCGCAGGCCACGGTGTCATCGATCCGCGCCGTGAGATAGCGCAGGTTCCCGGCCTCCGCGGCGTGCGGAAAGCGGAGGAACGAAAGATCGTGGATCGTGACGACGCTGCGTCCGCGCGCGAGCGGCGGGCGGATGAAGTTGGGAAAGTGGAAGACGTCCGCCGCGCCGGAGAACAGGTCGAACGGCGGAAAGCCGATGCGTTTCCACGCCTGCTGGACGATCCGTCCTGGGATCCACCGCACGGCCTTCACCGCGGCCCCCGCGGCCTCGAACGGCACGCCGCGGCGCTGGAAATCGAAGCAGAACAGGCGGAGTTCGTCGACCCCGCGGTGCGCGCCGAGGTGCTCGACGAGCGACTTCACGTACCGCCCGACGCCCGCCCGCTGCGCCACCGCCGCCTGGATGTCGATGCAAACCCGCACGCCTCGCTCCCTTCGGCGCGGATGCTAGCGGGGAACGGTGGGGATCGCAATGCGGGTAGGGAGACGGAAAACGGAAGACGGAAAAGGGTGGCGGGGTCAGCGGGGGGTGGCGGAGAGGGAGAGGCGGCGGATTTGCAGGTCGACGTCGAAGGTGCCCGGAACTTCCCAGCCCATGTTGAGGGCGGCGATCCGGAACAGGGATTCGTCGGCCGATTCCTTCAGGAAGCCTCGGGCGCGCGCCGTGGCGAGGCCCTCGAGGATGAGTGGCAGGAGGTCGGCGTCGAGGGTGGCCCAGCCGTCGTCGTGCGTGCTGTCCCGTGTGAAGTGTTCGGACGCGGCGGTGTAGATGAACTTTCCGGTGCCGGAGTCCGGTGCGGCGTAGGTGCGGTGGGTGCGGTGGCGGTTGTCGAAGACGGGAATGCCGAACCAGAGGTAGTCGCCGAATCCGGGGGTGCCCTTCTCGCGGTTCTGAACGCTCAGGAAGATCTGGAACTGGGCGGCGTGAAGGTTCGGATCGTGGCCGTCGGAGCGGGCGAGTACGGCGCGGATGCGGCGCGCCTCGACGTGCAGGCGCAGTCCGGCGAGGCCCGCGAGGCGGGGGAGGGTGACGACGGGTTGCTCGACCAGCAGGTGAACCCACGGCTCGCCCTTGGCGCGAGGGCGGTCGCCGTACTCGGCCGAGGCGTTGACGGCGAGGGAGAGGATGCCGTCCTCCCCGCCGAACGCGACGGCCCGTCCTTCGTTCGCCAGCCGCACGGCGCCGCCGGCGGAACGGACGACGGCCGTGGCCGCGTCGAACGGATGCCGGCTCGACCACTGGGCCAGGTGCCAGACCGGCGCGGCGGCCTCGGGACCGCGAACGATTCCGCATTCGACCTTGCGTCCCGGATCAGGCCGCAGAAGAATGAACCCCTGACGGAAGACGGGATCGCGGAGGAGTTCCACGGGTGCCAGCACGGCAGGTTCGCCCGCCGTCACGGCCGTGCCGATCGCCGCCAGAATTCCGGTCAGTCGAAGGATCCTCATGGCGCTGGATAGTGGTTTCTGCGGTGGCGGGAATCAAGCCGCGGTGCTATTCATGAGGCGTCTTCGACCGAATGTAGTCCGGCCGGTGTGTAATAACACTTGCCATTCAGGCTGGTTGATTTTGCGGGATTGACGCGGCGTCCGCGGACGGGTAATCTGACCGGCTTGCAAAAGAGGAATGGAAGACAATGAAGCGTACGTACCAGCCCCATCGCAAGAAGCGGCAACGGAAACACGGGTTCCGCAAGCGCTCGGCGACGAGAAACGGGCGAAAGGTGCTGTCGAGCCGGCGGGCCCTCGGCCGCAAGCGCCTCAGCATCTGAGGACGCGCCCATGACTGGCGGCCCCGGGGCGGTGGAGTCCCGCGGGGGTGTCGCGCGTCCGGATATCGGACTGTCGCGCGCCCGGCGCCTCACGAGGTCGGGTGCTTTCCAGGAGGCCTACGGGCAGGGCCGGAAGTTTGTGGGGCGATACATGGTGCTTTTCCTTCGCAGTGGCCCGGACTCGGCCCTGCGGCTGGGTGTTGTATCCAGCCGCAAGGTTGGCGGTGCCGTCGAACGGAATCGCGCCCGCCGTCGCATCCGCGAAGTCTTCCGCCGCGAGCGGCCGGGCCTGGTGGGTGCGGAGGACGTGGTCGTCGTCGCCCGATTCGCGCGGCGCGAGCCGGCGATGGATGAGCTTCGTGCCGACTTCCTGGCGCTGGCGGAGCGGGCCGGATTACGGAGCCGCACGCCATGAGGCACGTCCTGATGCTCATGATCCGGCTTTACCAGTGGATCCTGTCACCTTGGCTCGGGCCCGCGTGCCGCTATTACCCTTCTTGCTCCTCCTATGGAATTGAAGCGATCCGCGTCCACGGCTGCCTGCGCGGCTTGTGGATGACCGCGACGCGCATTCTCCGTTGTCATCCGTGGCATCCGGGCGGCTATGACCCCGTCCCTCCGCGCCTCGGCATCCGTGAAGGCAGAATCTCATGAACCGAAAAGACCTCCCCGTCCTCATCGCCATCGTGGGACTGATCGTCCTGCTGCCGATCATCGACCGTTCGCTGATTGCGCCCTACTTCCGCAAGTCCGCCCCGCCGGCCTCCGCGCGTGCGGCCTCCAACGCGCCGCCCGTGGTGGCGTCGGCGATTGCTCCCGTGCGCCCGACGCCGGAGATTTCTGCCGCGCCCGGCGGCGCTGCGGTGCCGGAGGCCCCGGCCGGAACCGCGACGACCTCGCGGGTGTCGGCGGACGAACCTGCGTCGGCGGATCCGGCGGCGATCGTGGCGATCACGAACCTGTTCGTGAAGCTGGAGTTCTCCACCCACGGTGCGGCGCTGGTGTCTGCGCAACTGAACCAGTACCTGACGTCGCAGTCGCCCACGAGCGGCCCGGTCCGGCTCGATTTCGAAGCGGCGCCGGCGCTGGCCTACGAGGGCATCGGCGGCCTGGGCGACGCCCATGCGTTTTCCGCCCAGCCCGGGGCCGACGGACGGTCCGTCCGCTTCGAGCGCCGCAACGCGCAGGGGCTGCAGCTCATCCGCACGGTGGAACTCGCCACGAGCGGCTACACGGTTGCGATCCGCGACGAGTTCCGCAACGGCGGCGCGGCGCCGGCCCCGCTGTCGGCCACGTGGCTCCGGTTCGGCGAGATGCAGAATCTGCCCGGCGAGACGCCGATGAGCGGCATTGTGTTCCTCGGTATCGACACGCTGCCAGCGGGCGACAAGGTGAAGTTCTGGGGGACGAAGCTTGCGGGGCTGTACAAGGATGCCGGCGGCGAGCGGCCGCCCGCGGCGCTGGCGGCGGAGCTTCCGGCGGATGGCGGCGCCATGGAATGGGCCGCCGTGAAGAACAAGTACTTCGTCCAGATGCTCAAGCCCGACGAGCGGTTCGAGCGGATCGAGGCGCGCATGGCCCGCACGGTCCGGCCCGGCGAGACAACGAAGGTCCGGATCGATCTCTCCGGTGTTGCGGCGGCGGCCCTGTGCGCGCCGCGGACGGTCGAGGCCGGCGGGTCGCTCGCCCGCACTTACGAACTCTTCATTGGTCCGAAAAAGTACGACGCCCTCAAGCAGCTCGACGCGCGCCGCGTCGACGTGATGGACTTCGGTTGGGCGGGCTCGATCGGCAAGGCGCTGCTCGTCACGCTCAACTGGATCCACGGGGTCATCCCGAACTACGGCGTGGCGATCATGCTGCTGACGATCATCATCCGCATCCTCTTCTGGCCGCTCACGCACAAGAGCACCGAGAGCATGAAGCGGATGCAGGAGGTCTCGCCGCTCGTCAACGAACTGCGTGCGAAATACAAGGACAACCCGCAGCGGCAGCAGCAGGCGATCATGCAGCTCTACAAGGAGAAGAAGATCAATCCGCTGAGCGGATGTCTTCCGATCCTCGTGCAGCTGCCCGTCCTGATCGCGCTCTTTAACGTGCTGCGGGGTGCGATCGAGCTGCGCTTCGCCCCGTTCCTGTGGATCGCCGACCTCAGCGAGCCGGAGAACCTGCTCGCGGGGCTGCTGCCGTTCGGGCTGGCGGTCAATCCGCTGCCCCTGGTCATGACCGCGATGCAGGTCTGGCAGACCAAGCTCACGCCGACCGGAGGCGATCCGGCCCAGCAGAAGATGATGCTGTGGATGCCGATCGTCATGTTGTACTTCTTCTACGGGTTCCCGGCGGGACTCGTGCTGTACTGGACCACGAACCAGGCGCTGATGATCGCGCAGATGCTGCGCCAGAGAATGCGCACGGCCTCACATGCGAAGGGAGCGACAAAGCCATGACCGAGCCCATGACGTCCGACCAGGCGGCAGCAAAAACCCGGGCCCTCCTCGAGGGCCTGCTCAAGAGCATGGAGTTTGAGGCGACCGTAACTGCCAAGGCCCAGGGCGACGCCGGCATCCTGCTGGCCGTTGACTCGCCGGACGCCCCGGCGCTGATCGGGCAGGACGGCCAGATGCTGGAGGCCCTGCAGTACGCGATGAACCGCATGCTCCGCCGCACGCTGGGCGAGGAGTGGTTCTGCGTCCTCGACATCGGCGGCTACCGCGAGCGTCGCCGCGACGTGATGGCGAAGGAGGCCCTCGACATTGCCGCGCGCGTCCGCCAGTCCGGCCGGCCCTTCACCTTCCCGACTCTCAGCGCCTCCGACCGCCGCGCCGTCCATCGCGCGCTGGCGGACGATCCGGACCTCGAGACCGTTTCGCTCGAGCCGTCGATCGACGGTTTCAAGCGCCTCGTGATCCAGGTCCGCCCGGCCCCCGCGCCCGCCTCGCCGCCGGCCCTTGAAGCTCCGCAGGCCTGATCCGGTTCGCGAAGTTGAAATCCGTCCGGGGTGGGGTACGTTCCATCAGACGGTGCGCGTTTTCTCTTGGGTTCCCCACCCAGACCTCCTTGGCGCGCACCGTCTATTTCATTTCTCCCCCGGACGAGGGTACGGCGGGATACGTATTCTGAACCCGTTCGTCTGACTTCGGGGACGCGAGATCAGGATGCCGCCCGCCGCAAGCCCGCGGTGACCGATGTCTTACAACCCTTGGAAGCCGAGCGCATTATGTCCTCCAAGCCCTGGAAACCGGTCCCGCCTCCGCAAGCCAACCCGAACGCTACAAACCCGCCGGTCGCGCCGGGCAGATGCGCGCCGTCATCATGGCCAGTACGGCCGCGACGCCGGGGCCGGCGCAGTAGCCGAGTCCGCCGGCGAACGCGTTGCGGAGGACCGGCATGAAGTCGCCGCCCGGTTCGATGGCCGCGTACGGGAAGTTGAGCATGGCCAGGATTGCGGCCGCAAGCCAGAGAAGGACGGCGAACGAGAAGACCGGCCAGACATTCCTCCGGCTGCGGGCAAGCCTGCGGGCAAACACAACAGCCATCGCAATGAGGACGCCCGACACCGCGAGGCCCGCGGCGACGCCGAGCAGCAGAACCAGACCGACGAAGACTCCCATGCGAACCCCCCGCGCCCGTGCTGGCGCGAACAACGCCGCGTCGGTGCCGCCGAGCCGGGCCGACGTGCATTGCGCGCAACGTACGCGCGCCGCGGAAGGATGCAAATGTGCCCGCCCCCTTCCGCCCGCACGCCCCGCCGTTCCGCCGTCCCCGACTGCGGCATCGCGGAGGTCCGTGCCGATCGCGTTCGCGCTTCCCGCCCCGGCTGTCCGCAGACACCGCGGCCGTGGCCACGACCTCTTCCGCGCCGGCGAGCCGGCGCACAGTGGCGGCAATCCGACCACCGCGGCCCTCCAGTCCGCCCCGGCGCCGCGTAGAATCCCCTAACGCAAACGCCCGCCGGGACGGCGGGCGCGCAGCAGGCTCAGTTCAACACAGCGGCGCCCGGCATAGCGCGAAGCAGGGGACTTCACGGCTCGCGATCGCGATCGGTGAGAGTCCTTAGTCTGTTCACCTCATCTTGGCCTCTTGCTGAATGCCTCCCAGTATTCCCGAGGCTTCGCAATTCCCCTCCCAGAATGGTCTCCAATGGCCAGCAGGTCGTCGTCACCGGAGATGATGAAGTCGGCAGCAGCGGTCTTTGCTGCCCCTGGAATATCGAGGTCATCAGGATCGCGACATACGGCAAGCGGGACCACAGCGGGTGACACGAGTTCAGCGCTGGTCTTGAGAAACAGCACAATCTCGCCCGCTGTTTCTGCCGGGAGCTTGATCCTCTTGATCAGCACCCCCGCATCCTTGAAGTCCACGAAATCGCGCATCACGAGCTGCGCCGGTCAAACCCCTTCTGGCGCGGTTTTTGCTGCAGGTGCATGAGGTGAAACTGCCCGTTCCAAGAGTAAGGAATCACGTCGGCAATCACACCCGTTTCGGGCTGATAAAGAAACGCCGTGGCAGGCGGCTGCTGTGCCGGCTGTGGCTCGGCCGCGTGCAGCGCAGCCAGCGGCGCGAGCAGTGGGGCGGTGATTATGGTGAGGGTGTGTTTCATGGGCTGGTTCACTTGATGGCTTTCAGCACCAGCACTGCGGCAGCGGGTTTCTCGCGCAGGGTGATGTCGAGGCCGCGCATGAGTTCCGCGCCGGTGCGGACTTCCTTGCCGCCGTCGAGGTTTTCAATTTCGTAGCGCTGCTGCGGGTCGAGACCGCGCAGTTTCACGGTGAGCATTTCGTTCGTGGTTTCGGGACGGCGGAAGGCTTGCACAACACCTTCATTCAAATCCGCGCGGTGGAACTGCCACGCGATCCAC
>CAYRFK010000041.1:11543-27923 GCA_964423465.1 uncultured Verrucomicrobiota bacterium | reverse complement strand
GCGAACCGCATCGAGGTGCTCGTCTGCAACACGCTCGCCAACCACTACGTCACGATCCCGACCCACTATCGCGGCTCGACGGAATCCGGTCTGCTCGGTCCGGTGCGGATCGAAGTGGCCGCGCCGTAGAGGGGCCGGGAGGAGCGTCCCGCTCCCGCACCCGTCCCGCACCCGTTCTTGCCTTCCCTTCGGCACTCTGACAGCCTCTCCACCATGAAGGCGCTGCGTCAGGCCGGTCCCAACGGGTGCCTGCCCGCGCCGCTTGAAGAGTGGTTTCTTTTCTTATCAGGAGTACGGGTATGAACCATTTCACAGCCATTGTGCACCGGGGCGAACCGGAGGAGGGCGGTTTCTGGGCGACGTGTCTGGAAGTCCCCGGCGCGAATGGTCAGGGCGAGACCAGGGATGAATGCTTGGGAAACCTCAAGGAGGCCATTCGACTCATTTTGGACACCATCTGCCGCAATCTGTCCCTACAGGCTCCTCCCGGCGACTGATACTTTGCGTGCCGCAGCGCAGCGACGCCGGTCGGGGCCGCGTGTCGTTCTTGCCTTCCCTTCGGCCCTCAGGTGGCGTCTCCACCGTGAAGACGCCGCTTCAGGCCGGCCCCGACGGGTGAGTCTGCCCTGCGGAGTTCCTCGATCGAAGCAGGGCGCGCGTACCGCGCGAAAAGCGACTTCTTATCAGGCCCCGGGTTGCCGCTCCGGTCGACAAGGTCGGGACTTGAGAGGAACACCCGTCGTCGACAACGCCGCGCATCCTGCGCTAGGGTGCCGCGGAAGCAGGGGACGCAACGCATGAAGGCACGATCGACCGGCACATTGGCGGCCGCGCGCGGCGCGGTTGCGGTCCTGCTGCTCGCGGCGGGTGCCGCGGCCGCGCAGGAACCGGCCGCGCCTCCCCGCCGTCCTCTCCCGGACTTCGGCACGGACGATTTCACCGTCTCGGCATGGGTCCGCACGCGCGAGGGCGGGACGATTGTCGCCAAGGTCCCCGCGAAGGGGAAGTGGGTGCCCCAAGGCAAGGCGCTCTTCATCGACGACGGGCGCGTCGTCTTCGACATCGGCTGGGTCGGCTGCATCACGTCGCGCCGCGGCGTTGCCGACAACGCGTGGCACCATGTGGCGCTGGTCGGGGCGGGCGGAAGGCAGACGATCTACATCGACGGCACGGCGGATGCGAAGGGACGTCTCCAATCCCGGTCCGATGCCGCCGCATGGGTCTTCAAGATCGGCTGCGCCTCCGACAACTTCGGCGGCGATTTCCGCGGCCTGCTCGACGAGGTGCGGCTGTACGCGCGCGCCCTTTCGGCCGACGAGATCCGCGCCCTCGCCGGCCCTGCGCCCGCCGCCGCCGATCCGGCGCTCGCGGGATGGTGGCCGTTCGAGGGCGACGGGAACGATGCATCGGAATCCGGGAATGCCGTGGAATTGCGCGGTCGCCATGAGTTCGTCGGGGGCCGCACAGGCCGCGCGGTGAAGTTCACCGGCGGGTCCGCCGTCGCCCATCCGCCGCCCACTGATCCGCTCGATGCGCTGGCCGACCACGACCTGTCCGGCCTCCGCGCGATGATCGCGGCGCTCGGCGCGCCTTCCGGCGCGGCGCACCTCGCACGGCTCGATGCGCTGGAGAAGCGCGGCGCGGAGATCGCGAAGGCGGGCGGCGCGCTGGACGCATGGGCCGGCGAGGTCGCGGCGCTGCGCGGGTGCGCGCTCATCATGGAGAACCCGGCCGCCGATTTCGACAAGCTCGTCTTCATGACGCGAAAGACCTACGGCGCGAACCACTACTACACCGAGTTCATCAACAGCCCCTGGACGCCCGGCGGGAACCTGTGCGTGCTCGACCTCAAGGACGGCTCCGTCCGCGAGATCGTGCCGCAGTTGAAGGGCGGCGTGTTCGAGCGCTTTGACCTGTCGTTCGACGCGCGACGCATCGTCTTCGCGTGGAAGGCGGGGGCGCAGGACGGCTACCGCATCTACGAGGTCGGCGTCGACGGCAGCGGCCTCCGCCAGCTCACATTCCCGCAGGCGGACGAGGCCGCGCTGGTCGCGAAGTACCGCGTCTTCGACCACTATCATCACGGCACCGACGACATGCAGCCGTGCTACCTGGCCGACGGCGGCATCGCGTTCATCTCGACCCGCTGCCAGTACGGCATCCTGTGCGACGCGCCGGACGACTTCACGACGACCGTGCTCTACCGCATGGACGGCGACGGACGAAACCTGAAGCGCCTGAGCAACAGTTCCGTCAGCGAGGCATCGCCCGTGCTGATGCCCGACGGACGACTGCTCTACACGCGCTGGGAATACGTCGACAAGGGCGCGGTCAGCGTGAAGTGCCTCTGGGCGATGCGGCCCGACGGCACTGCATCGTCCGAGGTCTACGGCAACGACATCTCGCTGCCGCCGACGCTGATCTACGGCCGGCCGATCCCCGGCACCGCCGACGGCTACGTCGTGCTCGGCACGCCGCACTGCCCGCAGAACGGCATGGGCACGGTGATCCGCCTCGACACGAGCCGCAACATCCGCACACGCGAGCCGATGACCTACATGACGCCCGATGTCGACATCCAGGCCGAGCCCGGCTTTGCGTTCCGCGAGCCCGACGGCACGTGGCTGCACGACGGCGAGGGAACCGGCCGTCTGTTCAAGGATCCGTTCCCGTTGTCCGCCCGCCTCTTCCTCGTCGCGCACAAGCCCGCCGGGCCGGAGTGGAAGGATCACGACGCCTACGGCCTCTGCCTGCTCGACGAGACGGGCCGCGTCGCGCTGCTGCACCGCGCGGAGGGGATCTCGTGCTGGATGCCGGTGCCGCTCAAGCCACGGCCCGTGCCGCCGGTGCTGGCGTCGCCTGTCGATGCGGCGCTCGCCGCGTCGAACCGCGCGGTGTGCGTTGTCGCGGACGTCTACCAGGGCCTCGGCGGTGTCGAGCGCGGGACAGTGAGGCACCTGCGCATCCTCGAGCAGGTCCCGCGGCCGTGGACGGCGCGGCGGCGGTGGAACGGCGACGTCTACGACCAGCAGCACGCGACGATCTCGAAGGACACGCACCTCGGCCTCAAGGTCCAGCACGGAATCGTGCCCGTCGAAGCCGACGGCTCCGCGCACTTCGTCGTCCCCGCCGGCGCCAACGTGTTCATGCAGGCGCTCGACGCGAACCTGATGGCGGTGCAGACCGAGCGCACGTTCGTCAACTACATGCCCGGCGAGACGCGGAGCTGCGTCGGCTGCCACGAGCTGCCCGGCGGCGTCGCCGCCGCGCCGTCGGCGTCGTTGCTCGCGATGCGCCGCGCGCCGTCCGTCCCCGGCCCGCAGCCCGGCGAGCGCGACGGACGCCGGCCGCTGGACTACGTGCTCGACGTGCAGCCGGTGTGGGACCGCCACTGCGTGAAGTGCCACGGCGGCGCCGACCCGCGCGGGAAGCTCGATCTCCGCGGCACGCCCACGGCGATGTTCAACGTGTCCTACGAGTCGCTCGTGCCCGAGCGCCGGCGCGCTCCGCGCCGCGATCGCGGCCTGCTCGGCCCGGTGATCGGCGAGAACCATCCCAAGACCGGCAACGTCGACTACCTCCCGCCGAAGTCACTTGGCTCCCACGCGAGCGTCCTCGTTGCCATGCTCGCCCGCGGCGCCGTGCGGCTGGCCGACCCGGAGCAGGAGGCCCGCACCCGGAAGCTCGCCGAAACCCACCGCGACCTCCATCTCACGCCGGAGGAGCTGCTCAAGGTCACCAACTGGGTCGACACCAATGCGCAGTTCTACGGCACCTACTTCGGCCGCAAGAACCTCGCCCACAAGTCCCACCCCGCCTTCCGCCCCGTCCCGACGTTCGAGATGGCCATCAGCCGGGAGGACCCGTTCGCGGAGTGAAGGTCAAGGGGGCTGTATTGTGACACGCTCTATCGTCTACTACTCCCTCGGGTTGGCCGCGATAAATGTCGCCGTCTTGAAAGCAACATGCTGGATCGCGCCGCAGCTCGAGAAACATTACCTCTTTCTGCTCGCTCATGGCGGGGTTTCGCACGTGGGAACGAGTGGCCTGCCTGCCATCACGGTTCTTGCGCTGACATACTACTGGTGGCCGCTGTTCTTCATCGTTCTGGCCGTCGCTGTCTGTGTGCTCTCGGGTAGGAGCAAGACCCTCACCATTGGGTATCATCTCCTGGTTTGGCTCTGGATGCTGAATGCAGTTGCGTTACTTGTCTCTCTCATTGGTTTCACCTTCCCGATGATGACCATTACGTCACGCGTTCACTGAAGAAGGCAGGGAGCTGGCATTTGGAGTAAGGGGATGGAGTTGCTGGGCAGCCATGCGGGAGACGGTAGGCCGCCTGGCCTCCAATGATTGGAACTTCGTGGGCGGCAACGGTCCAAGGGTTGTACGCATGGGCGCATCGGATTCTCTGCCCCTTCCGATGGGCAGGCAGGAGTGCCTGCCCCAGTGTGCCCGGCATGGGGATGAGCTAGTCATCTGGAAGGAGATGACCGGAAGGAGTGACGACAACCGTAGCGAAAGACAAGGCGGACCCTGTGAGGGGATCGGCCGAAAGAAGTCCGTAGCGAAGGTCCGACCGTAGGAACACGAACAGGCAGAGAGGCTCGATGCGGGCGATGAGTGTGCTGGGAAGCACGAAATCCGACCGTCACCGAACGACGCATGGGGTAGAGCCTGACGGCACGGGCCGAGAGTTCATCCACCTTACCCGGGGAGACCTTTCGTGCGGGAGCGCGGGAGGAGTCAGCAGAGGCCGTAGTAGCGAAGAGGGCGGCTGAAAGGCCGCCGGAGCGAAGGGCCGAAGGACGACGAGAGTGCGAACGACCGGACCCTCGGGCCGGGCGGGCGGGGAGCGGCCTGAAACGGAGGGGGGAGGGTACCAGGGGCGAAGAGCCCCGCGGGCCAAGCCCCGACGGCGGGGAGGGGAACGGCGGTGGATCCGCCGGGAGCCGAACCGCGGGCCGCAAGTCCACCGGCAGGCGGGAGACGGTGAGAGACGATGCACAATGAAGCGACAGAGGCGGCAGCAACGCTGGAGGCGGTGTTGTCGAGAGAGAACCTGAAGGCGGCGTGGTTGGCGGTGAAGAGCAACCACGGGGCCGCCGGGGTGGATGGGATGGGAGTGGAAGAGACCGAAGCCCACCTGCGGGAGCACTGGGAGAGCATCGAGCGGAAGCTGCGGGCCGGAGAGTACCGGCCGGCGGCGGTTCGGGCGGTGGAGATCCCGAAAGCCAGCGGGGGGACGAGGACTCTGGGCATCCCGAACGTGCAGGATCGGCTGATCCAGCAGGCCATCCACCAGCAACTGGCTCCGCTGTGGGAGCCGGAGTTCAGCGAGCACAGCCACGGCTTCCGGGCGAACCGGAACGCGCACGACGCGATCCGGGAGGCCCACGGCTTCATCCAAGCCGGGAAGACGTGGGTGGCGGATATCGACCTGAAGGGGTTCTTCGACGAAGTGAACCACGACATCCTGATGCACGCGGTGGGACGGAAGGTCGGGGACAAGCGGCTGCTGAGGTTGATCGGAGACTATCTCCGGGCGCCGATGCAGACGGCGGATGGTCGCAAGACACCGAGGGGGAAGGGGACGCCGCAAGGTGGACCGCTCTCCCCGCTGCTGGCGAACATCTACCTCGACCCGCTGGACAAGGAGCTGGAGAGCCGCGGTCTGTCGTTCGTGCGCTACGCCGACGACATCGCGATCTTCGCGGCCAGCGAACGGTCGGCCGGACGCATTTTGGAGAGCGTGATCCGCTGGATCGAAAAGCACCTGAAGGTTCCGGTCAACCGGACCAAGAGCGGGAGCGGACCGACGGACGGAAGCGCCTTGCTGGGCTTCCGGCTCTACCCGGACGGACGCATCGGCGTCAGCCCGAAGAGTGTCGAGCGGATGCAAGCGAAGGTGCGGAATCTGTGGGACGCGCGTCAGAGCCTGACGAGTCGGGAGCTGCGCGACCAATGGCAACGGTATATCCGGGGATGGTGGAACTACTTCAAGCTGGCCACATGGCGGCGGGAGGTCGAGGACACCAGCGGATGGATCCGCCGGCACATGCGCAAATGCTTCTGGATCCGCTGGAAAACGCCGCAGGGGCGAATCCACGCGCTCCGTCGCCTCGGGGTGACGGGCCGCGCCTTGGGGATCGGGTACACCGGACTAGGCGCATGGGCGGTAGCCCGACAGCGGGCCATGCACCAGGCCTTGAGCAACTCCACGCTGACCCGCTATGGGTTCACCCTCCCCTGGACCTTCGCGGAGGTCACACCGTGACCGCCGCCCGTCCAACCGCCGGATGCGGAAAACCGCACGTCCGGTGGTGTGGAAGGGGCGCGGGGCTCAGCCCCCGCGCCCCCATCCGATCGCAGGAATTTCCGGGAGCGTCCGCCGTCAGCCGCCGTGCAGGTACGCGTCCCAGCCCAGGTACTTCGACAGCGCCTCGTGGAGGCCGCGGGCGACCTGGGTCCGGCTGAAGGCGACGTGGTGCTCGAAACCGCGCTCGCAGATGAAACGCAGCAGGCCCTGGAGGTTGGGGATGCGCGCCACGCCGTAGCCGCCGAAGGTCTGCAGCGGCGTCGACTCGATCGCGCCCTCGCCGAGGTAGGCCCGCACGGTGCCCATCTCGTCGTCCGTCGATACGCGACAATAGGTGAACGCGCCCGGCTTCATCGAGCCGACGATCGTGCCGAAGGTGTTCTCCTTGCCGACCGTGCCGGCGATGATCGCCTGGTAGTCCATCTTCGGGTCCTCGAAGACGTCCTTCGGCAGATTGGAGCAGTGGAAGAGAACGCACGCGTCCGGGTCGTCACCGTAGTTGTTGTTCCAGTCGAGCAGCGCGGCCGGCCGTCCGCCGGCGAGGCGAAGGCCCAGCATGCCCACGGCGCCGGTGACGTCCACTTCGCACGCACTGGGCAGGAGCGCGTTGCTCATCATGCTCATGACCGTGCAGGGCACGACGCCAAAGAACTCCTCCATCGCCGTCCAGCACTGCACCGCGGTCGCGGACAGGTTCTCGTCGGCGATCCAGCGGTCGGCGAAGACGCCGAACTTGGCCATCTTCAGCAGCGCCGCCGCGGGAACGCCGCGGGTCGACACATAGCCGTGGATCGCGGCGAGCTTCTTCCGAACGTCGGGATCGTTGTCTTTCAGCTTGTTCACGCGGCCGAAGACGTCGAAGAGGTCGATCGTCTCGACCGAAATGCCCGCCGCGTCGAGCAGCTTCTCGCTGAAACGGACCGTCTTGAAGGCGGCCGGTCGCGCGCCGATGGCGCCGATGCGCGCACCGCGAAGGCCGCGGACGACGCGGCACGTCGCGCCAAACTGGCGGAGTTCGCCGCGGAACTCGTCGGAGAGCGGGTCGACCGTGTGGCGCGCCGTCAGCGAGTAGGGGATGCCGTACTGCGAGAGATTGTTGCATGCGGACATCTTGCCGCAGAAGCTGTCGCGGCGGTCGCGGATCGTCATGCGCCCGGCGTCGTCGGGGAACGCGTGAATCAGGACGGGCACGCCGAGATCGGCCAGCCGGAGCGTGTCCGCAATGGCGCGCTCGTCGCCGAAGTTCGGCAGCGTAACCAGCACGCCGTCGATCTTCGCGGCGTTGCGGCGGAACAGCGCGGCGCACTTTTGCGCGTCCTGTAGCGTCTCCACCGAACCGAACTTCGTGTCCTTCGGCGTCAGCGCGACCGCGTTGAATCCCTCGGCCTTCAACAGCCCGAGAATCGTCTCGCGTCCTTCACGGCACAGATGATCCGGAAAGAACCCGCGGTTGCCCACGATCACGCCCAGCGTCGTCTTCTTCATAATGATGATCCCCACGCGTGCGCCTCCCGCGCGACGCTGTTATCAATCAAACCTAAAAAAGCACGGTGCGTCAAGATCCGCGGAGCCTGAGCGAACGCGGACGTCCTCCCGGGCACGGAAGCGGAAGCAACGCCTGGATCTGCGCCGGCGTTGCCGTGCCGGTCGTGCCGAGTTGGTGGATGACGATCGAGGACGCCGCCGCGGCGATCTCGAGGGCCTCGCGCAGCGTGGCGCCCGCCGCAAGCGCGAGCGCCAGGTTCGCCGTGACGGAGTCGCCCGCGCCAACAATGTCGATCGGACCGCGGAGGGGCAGGGCGGGCACGTGCACCGCGGATGAGCCGGGCTCCGCGCCTGCAAGGCCTTCGGCGGCCATCGTGATGACGATCGGCCGACCATTCCGAAGTGCCAGGCCCTCGGCTGCGCGCAGGGCGGCGACGAAGGAATACGGCCCCGGCTCCCCGAGCAGGGCGGCCAGTTCCGCGGCGTTCATCTTGAAGATCAGCGGCGGGTAGTCGCGAAGCCCGCGGCGGGAGTCGGCGACGACCGGGACGCCGGCCGGAAACGACGCCAGCGCCGCGCGGACCGGTGCGGTGATGACGCCCGTCTCCGGCGTGTCGACCTGGTCCATCACGACGACCGCGTCGACGGCCCCGCGCAACGCCGCGATCGACGCCGCGATCCGGTCCGAAACCTCCGCCGGCGTGGGCGTCCAGTTCTTCGAATCCAGCCGGTTCAGCTCGCGCGTCGGGCGGCCGGGCTCCATCACGAGCGGCTTGCAGTAGGTGAAGGTGCGGCGCAGCGGCGTGACGTCGAAGAAGTCCAGCCTCACGCCCGGAAGCGCGGCCAGCGCGCGCCGCAACTCGAAGCCCTCGCCGTCGTCGCCGCAGAAGCCGACGGGAAGGATCGTGCCGGCGCCAAGCGCAGCAAGGTTGTTGATGACGGTGCCCGCCGCGCCGGGCTGCGCGCGAACGGCCGACACGTTGTGAACCGGCAGCCCCGTCTCGATCGAGGTCTCGGTGCGCGCCGGGTCGATCTCAAGGTAGCGGTCAAGGCAGACGTCGCCGACAACCGCGACGCGGAGGCCGGCGTAGCGGCCCGCGATCTCGCGGAAGCGGTCCGGGGTCATGCGCGTTCCAGCTCCGCGAGCAGGTTGTGGACGAACGCCGCGTTGTCGCACTGCGCATAGCGCATCGCCCCGCCCATGCGCGAGTAGCTCTTGCAGAAGCGCAGGTAGTAGGCCGGGTTCGTCTTCGGCGGCTCGCCTTTGGACCAGTCCCACCCGCCGCCGTCCTGGAGGTCGACGACGTAGATCGCGTGGTCGTGCAGCACCCGCCGGCCGTTCTGCAACCGCAGGTTGTTGACGCAGCTTGTCGCCTTCTCGAAGACCTGCGGTCCCATGATCGCCGAGCCGACGGACATCACGACGCCGGCGTCGAGCGTGTCGACCGAGCCCGCGAGAAGTTTGAAGTCCAATTCGGCTGCACGGCCAAGGACGGCGCCGTTGAAGGCGGGATTGCAGGCGGTGATGTCGTAGCCGATGCCCGGGTGGACCGTCAGCGGGATGTGGTGCGTCCATGCCGAGGCGAGGATCGAGGCGTGCTTCCATTTGTGCTCGATGCGCACGCGCCGCTGGATCACATGCCCCTCGCGCAGCGCCCGGAGCAGGTCCGCGCGCGCCGCGCCCAGCGGGTGCTCGGGATCGGTGCGGACGAGGCGCCGGAGCAGGGCCTCCTCCGGCACCGCCGCGCCGTCCTCGCAGATGAAGCGGCCCAGCGACCGCCCGTAGCCGAGACCGTCCAGCGCGCCCGTCATCAGCGCGAGGTGGATCGCCGTCACAGTTTCATCCCAGCAGCCGAACGTGCCGTCCGCGACGTTCTCCGCAACGCTCTCGGTGCTGGCGCCAAGCCACGCGTACTCCCAGTCGTGGATCGTCCCCGCGCCGTTGGTCGCCAGGTGTGTGAGCCAGCCGCGCTCCATCATGCGGTCCAGGAGGCGTGCCGCGCCGTTGCGCACGAGGTGGGCGCCGTAGAGCAACATCACGCCCGCGCCGCGTTCGCGCGCCGTGAGGATACGCTCCGCGCATTCGCGCACGAGCGGTGTGGCGGCTTCCGGCAGCGCTGGCGGCGGGGCGGCGGGGTCGATCAGGATGTCGTCGGCGCGGGTCAGGCTCTTCCGCTCGGCCAGCGGGCGAAGGCGCAGGGCGTTGAAATCGAGGGGCTGTACGGCTGGTTTCATCGGTGCCTCAGGTGGTTGATCAGGGCGGGCGCGTCGCGGAAGTCGGGAATCGCGGCATCCGCGCCGGCGTCGAGCAACTGCCGGCGCTTGAAGGGATCCATGACTCCGGAGCCGTTGCGATTCTCGTCACTACAGACGGCGATCGCGACGCCTCCGAGCGTCTTGGTGTCGGACAGTTCAACCGGGCCGTCGCCGAACGACAGGAGCCGCGCGCCGTCGACGCCCGTTTCGGCGAGGATGCGGCGGAAGACGTCCATCTTGCGGAACCCCGCCGGATCGCCGGTACCGCCGTGGATCCGCGGGCCGAAGAATGGCGTGAGGCCGAGGATCTCAGCCTCCACCTTCACGCGCGGCTCGGGCGTGCTGCTGAGGACCGCGCAGGGGATACCTTCGCTGCGCAGCTTCTCAAGCAGCGCGAGCGCACCGTGGACGACATAGTCCTCCGCCTGCGCCGCACCGGATTGGATGCGCGCGATGCGCTTCGCGATCTCTGAGTCGAGAAGACCGAGGTAGGTTGCCAGCAGCGCATCGGGGTCCGGCGCTGTGTCGCCGCGTTCGCGGACGAGTTCCGCGAAACGGACCATCTGGCGGATGGTCGGATTGCCGTTGAGGCCGAGGACGATATCCAGCATCGCGTCGCGCGCAGCATCGTCGGACTCGCCCGGCAGGCGCGGAAGCCGCTCGGCAAAGAGGCCGTACATGATGTCCGGCCAGCCGTGTCGCAGCCAGGAGAGCGTGCCGTCGAAATCAAAGACGACGACGCCGACCTCGCGCCGCGCGAACGAGGGCCGCAGCTCGACGATGCCGGTGAACGACGTCTTGGGATCCATCGGCGCATCCTACACCGGCGGTCCTGGAGGGGCGAGCTACCGCGAGCCCGAACGGTGATCCGTGGTCATTCCGGCGGCCTCGCGTAGCTCGGCCCTCCAAGATCGGGAGCGTGGGTGCTACTTCCCCGGCCCGAACAACTCGAACTCCCAGATCGTCGGGGCGAAGGTGGCCTCGAGGATGTGCAGGCGGGCGTGGCGCGCGCGGACGGGCGGGAAGGAGGTCTCGAACTTCTTCCCGGCCTTGCCGCCCTCGAAGGCGCTCTGCCATGGGGCGTCGTCGCCCGTGCGGACCTCGATGCGGAACTTCGTGATGCGCGGCTCGAGTTCCGAGATTGCGCAGCGGGCGATCTCACGCTCGCCCTGCAGATCGACCTCCAGCCAGCATTCGCGGGTCTCGTCGGACGTCGCCCAGCGCGTGTCGCGGTCGTTGTCCACCGCCTTGTCGCCGCCGTACTGCGTGTTCCGCCCGTGGACGTCCGACGCCTTCGCGGGCCGGCCCGCGGCGAGCGATCCCGCGCCCCATGTTCCGAAGGTCGCAGCGCGGTGGAGACCGGCCTCGACGATCGTCGGCGCGGCATCGGGCGCTTCGAGCTCGACCCGCACGGCCGTGGAGGTGGTCCAGGGCAGGCGGAACAGCGCGCGCTGTCCGATCACGGTGCCGGCGGCGAGCGATTTCCAGGCGCCGGACGCGTCGCGCGCCAGCACGCGGTGGCGGCGGATGTTCTCCCCGGCGCGGATGTCCTCGCGTAGGTTCAGCAGGTTGAAGGCCCGCGGCGCCGGGAAGCGCCATTCGATCCACGCGGCGCCCGGGGCGGCGGGCGTCCAGCCGGAGTCGAGGTTGCCGTCGGCGAGGGTGTCGGTGCCGCGGCCGGACGAGACCGCCGTCTCCACGGCGCCCTGCGCGATCAGGTTCGTCGCGTAGAGCGCGCGCGTTGCAGCGCCGAATTCCGCGAGTCGGGCGACATCGGGATCGGCGAAGAGGCCGCGGCGGTCGGGCGGCACGTTGAGCAGGAGGCCGCTGTTGCGGCCGACGGACTTGAAATAGATGTCCATCAGGTGCGTCAACGGTTTCACGCGCCCGTCCTCGGCGGCGTGGTAGAACCAGCCCGGCCGGATCGACACGTCGCACTCGGCGGGATGCCAGCGCGTGCCGTTGTCGCGCACGCTCGACTCGCCCTCGCGTGCGACGCCCGATTCGTTGCCGACCCATCGGACGTCCGGGCCGCAGATGGCGATCAGGGCGTCCGGCTGGAGCTTGCGGATGAGGGCGTACCACCGCGGGAAGTCGTAGACCTGCTTCTTTCCGTTCGGCCCCTCGCCGCAGGCGCCGTCGAACCAGACCTCGGCGACGGTGCCGTAATCCGTCAGGAGTTCCTCGAGCTGGCGGCAGAAGTGGTCGTTGTAGGCGTCGTTGCCGTAGCTCGCCTCGTGCCGGTCCCACGGGGAGAGGTAGAGGCCGAGCGCGAGGCCCTCGGCGCGGCAGGCCTCGGCGAACTCGCGGACGACATCCCCCTTGCCGGCGCGCCACGGCGAGTTCTTCACCGAATGCTCCGTGTGCTTCGAAGGCCAGAGGCAAAAGCCGTCGTGGTGCTTGGCGGTGAGGATCATCAGCTTGAAGCCGGCGTCCTTCGCCGCCCGCGCCCACTGGCGGCAGTCGAGGGCGGATGGATTGAAGATCGCGGGATCCTCCTTCCCGTCGCCCCATTCGCGGTCGGTGAAGGTGTTCACGCCGAAGTGGCAGAACATCGTCATCTCCATGCGCTGCCAGGCGAGTTGCTGCGGCGTCGGCCGCGCGGCAGGCGGTTCGGCACGGGCGGCCGCTGCGAGTGCTGCAAGAGCGGCGGCCCGAAGAAGGCGTGCGTTCATGGCGTCTCCAGTTCTGCCCGCCATCGTGCCCGCCTGTGCCGCGGTGCGCGAGCGCAAAGGCGTTGGACTCCGCGCCCGCCATCCCGCCCGCGGCGCCGTGCCGGGGATGGCCCGCGGCGCGGCTGCCGTGTATGATGCGGCGTCGGCCATCGTGGGCCGGCGGGAGACGACCATGGGTACCATCGGCGCACTGACTCGCAGGCACTTCCTCGCCACCGGCGCGGCCGGGCTGGCGGGGTCGGCCGTCCGGGCCGCGGAGGGCGGCGCGGTGCCTGCCCCCGCGACGGGCGGCGTGGCGGAGCCGGGCCGGACGCTGCCGGTTCTCGGCGGATATGATGTCGCGGTCTGCGGCGGCGGGCCGGCGGGCGTTGCGGCGGCGCTGGCGGCGGTGCGGGGTGGGGCGAAGACATGCCTGATCGAGGCGCAGGGGTGCCTCGGCGGCATCTGGACGGCCGGGCTTCTGAGCTGGCTTCTCGACTACGGCAACAAGCCCGGGATCATGAAGGAGATCCTCGACGGTCTTGCGAAACGCGGCGCGCGCGCGGCGGCGCCGGACGGAAAACCGACCAACGGGTACGACCCCGAGGCGATGAAGCTCCTGCTCGAGGACCTCTGCGTCGCGGCGAAGGTCGATATTCACCTCCACACGCGCGTCTGCTCCGCCCTGCGCGTCGGCGACCGGATTGGCCACGCGGTGATTGAGTCGCGCTCCGGCCGCGAGGCGGTTGCGGCGAAGGTGTTCATCGACTGCACCGGCGACGGCGACCTCGCCGCGCGGGCGGGCTGCGGCTTCGACTTCGGCCACCCGGAGACGGGCCTCACGCAGCCGATGACGCTGATGATCCTCGTGACCGGCATCGTTCCGGCCGAGATCGCCAGCTTCTACCGCGAGGACGACCGGTCCGACTGGGCCACGCCGAAGGAGAAGCTGCGCGCCGAGATGGAGCGCGGCAGCCATTCGCCGTCCTACGCGCGCCCCTCGCTCTTCCGGTTGCGTGACGATCTCTTCGCGCTGATGACGAACCATGAGTATGGCGTCCGCGGTATCGACGCCCGCGACGTCACGGCCGCGACCCTTCGCGCCCGCCGCGAGGTGAACGAACTGGTCGACGGTCTCCGCAAGCTCGGGCCGCTATGGGCGAAGCTGCGCATCGTTGCCACCGCCGCGCAGATTGGCGTGCGCGAGGGACGGCGGATCCGCGGGCTCTACGCGGTCTCGACGGACGACCTCCGCGAGGGGCGGCAGCAGAAGGATGGCATCTGCCGCGTCACGTTCGGCATCGATGTCCATTCCACCGACCCGAAGAAGGAGAAGGGGATCGAGAAGACCGGCTTCAAGGCCAAGCCCTACGACATCCCGCTGCGTGCCCTGATCGCGAAAGACGCCGCCAACCTGATGATGGCCGGCCGCTGCATCAGCGGCGACTTCATCGCGCATTCCAGCTACCGTGTCACCGGAAACTCGGTCCGCCTCGGCGAAGCCGCCGGTGTCGCGGCCGCGCTTGCCGCGATCGGCGAGGTTGCGCCGGCCGACGTGCCGTGGGACGAGGTCCGGCGGAAACTTGGCGGTGCGGAATCCTGATGCGTATCGTGCTCCAGGCGGGACTCCTGCTTGCCGCCGCGTTCGTCGCGGGCTTCGCGGCGAACACGATCGGGCCGCGCAGGATTCCGTGGACCGGTACCGTTGCGGCGCGGCTGGAGGCGGAGGCGAGCACATCCGGCGTCGCGTTGATGTCCGCGGCGGAGGCGAAGGCGGCGCTGGACGCCGGGACGCACCTGCTGCTCGACGCCCGCGCGCCCGCCGACTACGCGGCGCGGCGCATCCCGTGGGCGATCTCGCTCCCGTGGCGGACGGTGGATGCCTCGATGGAAGCCGTCGCGCCGATGCTCGATCCCGGCCGCCGGCTGATCGTCTACTGCCGGGGCGCCGCTTGCGACGAGGGGCTCCTGCTTGCGCGCCACCTGCGCACCCGTGGCCATGCGAACGTCTCCCTGATCACCGGCGGCATCGAGGCGTGGCGCGCGGCCGGCCTCCCGGTGGAGTCGGACGCGCCCGAGCGGGGGGCTGCGCCGTGACGCATCTCCACCGTCTCGTGTCCTTCCTTGTGCGCCTCGCCATCGGCGCGGTCTTCATCGGCGCCGCGCTGCCGAAGATCGCCGACCCCGGCGCGTTTGCATGGGCCGTCGCGCGCTACGGAATCCCGGGGGTCCCCGCCGGCCCCGTCGCGGTGTTCCTGCCGTGGCTCGAACTCGTCGCGGGGTTCGCGGTCGTGTTCGTCCCCGCGCTCCGCCTCGGCGCGCTGGGAATGGCGGCCGCGCTGCTCGGCGGGTTCGCCGTGGCCGGCGCGGCAGCATTGCTGGGCGGCCTGAGCATTCCATGCGGCTGCTTCAGCCTCGCCGCGAATGCCGCGCCGCTGGGCTGGGGCCATGTCGGGATGAATTTCGCCGGGGCCTGCGCCGCCGTCGGGCTGGTCCGATGGGAACGCAGGCGGGACGCGGCATGAAGGGCTGGTTCGACAGCCTCCGTCGCAGCCGAGCCCCCGGCCCGCCGGCAGCGGTGACCGACGCGCGCTACTGCGACGACGTGGCGCAGGACGAGGCGACGGCGCCGGAGACGCTGGAGTGGATCCTCGCGCAGGGCCGCGACGACATCACCGCGCAGTGCGCCGCGCAGAATCCGCGCTGCCCGGCCGGCGCGATCGAGCGTGCTGTCGAGAAGGGGCTGGCAACCGGGGGAGGCACGTACGTCCTGCTCGCGGCGCTCCGGAACCCCTCGTGTCCGCCGTACGTTCTCGCCGCCGTGGCGCGGCGCGGGCTGCCGGACGAGGCCACACGTGCCGCGCTCAAGCATCCCGGTTTTCCGCCGGCGATCCTCGCGGAGTTGGCCGGGGGCTGCAAGGACGATGACCTTCTCGCGATGATCATACAGGCCCCGCACTGCCCGGAGGCGCTGATCAATGCGACCGCCCGCCGCAGGGATCTCGTCCGTGCCCGGGTCGAGGCCTTCCGCAGTCCGCTCTGCGATGCCGATTCGATCAAGACCGCACTCGCAGACTTCGAGAGCGATCTCGTGTGCCGCACGGCCCTGCACAATCCCAACTGCCCGCCCGAGGCCGTCGCGGCGATCCTGTCGCGCGAGGCGGACGACGACCTCAGTGTCTGGGCCGCGCAGCATCCGAAATGCGATGCCGACATGATGCTCCTCGTCCTCAGCCGCGATTCGGCCGACCGCGTCTCCCGCGCCATCGCCGCCCGTTCCGACTGCCCCGCGCCGCTCGTCCAGCGCTGGAAGGAAGCCACCGGCCAGGTCCGTCGCAAGCCGGGCCCTTGATCGTGGGATTCCCCGAACCCCGTCCTCGCGCGGGGTCCGGTCTTCGCCCGGATCCTCGCAGCGTTCTCTGCGTCTCTGCTGTGAGTCCTTCCGCCTTTGCGCCCTTTGCGACTTCGTGTGGGTCTTCTTCCTACGGCGCGGCGAAGCACTTCCAGAGTTCCTCGGCGAAGAGGCGGTGGCCGCGGTCGTCGGGATGGTTGATCGTGTTGTGGAGCAGGGTGGTGTAGGGGAGCCCTTCCTTCCACAGGTGCTCCCATCTCGCCGAGGCGTCGGCAAGCGCCACGCCGATGGCATGGCCGCCCACGATCGCCAGG
>CAYRFK010000041.1:0-11533 GCA_964423465.1 uncultured Verrucomicrobiota bacterium | reverse complement strand
TCTTCGTCGCGAACGCCCGAATCGCGAGCACGTAGGGGCGTGCTTCGACGCCCTGCTCGTTGGCGAAGCCCATCATCTTGAGCATCGTGAAGTGCGGCGTGATGAGGATCAGTTCCGCGCCGACGCCCCGCACGCGGCCGAGGAGGTCGCCGTAGACCTCGTCCACCTGCGCCGGCGTCAGGCCGCAATCGTTGACGAATTCAATGGTAACGAGATCCGGCTTCGCGTCGAGCACGCGCTTGAAATCGACGCCCGACTGCGCCGGCGCCAGGTTTCGGAACGGGAAGCGGTCCGGGTAGAGCCACTGGCGGCTGTTCGATCCGCCGACGCTGATGTTCGTGACCGTCAGGGCCGCCTTCGGGAACCGCTCGCGCAGGCCCGCGGTGAAGACGTCGACGTAGCGCAGGTCCGGCAGGGACGCGTTGCCACCGGCGGTGACCGAGTCGCCGCAGCAGACGATCGTGACGGCCTTCCCGGTCCGCAGCTTTTCCAGCGTCCTCGGGATGCGGCCGGGTGTGGTGCCTGTGACGGCCTGCGCCGCGGACTCCAGAATGGGATCGATGTGATCCTGAGCGACCGTGGCTTCGCGGTGATCCACGAACACGTGCGCGATGGCGGTGCAGCCGGCGTCGGTCGGAGGTGGGACGGGCGCGCTGATGTGCGGCTCGCCGGCCTTGATCGACGCGATACCCGCCGCCGAAACCTGGATCGTGTCCATGCGCCGGAGCGAATAGCGGTAGCTGGCGACCACCGCCTCGTTCGTCGCTGCGCGCCCGGAGGGCCCCACGCCGACGTGGCCCCAGACTTCATCCGCAAGGTAGTCAGCGCCCGCCCGCAGCCGTTCGTCCCCGGCGGCCCGCCGGATCTCCAGCGAGCCGGGCACGAGCGCGCCGGATGCGTTGACGTCGCGGGCGCTCAGGGCCTTCAACCGGGCGCCTTTCGACCAGCCCGCCGGCTTGTCGCCCGACAACCGTACCGTCTCGTTCGTGACCGCCACCACGGGCGCCGGGGCCACCGCGAGGCGGGCAGAGGCGGTGACGACCACCGTTGTCCCCGCGGCGGGGTGGGGGCCGGCCGCGACGGAAACGAAGGTGCCTTCGGCTGTGAGTCCCGCGGCGTGTCCGGAGACGGCCGCGGTCAGGAGCAGGGCCAGTGGAATGCGCGTTGTCATGCGCACAGGATTCTGTTTCCGGTCGCGAACGCAACCCTTTTCCTCCATCCTTGCTGCGGATCAGAGATGCGTCCGGTCGCGAGCCGCCGTGGTCTTGACACTCCGCCGCGGGGCGGCGAGCATGACCGGGCTGCCGCGCAGCGGAGGATGTCCGAGGGCAGGTTTTGAGTCAGGAGAGACGTGAGATGAACAACGACGCATGGGTTCTTTCGCCGGACCGGTTCTTCGACCCGGAGCCGTCCCAGCTTTCGGTGGCGCGGCGCCTGTACGCAACGGTCGGGAAGCTGCCGATCGTCAGTCCGCACGGGCACGTCGACCCCCGCCTGTTTGCGGATGCGAACGCCTCGTTCGGCTCGCCGGCAGACCTGCTGATCGTTCCGGACCACTACGTCTTCCGGATGCTCTACTCCCAGGGCGTCCCGCTCGAATCCCTCGGGGTGCCGCGCGTCGACGGAGGACCGGTGGAGAAGGACGGCCGGAAGATCTGGCAGGTCTTTGCCGACCATTTTCACCTCTACCGCGGCACGCCCTCCGGCGTGTGGTTCGCGCACGAACTGACCGAGGTCTTCGGCGTGACGAAGCGGCTGAACTCGAAGACCGCTCTGGAGATCTATGACCAACTCGAGGCCTGCCTCGCCTCGCCGGCGTTCCGGCCGCGGGCGCTGTTCGAGCGGTTCAATATCGAGGTGCTCTGCACGACCGACGGCGCCGCCGACCCGCTGGCCTCGCACCGGGCGATCCGTGCGTCCGGCTGGAAGGGGAACATCCGGCCGACGTTCCGGCCCGACCAGGTGACCAACCTCCTGACACCGAACTGGGCGGGCCATTTGCGCGCGCTTGGCGAGGCTGCTGGGGTTGCCGTTCACACGGTCCCGCAGCTCCTCGCCGCGCTGGCGAACCGGCGCGCGTTCTTCAAGTCGATGGGCGCCACGGCGACCGACCACGGTGTCGTCTCGGCCCACACGGAGCGGCTCTCCGACGCGGAGGCCGAGGCGATTTTCGCGCGCGCGCTGCGCGGCGAGGCGACGGAGAAGGATGCGACGCGATTCACCGGCCACATGCTCGTCGAGATGGCCCGGATGAGCCTCGACGACGGGCTCGTCATGCAGATCCATGTCGGCGTGCACCGCAACCACAACGTGGAGGTCTTCCGGGTGTTCGGCGCGGACAAGGGGGCCGACATCCCGATCCCGTGCGAGTTCGTCGTCGGCCTCAAACCGCTGCTCGACCTCTACGGACGCGAGAAGAATCTCCGCATCCTCCTCTTCACGATGGACGAGACCACCTACTCGCGCGAGCTGGCCCCGCTGGCCGGCCACTACCCGGCGCTCAAGATCGGCCCGCCGTGGTGGTTCCAGGACAGTCTCAACGGCATGCGACGCTACCTCGACCAGGTCACGGAGACCGCCGGGCTGTACAATACCGCCGGTTTCAACGATGATACGCGCGCGTTTCCCTCCATCCCGGCCCGTCACGACGTGTGGCGCCGGGCGGCGTGCAACTGGCTCGCGGGCCTGGTGGTTCGCGGGCTGATCGCCGAGGACGAGGGGTTTGAAATGGCCGCCGACATGGCCTGCGGGCTTGCCCGCAGGGCCTACCGTCTGGACCGGCCGGATTGAGAAGCAGGGGAAGGAATCCCGGAGGCATTCGATGAGTTCGCAGGATCCGTTGTTCTCGGTGGAGGGCCAGGTGGCCGTGATGACCGGCGCCGGCGGCGTGCTGATCGGCGGCATGGCGCGGGAACTGGCGAAGCGCGGCGCGCACGTGGTCGTCGTCGACCGCGCGGTGGACCAAGCCCAGAAGGTGGCCGAAGGCATCCGCGCCGAGGGGGGCATGGCCGAGGCGGTCATCGCCGACGTGCTCGACCGCAAGAGCCTCGGCGACGCGCTCTCGTGCGTGATGGAGAGCTACGGCCGCGTTGACATCCTGATCAACGGCGCCGGCGGCAACCGCAAGGAGGCCTCGACCTCGCCCGAGCTGTCGTTCTTCGACATGCCGGCCGACGCGCTGAAGTTCGTGATGGACCTCAACCTCCTGGGGACGATCTTCCCGACGCAGATCTTCGGCCGCATCATGGCGAGGCAGAAGCAGGGCGTGATCCTGAACATCTCGTCCATGAATTCGTTCCGTCCGCTGACGAAGATCATCGGCTACTCGGCCGCCAAGGCGGCGATCAACAACGTCACGCAGTGGCTGGCCGTGCACCTGGCGCAGAACTACTCGCCGGGGATCCGCGTCAACGCGATCGCCCCCGGCTTCTTCGAGACGGCGCAGAACAAGTTCCTGCTGCGCGACGAGAAGACGGGCGAACTGACCGCGCGCGGGCAGCAGATCGTCGGGCACACGCCGATGGGCCGCTTCGGCGAGCCGGAGGACCTGATGGGCACGCTGATCTGGCTCGTGTCGCCGGCGTCGAAGTTCATCACGGGCATCGTCGTGCCGGTGGATGGCGGTTTCTCGGCGTTCAGCGGGGTGTGACCATGAAGAACGGCGCGATCGGCGAGGGCTTCACGGACCGGCTCCTGACCGAGGCCGAGGCGCGGGACATCGTCGCGCGCTCGCTTGCGGAACTGCCGCTGGACGGGAAGCGCGTCACGGTGCTGATCCCGGATGGTACGCGCACCGCTCCGGTGCCGATGATGTTCCGCCTGGTCAATGAGGCCATCGCGGGCCGCGTGAAGGCGCTCGACTACCTGATTGCGCTGGGTACGCACGGGGCGATGAGCGACGAGGCGATCGCGAAGCTCGTCGGCATGACCGCCGCCGAGTGGACGCGCCGCTGGCCGAACGTTGCGGTCCACAACCACCTCTGGGAGAAAGCGGACACGTTCGCGACGCTCGACACGATCACCCATGCGGAGGTCGCGACGCTGAGCCGCGGGATGCTGTCGCTCGAGGTCAAGGTCCAGGTCAACCGGCGCGTCGTCGAGTGCGACCACGTCCTGATCTGCGGTCCGGTCTTCCCGCACGAGGTCGCCGGGTTCTCCGGTGGCACGAAGTACTTCTTCCCGGGCGTCAGCGGCCCGGAGGTCATCAACTTCACGCACTGGCTCGGCGCGCTGATCACGAACTGGAAGATCATCGGGGTCAAGAGCACGCCGGTGCGCGAGGCAATCAACCGTGCGGCGTCCTGCATCCGCACGCCGAAGTCGGCGCTGTGCATGGTCAGCCGGGGCGAGGGGCTCGCGGGCCTCTACGCGGGTCCGGTCGATGCCGCGTGGTCGGCCGCGGCCGATCTCTCGGCCCAAATCCATGTCAAGTGGGTGCCGAAGCCGTTCCGCACGGTCGTGTCTGTGATGCCCGAGATGTACGACGATATCTGGACCGGCGCCAAGGGCATGTACAAGATGGAGCCGGTCGTCGCCGACGGCGGCGAGGTCATCATCTACGCGCCGCACATCACCGAGGTGTCCTACTCGCACGGGAAGCTGCTCGACGAGATCGGCTACCATACGCGCGACTACTTCGTGAAGCAGTGGGACAAGTTCAAGTCGTACCCGTGGGGCGTGCTGGCTCACTCGACGCACCTGCGTGGCGTCGGAAGCTTCGGGGACGGCGTCGAAACCTGCCGCATCCGCGTCACGCTCGCCACCTCCATCCCGGAGGAGCGCTGCCGCCGGATCGGGCTCGGATACCGGGACCCGAAGACGTTCAACCCCGCCGACTACGCCGGTCGCGAGGCCGAGGGCATCCTCCTCGTCCCCCACGCCGGCGAACACCTCTACCGCCTCGAGAGCGAGCGCGCGGGCTGAGACGAAGGCCGCACACTGGGGCGGTTCAAGGTTCAGGGTTCACAGTTCACGGTTAATGACCTTTCCTCCAACCGTGAACCTCCAACCTTGAACCTTGAACCGTAAACCTTGAACTCCCCCGGTTCGCCCCCGCCCATCCAACGAAAACCCCCGCTGCGGTTGCCCGCAACGGGGGTTGATCGTGTCCTACGCCGGCCGGGCCGGCGCGGGATCCATTACACCACGTAGGTGCTGGCCGCCGTCGTGCCGCCGCGGCCGGTCCAGTTGGTGTGGAAGAACTCGCCGCGAGGCTTGTCGACGCGCTCGTAGGTGTGTGCGCCGAAGTAGTCGCGCTGCGCCTGCAGCAGGTTCGCCGGCAGCCGCGCCGTGCGGTAGCCGTCGTAGTAGGCCAGCGCCGAGCCGATCGCCGGCATCGGGATGCCGATCTCGGCCGCGAGCATGGCCACGCGCCGCCATGCGCCGGTCGCCTTCGTCACAGCGTCGCGGAAGAACGGATCGAGAAGCAGGTTGACCAGGCCCGGGTCCTTGTCGAACGCCTTCTTGATGTCGCCCAGGAAGACGGAGCGGATGATGCAACCGCCGCGCCACATCAGGGCGATGCCGCCGTAGTTGAGGTTCCACTTGTACTCGGTCGCCGCGGCGCGCATGAGCTGGTAGCCCTGCGCGTAGGAGACGAGCTTCGAGGCGTACAGGGCTTGGCGGAGGTCGTCGATGATCGCCTTGCGGTCGCCCGTGAACTTCTTCGCCGGGCCGGGAAGCGACGTGGAGGCCGCGACGCGTTCATCCTTGATCGCCGACAGGCAGCGCGCGAAAACGGCCTCGCCGATCAGTGTCAGCGGCTGGCCGACGTCGAGCGCGGCGATCGCGGTCCACTTGCCGGTGCCCTTCTGGCCGGCGGTGTCGACGATCAGGTCGATCACGGCCTTCCCGTCCTCGTCGCGGTAGGCGAGGATGTCGCGCGTGATCTCGACGAGGTAGGAGTTCAGCTCGCCCTTCATCCACTCGGCGAAGGTCGCGTGCATCTCCTCGTTCGTCATCCCGAGGCCGTCCTTCATCATCTGGTACGTCTCGCAGATCATCTGCATGTCGCCGTACTCGATGCCGTTGTGGACCATCTTCACGAAGTGGCCCGCGCCGTTCTCGCCGACCCAGTCGCAGCAGGGCTCGCCGGCGTCGGTCTGGGCGCAGATCTTCTGGAAGATGTCCTTCACGTGCGGCCACGCGGCGGGCGAGCCGCCGGGCATCATCGACGGACCGAGCAGCGCGCCTTCCTCGCCGCCGGAGACGCCGGTGCCGATGTAGAGCAGGCCCTTGCTTTCCACGTAGGCCGTGCGGCGGATGGTGTCGGGGAAGTGCGAGTTGCCGCCGTCGATCAGGATATCGCCCGGCTCGAGCAGCGGGATCAGTTGGTCGATCAGCGCGTCGACCGCCTTGCCGGCCTTGACCAGCATCATGATCTTGCGCGGGCCCTTCAGCGACTTGACCAGTTCCTCGGGCGACATGCAGCCCAGGATGGTCTTGCCCTTGGCCCGGGCGCCCATGAATTCCGTGACCTTGCTGGTCGTGCGGTTGTAGCAGGCCACCGTGAAGCCTTTGCTGGCCATGTTGAGGACGATGTTCTCGCCCATCACCGCCAGTCCGATCAAGCCGATATCCGCCTGTGCCATGGGTGCGATTCCTTCCGTTGGGTTGGTTGACAAACGCGCGTAAGATAGGCCCGCAAAAGGGCACTGTCAATGCGGTGAAGCCGGGCCGGTCGGAGATCGGGCCGCCTTCCGATGGAAGGATCGCCTGCCGCTCACGCCCGCGTCAGCGTTTCGAGGAACACCCGCGCACGGCGGGCCTCGGCGAGCAAGGCGGCCGGGTCGCCGGGCTTGAGGCATTCCACGACGAGCGGTCCGCCTGTGAAGCCGCCCTTCCGAAGCGCGGCGAACACGGCCGGGAAGTCCACCTTGCCGTCACCGGGGGTGAGCGCCACATCCTTCGGCGGCAGCCAGTCCTTCACGCACCAGCCCGTGATCCTGCCCGCCAGCGGCCCCGCGTCCTCCACCGGGCTGCGTGCGCCGTCGGAGTAGTAGAGAATGTTTCCGGCGTCGTACCATGCCCGGAAGTTCGGATGGTTCACGCCGCGGAGGATCTCCAGCAGTTGCGGGCCGGTCGCGTTGTGGCCGCCGTGGGGCTTGAGGACCAGCTCGACCTTCTTCTCCGCCGCGTAGGTGCAGCACTCCGCGACGCACTTGTAGTAGGCCTCCTGGGTCTCCGCCTTCCCGTTGCCGCCGAGCAGCAGGCTGGGGCAGCCGCAGATGGCGCAGAGATCGACGAGGTGCCGCAGGCCGGCGACCCCGGCCTCGACCGAAGTCTCGGCGTGGAATCCGCCGCCGTAGACGGAGACGATGCCGAGGTTTCGCTTTGCGGCCTCCGCTCCCGCGGCCGCGGCATCCTCGGGCGTGGAGTCCACCGACAGCACGAGCCGCGACTTCGTGTTGGTCGTCATCAGCCCCGCGTACTTGAACCCCGCGCCGGCGATGGCGTCCAGCGCCTCCCGGTGGTCACGCTTGTCCCACGGCCGGGTGTAGCACCCGATGCGCCAGGGGGATTCCGCGGATGCGACGGCGTGCGGAGCGACGGCGGCCGCCGCGCCCAGGGCTGCATATTTCAGAAACCCACGTCGATGGATCATGGTTCGGCTCCTCCCGCGCGGACCGGCCGTCCGGCCCCGCCTGCCCGCCACTCTGCCACGCCCGCCGGCCGGCCGCACGCGCAAATCCACGCCGGGCGTCCCCATGTTGGAAGAGATCGGATTTCCCCTTTACTCGCGCAGGGCCCCGGCGTATAGTCGCCAGTTCAGAGACACATAAGGAAAGGTAGAGGAAGAAGGGAACAGGGTGCGTAAACGGTATGGATAGCGCGGCTAAGTCAAAGGTTAAGCAGGATTTCCAGCGTCACGGCAAGGACACGGGATCGTCGGAGGTTCAGGTGGCGCTCCTGTCGGCGCGGATCAGCGAGCTGACGGAGCACTTGAAGTCCTTCAAAAAGGATCACGCGTCCCGACGCGGACTGATCATCATGGTCAGCAAGCGGCGCCGGTTGCTGGATTACCTGCGCAGGAAGGACCGCGTTTGTTATCAGAAAGTTGTGGAGAAGCTCGGCCTCCGCCACTAAGCGGCGGTCCGCTCCGCATGGTTCTCTCCGGGGTCCCTCCACCGATCGCCCCGGTCCGTTTATCCAGGCATCCCCCCGCCATGGTGGCGGGGGAAGGGCTGTCGTTCGGACGGCCGGCTGTGGTTTGCCGCCTGTGATTCGCATCCCGTTCCCGAAAGGCAACACATGAACAATACGAAATCCATCCAGGTCCAGGTTGGCACGAATACCGTGACGATCGAAGCGGGCCTTCTCGCCCAGCAGGCAGCCGGTGCCGTCACCGTGCGCTGCGGCGACACCGTCGTCTTCTCCGCGGTTACGAACGCGACGAAACCCCGTGAGGGCATCGATTACTTCCCGCTGCAGGTCGAATACCGCGAGAAGTACTACGCCGCCGGCCGTCTGCCGGGCGGCTATTTCAAGCGCGAGGCGCGGCCGTCCGAGCGCGAGATCCTCGTTGCCCGCATGACCGACCGTCCCCTGCGGCCGTTGTTCCCGGAGTCCTACCGGAACGACGTCCAGATCAACAACGCGCTTCTGTGCGCGGACGGAGAGAACGAGTCCGACGTTCTCAGCATCATTGGCGCGAGTGCCGCGCTCATGCTGTCCGAGATCCCGTTCTTCGGTCCGATCGCCGCCGTGCGCATCGGCCGCGTCGACGGACAGTTTGTGATCAATCCCGGTCACTCTGTCATGCCCACGAGCGATCTCGACCTGGTCTATGCCGGCACGCGCGAGAAGTTCATCATGATGGAAGGCTCCGCGAAGGAGATCCCCGAGGCGGACTTCCTGGCCGCGATGAAGATCGGCCATGCCGAGGTTGCCAAGATCTGCGACGCGCAGCTTGAACTCCGGCGCGTCCTGGGTCTCCCGGAGAAGATCGTTACGGAGGCGCCCGCCATCCCGCCCGAGCGCCTGGCCAAGGCCCGCGAGCTGGCCGGGACCGACATGGCCGCGGCGATGGAAATCTCCGGCAAGCTTGATCGGCAGGCCCGCGTCGCCGAGATCGCCGCCGGCCTCAAGCCGAGGCTTGTCGAGGCGTTCCCGGAGCTGACCGATCCGCAGTTCAAGTCGCTCTTCGACGCCCTCGAGATCGAGGTTGTCCGCTCGCAGGTCGTGGACTCCGGTCATCGGATCGGCGGCCGCGGGTTCGACGAGCTCCGCCAACTCGCCGCACAGGTGGCCATTCTCCCCCGTACCCACGGCTCGGCCGTCTTCATGCGGGGCGAGACGCAGGCCATGGCGACTGTCACTCTGGGTACCCATGACGATGCCCAGTCGCTGGACGCGATCGCCGGCGGTGCCGACGAGAAGCGCTTCCTCCTCCACTACAACTTCCCGCCGTACTCCGTCGGCGAGGCAGGCCGCCTGGGCTTCACCAGTCGCCGCGAAATCGGCCACGGTGCGCTCGCCGAGCGCAGCCTCCGGCCGATGATCCCGGCGGACTACCCCTACACGGTCCGCGTCGTGTCGGAAATCATGGGGTCCAACGGGTCGTCGTCGATGGCCAGCATCTGCGCCGGCACGCTGGCGCTGATGGATGCGGGCGTCAAGATCACGAAGCCGGTTGCCGGCATCTCGATCGGTCTCTTCACGGGCGAGGGGAAGGCCCCGGTGCTCGTCACCGACATCCTCGGAACCGAGGACCACTGTGGCGACATGGACTTCAAGATCGCCGGCACCCGGGACGGTATCACAGGGTTCCAGGTCGACTTCAAGATCCGCGGTCTGGAATGGGACCTGGTCGAGAAGGCCCTTGCGCAGGCGCAGTCGGCTCGAATGAAGATTCTGGACTTCATGCAGACCGTGCTGGAGGCCCCGCGGGCGGAGCTCTCCGAGTATGCGCCGCGCGTCGAGGTCACCAAGATCCCGACGGACAAGATCGGCGCCCTCATCGGCCCGGGCGGCAAGAACATCCGCCGCATCACCGAGACCTACAAGGTCCAGATCGACGTCGAGGACGACGGCACGGTCAAGGTCTACAGCGTGTCCAAGGACGGCATGGAGGCGGCGATGCGCGAGATCGGCCTTCTGACGGCCGAGGCCGAGGTGGGCAAGACCTACGAGGGCCGCGTCACGGGCATCAAGGAGTTCGGCGCCTTCGTCGAGATCCTCCCGGGCCTCGAGGGCCTGGTGCACGTCAGCGAGATGGCCAACTTCCGCGTTCGCAGCGTCGAGGACGTCTGCAAGGTCGGCGACATGATGTGGGTGAAGTGCCTGCACGTCGACGAGAACGGCAAGATCCGCCTCAGCCGGCGCGCCGCGCTGGAGGAGAAGGATGGCGCCGGTGCCGCGGATGAGAACATCCCGCGCGCCGAGGGCGGCGAGCAGGGGGGTGGCGGCGGCGGCGGCGGTCGCGGCTACGGTGGTGGCGGTGGTAGTGGTGGCGGAGGCGGTGGTCGCGGCGGCTTCGGCGGTGGCCGGGGCGGTCGTCGGTAGACCGGGAGTCACCGGACCTTGAGAGCGGGCGCCCTTCGGGGCGCCCGCTTCCGTTTCCGTTCCCGGCGGCCCGCTCCTCCCTCTGCGCCCTCCGCGTCTCCGTGAGTCTTCCTTGTCCCCGACATCCGCCACTCGAGACTCGACACCCGCCCCTCGCACCTCGACACTCCTTCTCGTGAAACCGACTCCCGAACTGAAGAAGCGCGCCGCGAAGGTCCTCTCCCTCCTCCGCAAGGCCTATCCCGATGCCGAGTGCGAACTCCACGGCTGGACGACCCCCTTCGACCTGGCCGTCGCGGCGATCCTCTCCGCCCAATGCACCGACAAGCGGGTGAACATGGTCACGCCGCCGCTCTTCGCAAAGTACCGGACGCCCGCCGACTGGGCCGCAACGCCGCAGGAGACGCTGGAGGGAGAGATCCGCTCGACCGGCTTCTTCCGTAACAAGGCCACAAACATCCGGGGCCTGGCGAAGGAGGTCGCGGAACGGTTCGGCGGCACGCTGCCGTCGGCTCTCGATGTTCTCGTCACCCTGCCCGGCATCGGCCGCAAGACGGCGAACCTGCTGGTCGCAACAGCCTTCGGAGGGCAGGGGATCATCGTCGACACCCACTGCACGCGCGTCGCCGGCCGGCTCGGGTTTACGAAAGAGAAGGACCCGGTCAAGATCGAGTTCGATCTCCGCGCCATCGTGCCCGAGCCCGACTGGACCTCTTGGTCCCACGGCATGGTCTTTCACGGCCGCCGCTGCTGCGACGCCCGCAAGCCCGCGTGTCCCCGCTGCCCCGTCGCCTCCCTCTGTCCCTCCGCCCAGTGATTGGCCGCCTGCCCTGCGTAGCCTTGGCGGAGCAGGGTTCGATGTTCGGCGTTCGATGTTGGATGTTCGGTATTCGCGCGAAGCGCGTTTCCTCTTGCCGCCCCCCAATCTTCTGCTATCGTACCCCGTCTTTCCCGCGACCCCATCGTCCAGCGGTTAGGACATCAGGTTTTCATCCTGGAAACACGGGTTCGATTCCCGTTGGGGTCGCCA
>CAYRFK010000040.1:8143-28000 GCA_964423465.1 uncultured Verrucomicrobiota bacterium | reverse complement strand
GATGCACGGGCAACCCTCACCTGAAGACGCCGAACATGGACCGCCTCGCGGCAGAGGGCGTGCGGTTCGAGAACTCGTTCGTCACGACGGCGATCTGCTGCTCGAGCCGCGCCTCGCTGCTGACGGGGCAGCACATGGTGCGGCACGGCATCGACAGCTTCGACAAGGCGCTGACCGCGGAGCAGTGGGCGGGGACCTACCCGATGCTATTACGCGCGGCCGGCTACCGCACCGCCTTTCTCGGCAAGCTCGCGATCGGCAACCCGAGGAGCCAGCCGCCGGAGTTGTGTCTCCCCGCGGACCGCTTCGACCTCTGGTACGGCTTTCCCCAAAGCGTCGCGTTCAACCAGGACGGCCGCTATCTGACCACCGTGATGGAGGAAAAGGCGGTCCGGTTCATCCGCGAACAGCCCAAGGACCGGCCCTTCCTGCTCATCATGGCGCTCAAGGAGCCGCACGGTCCGCGCGACTTCGAGGATCCGGAGTTGCCGAAGGACCTCGTGCAGGGACCGTTCCCGCGTCCGGCAACCCTGAGTGACGAGGCCTTCGCGCGCCTGCCCGCCGCAATCCGGGCGAGCCGCAACAGCGTGGGGCCGGCCTTTGCGACGGACGACGCGAAGTTCCAGGAGCAGATGGCCCAGACCTATCGTTACGTCTGCCGGGCGGACATCGCGGTCGGCCGCGTGATGCAGGCGGTGCGCGACGCGGGCCTCGATGGAAACACGGTGGTCTTCTTCTCTTCCGACAACGGCAGCCTGGAGGGCGCGCACCGCCTGCACGGCAAATGGAGCATGTACGAGGAGAGCATCCGCGTGCCGTTGATCGTCCGCGACCCCCGCCTGCCGCCCGCCTCGCGCGGAACGCGTGCGCAAATGGCGCTGAACATCGACATCGCCCCGACCATGCTCGCGATGGCCGGCCTGCCGGTTCCGGCGACAATGCAGGGCACGGACCTCCGGCCGGTCCTGGCCGATGCGAAGGCCGCCGGCCGCGCCGACTGGTACTACGAGCACGACATCCGGCTTGTCGGCGGAGGCAAACCGCTGCCCCGCTGCGAGGGCGTCCGGTCCGATCGGTGGAAGTACACCCGCTACAAGGGCACCGAGCCGTCGCAGGAGGAGCTCTTCGATCTCCATGCCGACCCGCGGGAGGAGCGGAATCTGGCCGGCGCGGCCGCGGGAGCGGAGATGCTCGGATCGCTGCGCGCGCGCTGTTCAGAACTCCGCACGTCGCTGAAACAGCCGCCTGCGAAAGAGGGGACACGTCCATGAACTCTCGAATCCGTTGGGCATCCTTGGCCGTCGCTTGTGCCGCGGGGCTTGCCGCCAGCGGCCATGCGGATGCGGTTGTGTCGGCGGGGACGGGTGCCGAGGCGGCCGGGGTCTCCGCGGCACGGCCCGCGCCCGGCGCCGCGGACTGGCTCCGCGAGGCGCGGCTGGGCGTGTTCATGCATTTCTGGGCCAACACCTCGAACCAGATGGCGCTGGTGGAGGCCTTCGACGTGCCGGCGGTGGCGCGGCAGGTGAAGGCGATGGGTGCGCGCTACTTCGTGCTGACCCTCGGCCAGAACGCCGGTTTCTACAACGCGCCGAACGCGGTGTACGATCGGGTCCTCGGTATCGGCCCGGGCGAACGGTGCTCGAAGCGGGATCTGCCGCTCGACCTGCACCGTGCGCTGGAGCCGGAGGGCATCCGGCTGATGCTCTACCTGCCGTGCCAGGCCCCGAACCGCGATCCCGCGGCGCAGCGGGCCTTCGGGTTGCCGGAGGGGCCGAAGGACCAGCCGGTCGACGGGGCCTTCGCGCGCAAGTGGGCGGAGGTGATCCACGAATGGTCCGCGCGCTACGGGGACAAAGTCGCCGGCTGGTGGTTCGACGGCGGTTACGCGCACATCGGCTTCAACGACGCCATCGCGGCGATCTACGCGGACGCCGTGAAGCGCGGCAACCCGCGCGCCATCGTCACCTTCAATCCCGGCGTGCGGTTGGTGCGCCACACGAAGGCGGAGGACTACACCGCCGGCGAGTTGAACGACCCGTTCGGCAGCCTGCCCACGGCGCCGCTGGTCGAGGGATCGCAGTGGCATGCGCTGACGTTCCTCGGATCGAGCTGGGGGCGTCGCGACACGCGGCATCCGACGGAGCGATGGGTCGAGTGGGTCACCGCCACGGCGCGGAAGGGCGGGGCGGTCACGCTCGACCTCGGCCCGAACGCCGACCCCGCCGCCGGCCCCGTCGGGACGTTCAGCGAGGCCCAGGCGGCGCAGGTCCGCGCCATCGCCGACGCGCTGAACGGCGGTCGTTGAGCCGTCGACGGTCGACGCCGCTTCCGGGGGAGCTGTCCGGGGGAACTGTCGGGGGAACTTGCTACGGGGGTGGAACCGGTCCAATCTGCCGGCTATGCACGTGAATGCGCCGAGCAGAACCGGGGTGTTGTCGATCGCGAACGCCTGTCCGGCCCGGCCGGGTCTCGCCGTCTTCCTTCTCCTGGCTGCCGCAACCGCCGCCTTCGCGGCGCCGCCCGGGGGCTATGTGCTTTCGTGGGCCGACGAGTTCGACGGGGCGGCCCTCAACAGCACGAACTGGAGCTACCGCCAGTTGGGCGCCCGCGCGCTGGCCTGCAACGTGACCAACGCGGTGTCGGTCGGCGGCGGTGCGCTGACCATCACCACCTACACGCGGAATGGGACGAACTTCACCGGCATGATCGGTACGCAGGGCAAGTTCGAGCGGACCTTTGGCTACTGGGAGGCGCGGGTCGATTTCGACTCCTCCCCGGGGATGCAGTCCGCGTTCTGGGTCCAGTCGCCGACCTTCGGCAACCCGATCGGCGACCCGGCGACGGCGGGGACGGAGATGGATGTGATGGAACACCGGGCGACGAACTCATCCGGGACCGACATCTCCGACACGGCCCACCACGCGGTGCACTGGGATGGATACGGCGCGTCGCATCAGCAGGTTTCCTTCGACAGCGGTCCGCTGGGGCTTTCGTCCGGCTTCCACACGTACGGGATGCTGTGGACCGAGGCAAACGTGCAGTTCTTCGTCGACGGGGTTCCGACGTGGACCGGAGGTGCGGTGTCCGAGCGGTCGGAGTACATGATCCTCAGTTCCGAGGTCAAGGGCGGATGGTCTGGCTCGGTGCCGTCCGGTGGCTACGGGGATCTTGGTGTTAGCCAGACGCGGATGGTCGTCGACTACGTGCGCGTCTACCAGGCCCTGCCCGAACCGACCACGGGCGCCGGACTCGCCGTGGGTGTTCTCGCCGTGCTCGCAATCCGCCGGTCCCTGCGCCGACGTCGATGAAGCATCCTTCCTCGGCGCGAGTCCGTACCATCGCCGACGCGCTTCGTTCTGGTCGATCGCCGGGACAGTCGGCCAGCGGCCCCTGAGCCCACAGAAATGAACGGACTGTGCATCCTTATGTCCGCGACTGGTTTGGACCGCCTTTTGGTCTTGATGTGTCCCGCCCTTCCGCTATCGTGATCGCGCAGGTCTTTCATGTATTGTGGCGACGCCGCATGGTTGGGAGGGAGAGACATGAGGGCAACATACTTCCTGTGTCTGGCCTTGGTGACGGCAGGCAGCGCCTGGTCACAGGGGACTCTGGCTCCGCCGGGGCCGCCGGACGACAATACGATGAAGACGTTGGACCAGCTCTACGATGCCATCCGGGTCGTGCAGGGGCAGGTGACGGCGTTGGAGGCGAAGCTGGACGTCACGTCAAACGCTCTGGTCGAGGCGAATGCGGCGCTCGAGTCACGGGTCCACACCGGGTTCCTCGAGGCGGGTGCGGAGCGTGCCCAGTTCTACTGGCTTGCGGACGAGCAGCTCGCCGGGATCACGACGCGCCAGAACGCCGCGTTCGGCCTCATCGCCGACATGTCGAACCGGCAGGTTGCCGTCCAGTCCGCGGTGTCGGGGGTGTCCAACCGTCTGGGGAACCTCGTCAATGCCCAGTACACGGTCCTGTCGTCGCGAGCGGTCACATCGACGGTGATTCTGGCGGGTACGGACAACAAGTTCTCCAGCGTCGCGCTTGCCTTCGACCGCAGCGGCCGGCCGATGATCGGCTACTGGTCGGACGGATCGCACCTCATGCACGGCACATGGCACGGCGTCTGGTCCTTCCGGCAGATCGATCCCGTGGGGGACGCGGGACAGGGCAATTCCCTGCGCATCGCGCCCAACGGGACGCCCTGCGTCGCGTATGCGGATTCGTGGACCCGCGATCTCAAGTACGGATTCTGGAGCGGTTCGGCATGGGTGCTGGAAACCGTCGACGACGGCGGCACCATGAATCACGGCTGGTACAGCTCGCTGGCGTTCACGGCCGCGGGGCATCCGGCCATCAGCTACTTCAATGCCACCGGGCGCAACCTCCATTACGCCCAGTGGAACGGATCTTCTTGGGAGTTTCGGACGGTCGACGCCGCGCCCGACACAGGTTTGTTCGGGAGCTCTCTCCAGTTCACTTCCACCGGCAACCCGGTGGTGGCGTACTATGATTACACGAACCGCGATCTCAAGTATGCTGCATGGAACGGCACCTCGTGGGCGGTCCAGACGGTCGACAGTCCGGGCGACGTCGGACGCGAGCCCTCGATGGCCCTGTCGCCGTCGGGCCATCCCGCGATCGCCTATCCGGACGACACCAACCACACCCTGAAGCTCGCCAAATGGAACGGAACCGCTTGGGAGATCGAGGTCGTGGATGCGAACGGGCCGAGCGGCGTGAGCTTCGCGTTCACGCCCGCGGGGCAGCCGGCGATCGCCTACCGCGACACGACGAACTGGTGCCAGAAATACGCGGTGCGGAGCGGCGCCGGCTGGACAATCGTTTTCGTCGACTACATCGAACCCACCGCGGGTTCCAACTCGTCGCTGAACTTCACGCCCTCCGGGAATGCGGCGATCGGGTACATCCGGTTGCGAAGCGTGATGTACGCGGAGGTCATCTCCCCGCCGTAATGCGGCGGATCGACCAGCCATGAGAATTCTCCTCGTCGCAGTCGGTGCGGGCCTCGCGACGGCAACCCTCGTCGCGGCGGCGACCACGGTCAACGACGTGAACCGGTACGCCTTCGGGGCGAACATAGGGTGGATCGACGTCCGCGCGGATGGCGCGAACGGGGCCGTGTTCGGGGCGTCGCACTGCACCGGATTCCTCTGGAGCGCCACCTGCGGGTGGATCGGCCTGGGCAACACGCCGACGAACGGATGGCGCTACACCAACACCTCCGCCGCCGACTGGGGCGTCAACCACGACGGACAGGGGAACCTGACGGGCCATGCCTATGGCGCCAACATCGGGTGGATCACCTTCGAGCAGGAGCATGGGAAGCCGCGGATCGACCTGGTCACCGGCCGACTGTCCGGCTACGCGTGGGGCGCCAACGTGGGCTGGATCGGATTCTCAAACCTCCACGCCTTCGTGCGCACCTCGCTGGCCGCGGGGCCCGACACGGATGACGACCGCATTCCCGACGCATGGGAGATGCAACGGGCCGGCGGGCTGACGGCGCTTGGGCCGGGCGATGCCGACCGTGACGGGGTGCCCGATGCCGACGAGTATGCAGCGGACACCGACCCGCAGACGGGTGAGCGTTTGTCGATCGTTGGCCTGCGCAGGGTGGACGGAACGAACGTGGTCACGTGGACGAGCCGTCCAACCCGGATTTACGCGGTCGAGTCGACCAACGCCATGCCCAAGCCGTCCGCCGGATGGCCCGACGCCGGGGGCGGCATCATCGGTCCGCCCGCGACCAGTCCGTCGCAAGCTGCGATTCCGCAGCCCTCCGGCGCCGCCGCCTTCATCCGCATCCGCGCCACGGTCCCGCTGGTCGAGTGAGCGGCGCGCCCTACGGTGCGAGACGCAGGCGATAGAAGCGGCGCGGGAAGACGGCGGCGCCGGGTTCGGTCCAGATGAACGGGGATGGCGGCGAGTTCGTCGTCAAGATCGGTTCCCAGTGGATCAGGTTGGTGGATGCCTCGACGGCCACATCCGGACCGGCCTCGCCTGCGAAAGTAAGGCGAAACGATCCGCCAGTCATGACGGGCGACATCCCCACTGGCGCGGCGAACGGCCGGACGACGACCTGGAACTGCTGCGTGGCCGCCAGGGCAGGTGCGCCGTTGTCCGCCACCCGCACGCGGACGGGGTTGGTGCTTCCGGCCTGCGCCACCGCCGGGCGCCAGATGAGGATGCCGCTCGCGGCTCCGATCGTCGCGCCGGCCGGAGCGAGCGGGAGGCTGAACGTCAGCGTCTGCGCCGGGATATCGACATCCGTGGCCGCGTTCGTAACCGTCAGCACCTGCCCCGCGCCGGCCGTGCGGTCGCCAACCGCCGCCAGCACCGGGGCATCGTTCACGGCATTGACCGTGAGTGCGAACGATGTGGACGACGTGATGGATCCGTCGCTGACGGCGATCGCGACCGTCGCCGTGCCGCTCCGGCCGGCGGCGGGCGTCACGGCAACCGTGCGGTTGGAGCCGCTGCCTCCGAAGACGATGTTCGTGAGCGAAACCAGGGTCGTGTTCGAGGATGTCGCGGACAGCGACAACGACCCCGCCGCGGTCTCCGGGTCGCCGACCGAGAAGGGGATCGCGCCGGTGCCCGCCCCCTCGTTCACCGCGCGGTCGGCGATATCAGAGAGCGTCGGAGCGGAGTTCACGACGAGGCTCTCCGCCTGTCCTTCATCCCATGTCGAGGTGTGGTTGGCGGTCAGCGCCAGCCCCGCCACGACGGCCTGCGGCATGACGAGGGTCTGCGCGGTCCCCAGCGCGATCCAGGCCGTTCCGTTGGTGGAGTACTCGGGGGTGAAGGTGTCGCCGGATCTCCGGATCCGCACCCACTCGCCACGGGTCCCGACGGCCGTGAGGCTGGATGAGGACGAGGCGCCGGCGGACGCGCGGCGGACGCTCTCCATCCGGTCGTCGCCCCTCCATCCGAGGTGGACATGCGGCGCGTTCGTTGCGGTGGAGGCGCGGATCATGATGCCGAACTTCGAGACGCTGCTGCCGGTTTCGAAACTGCGAAGCCGTGCGATCACGATGCCGTCCCCGGAGAGCGGGGCATGGGTCAGGCGGAAGGCGTCGGTCGTGGCCCAGATGTTCGTCCCCGATCCGCGCACGACCCAGCGCTCCGCCCGGCGCCAGGACTCGCCCGTGAGCCCGACGGCCCCGATGTCCGACGCGGTCCAGCCCGAAGGAAGCGCCTCTCCCAGGACGCAGTCGTCGATGTCGATGACGCTGGTGCGCTGGGCGGCGGGCACGTACAGGTAGAGCGTGGCGCTGGTGGCGGAAACGCCGGTGGTGAAGGCATGGGAGAACCTCGTCCACGTGTTCCCGTAGCCGGTGGCGGTCGTGGAACTCGCGGCGGCTCCGTGGTCCTTCACGCCGATGCGGAACGACTGGTTGTCGGTCCGCGCCCAGCACGAGAACCGGTACGCGCGGTTGGTCTCCAGACCGACGACGGCCTGCTCCGCGCCGCGGTCGGCGTTGGGGTTGTTGAAGCGGAGGGCGACGCCGCCCGAGCGCACCGGGTTCCACGTGTGCAGGAGCGCATCGCCGTAGATGCTCCAGAAACCGGAATCGGATGCGTACTCGAATCCCGGGTCCACCAGCGCGCCCTCCCGGCGAACGCGCAGGTCGTCCGCGTAGCCGTCGCCCCACTGCGTGCCGATGTGCGCGAACACCTTGGCGGAAGTGCTGCGCATCGCCGGCGTGAAGGGGACCTCCAAGCGGGTGAAGGCGGTGCCGCTGGTGGACTTTGTCTGCTGGGCGTCGCCGAAGTCCTTCGCGCCGATCGCGATCGACGGCCAGGCGGCGGGGCCGACGGTGCCCCAGCCGGTCAGCCGGTACTCGACGCCGGGGACGAGGCCGCAGACAGTCTGTTCGGCCGCCGTGCCGGACGTCGTCTGCGGGTTGATCCGCACACCGGGGCCGCCGCTGCCGCCGTTTGTCGCCGTCCACGACCGGTTTCCGTAGCCCTTCCAGTTGCCGAGCCGTGCATCGAACTGCCCGTTGTGCAAGGTCTCCGCGCGCTTGTAGAACCGGACGTAGTCGACCTCCATCCGCCCGTTTGCGGCATCGCCCAGGACGCCGTACCCGCCCGCCGGAATGCTCCCCGCCCAACTGCCATCCTCCACCTCGCTGGTGAGGTAGATGAACTGGTTCTGGTGCGAGACGGCGGTGGACTGCGACCAGACCTCCACGCCGTCGATGTAGAAGCGGTTGGTCCCTGTCTCCCACAGCAGGCCGTAGGTGTGCCAGTTGTCCTCCAGCGCGGTGCCGCCCGGGTTGTTCACGGTTGTGCCGACCGACTTGTGGTCCGCGCCGTAGCCGTCCCAATGAACGTTGATGGCGGCCCGGTTGTTGATGGAGGCGCCGGAGTTGTCGACGTTGCGGTGCTCGACGATGTCGATCTCCGTGCCGTTGGCCTCGGGATTGTCGCCGGTGTTGTTGATGGTGTAGGACTGCAGCCAGAATGCCGACCACATGCCGTTGTGCGTGTGGAAGCGAACGCGCGCCTCCCAGTAGCCGAACGCGTCGTCGACCTTGCTGTGGGATCCGACGAAACCGGTCTTGTGAACCCCGCCCTCGGTGTAGGTGCGGATCGTCAGTGCTCCGTTGGTCACGCTGACGGCTGCGGCGGTGTTCTGCGCGTCCCGACGGGACCCGGCGGCCGCCGTCCAGTGTGCGGCGTCGAGCGAGGTTCCCACAAACTCGTCGCTCCACGCCAGCGTCCAGCCCGGCGCCGGCGTCTGCGCCGCCGCCCGGAGGCCCACCGCCATCAGCAACGCGATCACGTTCCGCAACTTCACGTCCACCCCGGGTTCCGATACGCACGTCCGCCGCGGTCATCCGGCCGTCGGCCCCCTCCACCCGCGCATCGGGGCAAGGAAGCTGATGCCGCGTCTGACCGCGGCAGTATACCGCCCGGCCGCGGCGTCGGGGATGGGAATCACGACAGGCTGCATCTTTCTTGTCGCGGACAACCGGCGACGGTGGCAGGCTGGCGGGCATCATGAATGGAACATGCATCCGCCTCGCAGTGGCCGTCACCCTGGCCGGTCTCTTCGCGGCGCCCGCGCGGGCGGGCGACGCCACCGTCGGACCGTGGAATCTCGACACGCTGCGCAAGACCCCCGCGATGCGCTGGGTGGACCAGACCGGGCCCGTCCACTCGCTGCTCTATGCGGGCGAGGACTACCAGGGGCATGCCACGGAGGTCTTCGCGTTCTACGCCTCGCCGCGGACGCTGGGGAAGGGGGGCGCCGCTGGCGTGAAGGTGCCCGGCGTTGTGCTGATTCACGGCGGCGGAGGTACGGCGTTTGCCGAGTGGGCGTGGCTCTGGGCGCAGCGGGGCTACGCGGCGATCGCGATGGACCTCTCCGGCAGCCGGCCCCCGGCGCCGGCCTACCACCCCGCGACCGGCGCGCCGGTGCCGAACCAGGCGGCGAAGGCGGAGACGCGCACGCGGCTGCCGAACGGCGGGCCGGACCACGGACACCCGCAAAAGTTCGACTCCATCGGCGGCGCGACGGACGACGACTGGCCGTTCCACGCGGCGGCGGCCGTGATCCGCGCGCATTCGTTGCTGCGATCGTTCGATGAGGTCGATCCCGAGCGCACCGCGGTCACGGGCATCAGCTGGGGCGGCTACACGACCTGCCTTGTCGCGTCGCTCGACGACCGCTTCAAGGCCGCGGTACCGGTCTACGGCTGCGGCTTTCTCCACGAGGGCGAGTCGGTGCAGAAGCCGTCGATCGACAAACTCGGCGACCGACGCGACCTTTGGGTCCGGACCTACGACCCCTCCAGCCTGCTTCCCCGCTGCAAGGTGCCCATCCTCTTCGTCAACGGCAGCAACGACATTCACTACCCGCTCGACAGCTACCAGAGGTCGTTCGATGCCGTCGCCGGATTCAAGCAAATGCGCATCGAGGTCAACATGCGCCACGGCCACCAGCCGGGATGGGAGCCGCAGGAGATAGGGCTCTTCATCGATTCGCACTGCCGCGGCGGCGCGCCGCTGCCGGTGCCCGGGCGGCCCGAGGTCGCGGGCGATGCGGTCCGCATGCCGGTCCGGTCGGCCACGGCGCTCAAGAAGGCGGAGCTCCATTTCACGACGGACAGCGGCCTGCGCTCGAAGCGCGCGTGGAAGAGCCTCCCCGCGCGGATCGAAGAGGGCGTCGTCGTGGCGCCGCGCCCGCCGTCGGAGGCGACCACGTGGTTCATCGGCGTGACCGACGACCGCGGCGCGATGGTCAGTTCGACCGTCCAGTTCACGGCGGCGAAATGAAGGGGGGTGCCATGACCCGGAACGTCCTTCGTTCGATCCTTCCGGCGGCGGCGCTCCTGGCCGCCGCGCCGGCTCCCGCCGCGGAGGATCCCCGGCCGAATGTCGTGGTGATCCTGGCCGACGACCTCGGCTACGCGGACCTCGGCTGCCAGGGGTCGGCGGAGGTGAAGTCGCCGCACATCGATTCCATCGCCTCCAACGGCGTGCGCTTCACGGCAGGCTATGTTTCGGCCCCGCAGTGTTGTCCGTCGCGCGCCGGCCTCGTGACCGGGCGCTATCAGAATCGCTTCGGGTTCGAGGCCAACTGGCCCGCGTCCGCCGCCGACCGCGCCGGCCTGCCCCTGGACGAGGCGACGTTCGGCGACCGGTTCAGGGCCGCGGGCTACGTCACCGGCATGATCGGCAAGTGGCACCTTGGGGATTCCGAGGCCATGAAGCCGTACAACCGCGGGTTCGACGAGACCTTCTGGCATCCCAATGGCGGCGTGCTGTTCCCCGACCCGAAGACCGGCTGCCTCCGGAGCGTGTGCCGCGGGCCGGAGGCGGCTGGCGAGCGCGAGTACTCCACCGATGCCTGCGGGCGCGAGGCGGTGGCGTTCATCGAACGGCACAAGGCGGGGGCGAAACCGTTCTTCCTCTATCTGTCCTTCGTGCCGCCGCACTGGCCGATGGAGGCCAAGCCGGAGCACCTCGCGCGGTTCGCCCATGTGCCGGACCTCCATCGGCGGACGATGCTCGCGATGATGGCCTCGCTCGACGAGAACGTCGGGCGCGTGCTCGCGAAGCTCCGCGACGAGGGACTGGAGGAGCGCACGCTCGTATTTTTTCTGAGCGACAACGGCGGTCCGACGGGCCGCGCCCGGCCGCAGCCGGATGCCGATTTCGAGTATGGCCAGAACACGTCGAAGAACGACCCTTTCCGCGGCGTGAAGGGCGAGCTTCTCGAAGGCGGCATCCGCGTGCCGTTCCTCGTGCAGTGGAGGGGATGTCTGCCGGCCGGCCGGACGTACGACCGTCCGGTGATCAGCCTCGACATCCTGCCCACGGCCCTCGCGGCGGCGGGCGTGGCGGCGGACCCCGCGTGGAAGCTCGACGGCGTCGACCTGCTGCCGTTCCTGACCGGTGCGCGCCCCGGCGACCCGCACGAGACGCTGTGCTGGCGCTTCCGGTTCCCCTCGGCGCAGCCCGCACGACACCGGTGGGCGATCCGGCAGGGCGACTGGAAGCTGGTCAAGAACGACACCGCGCCGCTGGCGCTCTACCACCTGGCGGCCGATCCCGGGGAAACGAATGACCTGTCCGCCTCCGAGCCCGGCCGTGTGCGCGCGATGGAGGCGGCGTGGCGGCGTTGGGATGCGGAGCTCAAGGCGCCACTGTGGGGCGAAGAGCCCGCCGGAAGGCCGTCCGCGGCGGCCCCCGCTGCGCGCCACGCGAAGGTGACCGTGATGCCGACCGAGATCCGCATGCAGTGCACGGGTCCAGATCCGCAGGCGGTCTTCGGCGGCATTCCGGCGGCGCGCGGGCCGTACATGCTCCGGCTCAAGATCAAGTCGGCGTGCCGCGGTCCGGCGGAGGTCTTCTGGTCGACGTCGCCCAAGGCGGAGTTCGCGGCCGAGCGCAGCGCGCGGTTCCAGCCGTCGCACGATCCCGACCGCTGGGAGGATCTGTCGATCGCGCTCGCGGTCACATCCGCCGTTACCCGCCTCCGTCTGGATCCCGGCACGGGGCCGGGGCTGGTCCGCATCGCGGACATGTCCCTCGAGGATGCGGAGGGAAGAGCGGTCCGTGTCTGGATCGGAAAGGAGTCCCGCCAATGAACCGTCCTGTCTTCCGTCGCTTTCTTCTCGGCTGCGCCGCGGCCCTCGCCGGCGTTGCCGCCGCGCCGTGCGCAACGGCAGCCCCAGGCGCTGTGGCGAAACCGAACCTGCTCTTCATCCTCGCCGACGACCTCGGCTGGCGCGACCTGACGTGTTACGGGAGCCGGTGGAATGAGACGCCGAACATCGACCGGCTCGTCGCGCGCGGCCTGCGGTTCTCGCAGTTTCACTCCGCCAGTCCGCTCTGTTCGCCGACGCGCGCGAGCATCCTGACGGGGCTGGCGCCGGCGCGAATCGGCATCACAGTGCCTGTCTGCCATCTCCCGCGGGAGATCCTCGAGTCGACCGTCGGGACGAACGCCGGGCCGAACCAGCGCTCGCTGCCCGTGGAGAGCGCGACGCGGCTGAAACGGGAGTACGTCACGCTCGCCGAGTCGTTCAAGGCCGCCGGCTATGCGACGGCGCACTTCGGCAAGTGGCACCTCGGCCCGGAGCCCTACAGCCCGTTGCAGCAGGGGTTCGACGTCGACCTCCCGCACACGCCGGCGCCGGGGCCCGTCGGCAGCTACATCGCGCCATGGAAGGTCTGGCCGGGCGAGGGGACGCCGGGCGATCACATCGAGGACCGCATGGCGCAGGAGGCCGTGAAGTTCATCCGCGGGCAGAAGGGCGGCCCGTTCTTCGTCAACTATTGGGCCTTCTCGGTCCACGCGCCCTACAACGGCAAGACAAACGTGATCGAACGCTATCGTGCGACGCCCCCGCCGCCGGGTGAGAAGCAGGGGTGTCCGGAGTATGCGGCGATGGTCCGCAGCCTCGACGACGCCGTTGGCGTACTGGTGAAGGCGCTCGACGACGAGGGACTCTGGGAGAACACGATCGTCGTCTTCACGTCCGACAACGGCGGGAACATGTACGACGTCGTCGACGGCCGCCCGCCGACGAGCAACGATCCACTAAGGTCGGGCAAGGCGAGCTACTACGAGGGCGGGACGCGCGTGCCCTGCGCGATCCACTGGCCCAGGCTGACGAAGCCGGGCGCAGCGACCGATTCGCCCGCGATGTCGACCGACTTCTTCCCGACGTTCTGCGACCTGCTCGGCATCGCACCGCCGCCGGTTCGGTTCGACGGCCGCAGCATGGCGCCGCTGCTGCGCGGGGAGCCGTTCGACCGCGGACCGCTCTTCTGTCACTTCCCGCATCCGATGGGGAAGATCGGCAAGTTCGGCGCATCGTGGGTGCGCGAGGGCGACTGGAAGCTGATCCGGATCTACCAGGGCAACGACGACCTGACGGACCGCCACGAACTCTACAACCTGCGCGAGGACATCGGCGAGACGCGCGACCGGACGGCGGACGAGCCGGGGCGGGTGAAGGCCTTGGCTGCGAAGCTGGATGCGTTTCTGGCGGACACGCGTGCCGTCCTTCCGCGTCCGAATCCGGCCTACGACCCCGCGTTGAACGTTGAGATCGCCGGCTGGCGGCCGCTCCACGACGCCGGCATGCGGGCTGCGCCGGGCCACGCGGTGATCGTCAGCCGCGCGGCGGATCCGCAGATCGCCACGGCCTTCGATCCGCCCGTTGCCGGGCCGCTGAAGGTCGAGGTTCGCATGAAGTCGTCCAGCCGTGGCGAGGGGGCGGTGTACTGGACGCACGGTTCGCAGGGCTATGCGAAACAGCGCGGGACGTTCTTCAAGCCCGTCCACGACGGGCAGTGGCACGACTACACGCTCGAACTTCCGGCCGCGGGCAAGGTTTCGGGCCTGCGCCTCGACGCCTCGTCGGGCCCCGGCGAGATCCTCGTCGAACGCATCCGCCTGCTCTCCGCGGACGGCGCCGAACTCAAGGCCTGGTCCTTCGCCGCGCCCTGACCGGCCCGGCGCGCCTTCGCCTCTCGTTCTTGCGATCACACAGGCGCTCTGGCAGCCTGTCCATCATGAAAGCGCTGCTTCAGGCCGATTCCAACGGGCGCGCAAGCAGACGAGACGAGGAACGAACCGGTATGTGCGCCAGCGTGCGAGGGATCGTCACCACTGAGCACTGATCGGATACCGGTGAATATGGGGATCGGGGGTCAGAATCGTCAGGTTGTGCCGGATGGCTTGGGCCACCAGTAGGCGGTCGAAGGGGTCCGCGTGAAGAGTGGCCAGCTCCGACAGCGTGTAGAAATCAAAGCGTTCGATCTTTATGGATGAGAGCATCCAGTGGCTGATCTGCCGCTCGATCCATATGCGCGGTGACTGCGGAGTCCTTCAGGAACTTCACAGGCCCCACTCCTTCAGTTCGTCTGCGTCCAATGGAGCGAAGGCGTTGGGAGAAAGCTGGACCGGCTCGGACGATGGCGTGCCCAATTTCGGGCGGGCCACGTGTCCGCCGGAAATGGAGACGATTCGGGCCACCGGTGTCTGCCCCTGGGTTATGATCAGATCATTTCCGAGACGGACCTCGCGCAAGAATCGCGACAGATGAGTCTTCGTTTCATGAATGGTGGCCGTACTCATGCAACAAACGTAGTCCTGACTAAGTCCAATGTCAAGAATGCCGCGCCCCAAGACAGACGCACCATAATCCGCGGTCCACGGGAGCGGCGCAGTCAAGGGGCGCGGTGGTGCCAGGAGGACCAAGGGCGTGTGGACATCATGATGTGGGTACATTATGCTGTGATGCATGAGAACGACCTTGCAGATCAATGACACGCTTCTGGATGCCGTTCGGCGCGAGGCGATGGATCGCCATTGTTCCCTGGGGGACGTGGTGGATGAAGCTCTGCGCAAGGTGCTTGCGTCACGCTCCAAGGCGGCGCCGAGGAGCAGGACTGCGTTGCCGGTCTTCCGGGGGAACGGGGTGCAACCCGGCGTGGACCTGGACAACTCTGGCGGACTCCTCGACCGCATGGAGGCGTTATGATTCTGTTCGACGTGAATGTTCTGGTCTATGCCTACCGGCAGGATTCTGACCTTCACGGCGAAATCCGCCCGTGGCTTGAAGGACGGCTGGACGGTGAGGAGGCCTGCGCGGTGTCCGAGTTGGTTCTGAGCGGGTTCCTCCGGATCTGCACGCATCCGGCGATCTTCAATCCCCCAAGTCCGCTGAAGGGCGCGCTGGAATTCGTCAGCGCGATCCACGGACATCCGAACATCACCGTGCTGGGGCCGGGGCCACGGCACTGGGACATCTTCCTACGACTCTGCCGGGACTCGGGTGTGAAGGGCAATCTGGTCAGCGATGCCTACCATGCGGCGCTTGCCCTCGAATATGGCTGCGAGTGGGTCACCACCGATCGGGACTTCGCGCGGTTTGAAGGACTGAAGTGGACGCATCCGCTGCACCCCCGGTCAGGGTGATCGACGCAACCCGCTCCCGCCGAGAGCCGGCCAACGCCCCGACCGCGGTTCATCTCACGCTCCGCGGACCTCTTCGCGGTAGTCCGAGGGCCAGCGGCCGGAGTGGCGGTGGAAGGCGCGGCTGAAGGAGGCGGGGGTGGCGTAGCCGCAGGCGCGGGCGACGTCGGCGATGCGGTGTGTACGGTCAGCGAGAAGGGCGCGTGCGGACTGCATCCGGACGCGGTGGAGTTCCTCCCGCACGGTGCGGCCGAGTGCCGCCTCGAAACGGCGGTCGAGCGTGCGCCGGGAGACGGAGAGTGCGCCGGCGACCTGTTCGGAGCCGATCAGGCCGCCGGCTTGTGTGCGGATGTACTGCACGGCCGATTGTACGAGGACGTCATCCACGGCGATCGTATCGGTCGATCCGCGCGCGGAGATGCCGACGGGCTGAATCTTCAGATGCGGCGTTCGGACGCTCCGTCCGGCCATGGCGGCACCCAGCATCCGCGCAGCTTCGTAGCCGATTCGCGCGGTGGGAAGCCGCACACTGGAGAGCGTCGGCCAGCTCACCTCGCACATGAGGTCGTCGTCGCCGATGCCGAGCACCGCGACCTGCTGCGGCACGGCCAGGTGCGCCCAACGGCAGGCGGTCAGCACGCGCTCGCCGAGCTTGTCGTCGAAGACCAGCAGCCCAACGGGCTTCGGGAGCCCCCGCAGCCAGCGCATCATCGGCGCCAGGCCCGACTCGCCCTCGGCTACGGGTTCCGAGAAGGCCGCGAGCCGGGCGCCCGGGGCGGCCGCAGCCCCTCCGCGGACGACACGCAGGTCGACCCTCCATTTCGCGGCGGACGGGGCCGGTGGAGGGCCGGGCTCCGTCCCGGCCGCTCTGCGCGGCGGATTCGACGGCGCCAAGGCGGCAAGCGCCGCGGCGAAGCTCACGCGCCGCTGCCCGGAAGCGGTGCGGCTCGTGACGCCGCAGTAGCCGAAGTGCCGCAGGCCGGCCTCGGCGAGATGCGCCGCCGCCAGCCGCGCGACGGCGTCGTTGTCGATGCTGACCGTCATGCCGACCGGGAGTTCCCCGAGCGCCGTGTCGACCAGCGGCACCCGCAGACGCTCTGCCGCGTCCAGCAGCCAGCGATCCGCGATGTAGGCGAGGATGCCGTCGGGGGCCAGTCGGGCCACTTCCCGGGCCGCCGCCTTTCCGCCCCGGCGGACGAGCATCATCCGCCAGCCGTGGCGGCGAACGTACTGCGCCACACCATGCAGGCGGCTGCGGCCGGCGCCGTCGCGGGTGTCGATGCAGACCGCAACGGACCGGCCCCCTTGGACGGCGGTTCCCATGGCGTCAGAGTGCGTGTCCAGAAAAGGAAGGTCAATGACGAAACAAGGCAATTGCGGTTCCGGTCCGGAGGGCCTAGCCTGAGCCCTGAACCGTGGGGAGATGCCGATGCGCTTCAGTCGAAAGGTCGTGTTGGTCACCGGGGCGGGAAAGAACACCGGGCTGGGCATCGCGGCCCAGTTCGCCGCGGAGGGCGCCACTGTTTTTCTCAACGACGCCACTGCGGAGGGGGCCACGCGTGCCGTGGCGGGACTGCGACGCCGCGGGCTGAAGCGCGTCCACGCCGCGCCGGCGGACATCGGCGATGCAGCGGCCGTGGAGGCGATGTTCCGTGCGATCCGGCGGCGGGCGAAGCGGCTGGACGTGCTGGTCAACAACGCGGCGCACCTCGGCGTCGGGCCGGACTTCCTCGCGACGGAGCTCCCGTTCTTCGAGTCGGTCGTACGGGTCAACCTGATCGGAACGTTTCATGTCTCGCGGCTCGCGGCGGGCTGGATGAAGGACACCGGTGGCGGGGCCATCGTGAACATCGGGTCGAACGTCTCCACCCGCGCGATCCACAAGCGCGCCGCCTACCTCGCGAGCAAGGGCGGGATCGACGCGCTGACCCTGGCGATGGCCGTCGACCTCGCGCCACACGGCATCCGCGTGAACGAGGTGGCGCCGGGCTACATCCACAGCGACCGCTGGCTCACGCTCCCGGCGGAGCACGCGAGGCGGCGGCGCGCGAACATCCCGCTGGGGCGCGAGGCCATGCCGGACGATATCGCCGAGGCCGTGATGTTCCTCGCCTCCGACCGGGCCGGGAACGTGACCGGATCGCGGCTGGTGGTCGACGGCGGTTGCACCGCCCAGCACATGCCGAAGGATGTGGACGTGTGAGCGTGAAATCCGCCCGTCGCCCGCACTACAAGTGGGAGCTGCTCGCGCTGCTCTTCTGCGCGTTCTTCTTCCACCAGGGCGACCGCGCGATCTACGGCGTGGTGCTGTCGGCCATCAAGACCGATCTCGGTCTTGCGGACAGCCAGCTCGGCCTTGTCGGCTCGGTCCTCTTCGCCACGCTCGCGCTGATGATGCCGGTGGCCGGCTATCTCGGCGACGTATGGAACCGGAAGCGGATCATCGTCTGCAGCCTGCTGTTCTGGAGCGTGGCGACGATGTGCACGGGGTTCGCGGGCGGTGTCGTGGGGCTCATCCTGTTCCGCAGCGTGGCCACGGCGGGCGGGGAGTCGTTCTATGCGCCCGCCGCGTATCCCCTGATCGCCGCGCACCACACGCGGACGCGGTCCATCGCACTGTCGATCCACCAGGCCTCGCTCTACATCGGCGTCATGGTGAGCGGATTCCTCGGCGGTTTCATCGCGGATCTCTGGGGTTGGCGTTCGGCCTTCTACGTCTTCGGCGGCGGCGGGATCGTCCTGGGCTTCGTCCTGATGGCGCGACTGCTCGATGCGCCGCCCGCCGCGCGGACGGAAGACGGCGGCTACGTGTCGCCGATGCGGGCGCTGGGGGTGCTGTTCCGGTCGCCGACGGCGCTGCTGCTGACCGCCGGCTTCACGGCCATCGTCTTCGTCAACAACGCCTACGTCGTGTGGGCGCCGGTGTTCCTGAGGGAGCGGTTCGACCTGACGCTGGCCCAGGCGGGCGGCTATGCGATGTCGTGGCACCACCTCGCGGCCCTCGGTGGCATCCTGCTCGGCGGCTGGCTCTCGGACCGGTTCGCTGCGGCCCGCCCGGTCTTCCGCCTGCAGTTGATGTCGGGTGCGATGCTGCTCGGTGCGCCGGTGGTCTTTCTTCTCGGCCGGGCCGACGCGCTCGTCGCGGCCTGCACCGCGATGGCGGGGTTCGGCTTCTTCCGCGGCCTGTATGAGGCGAACACGCACGCCGCACTCTTCGAGGTCATCGCGCCGAAGTTCCGCGCCTCGGCGGTGGGGATCATGACCATGCTCGCGTTTCTGGTGGGTTCCCTGTCGCCGTGGCTGCTCGGCCGCCTGCGCGAGACGCACCCCGCCGCCGAGGGCCTTGGTTTGGGCTTCTCGGCCCTCGGCGGAGCCTACGTGATCGGCGGCATCGCGGTCCTGTGCGCGGTGCTGTTCACGTTCCGGAGAGACAAGGTTGCGGAAGGCAAGGAAGCGGAAGACACCAAACTCCAAGGAAGTGGGAAGTGAGGCAGGCCGGCTTGAACGTCGTCTGGCTCGGACAGTCCGGCTACCTGCTGGAGGGTGGGGGCGTGCGGATCGCGATCGATCCGTACCTCAGTGACGCCGTCGAGCGGGCGCAGGGGCTGAAGCGCCTTGTCGTGCCGCCGCTGACTGTCGCACAGCTCGCGCCGGACGCTCTCGTGATCACGCACGACCACCTCGACCACTACGACCCCGACACGGTGCCGGCGATCATGTCCGCCTTTCCCGCCTGCCGCCTCGCAGGGCCGGCCAGTGTCAGGGGCCACGGCGCGCGGGACGGCATCGCGGGGCCGCGGCTCGTGCCGCTGGACGCCGGCGGCTCCGCCCGCCTCGGCGGTTTCGACGTCATCGCCACGCCGGCCCGGCACAGCGATCCCGCCGCGGTCGGACTGCTGGTGCGCGCCGGCAGCGTCCTCCTCTGGTTCAGTGGCGACACTCTCTACGGTCCCGAACTGGCCGGGCGGATCCTCCGTCTCGCCGGGCGTGCGCCGGATGCCGCCTTCGTCTGCATGAACGGCCGCCTCGGCAACATGGGCATCGATGACGCCGTGCGGCTCCTCGCCGAGCTGCGGCCCGGCGTCGCCGTGCCGTCGCATTACGGCATGTTCGCGGAGAACACGGCGGATCCCGCGGAGTTCGCCGCCGCGTGCGCCCGCGCGGGGCTGCGGGCCATGGTCATGGAGCATGGCAACCCCGCCTCCGGGTTCTTGGAGGGCCGAGCTACGCGAGGCCGGAGTCCGAGGCTGTCAGGGCCGATCGTTCGGGCTCGCGGTAGCTCGCCCCTCCAGTGCACTGAGAACGTCGCGGCGGCCCCGATGGAGGGCCGAGCTACGCGAGGTCGCGATCCAGCATCGCGAGGGTCGGTCGAACGGCCCGCGGGGCCGCGG
>CAYRFK010000040.1:0-8043 GCA_964423465.1 uncultured Verrucomicrobiota bacterium | reverse complement strand
CGGCTGACGCTTCGAACACGGGGAGGGACGGACTTCGGCGAGCTCAGCCGAGCGACGACCCCGCCGTCCGCGGGAGTGGATTCCGTGGAGACGGCCTCCATGGAGCGGAGTGCGACCGACAATCTCTGAAGTGAAGGAACCACGCATGAAAATCACCGCCATCAAGACCCTGATCTGCCACGTGTACCGGACGAACTGGGTGTTCGTGAAGGTGCTGACCGACGAGGGGATTCACGGCGTCGGCGAGGCGACGCTGGAGCACCGCGAAATGACCGTCGAGGCCGCCGTGAAGGAACTCGAGCGCACCTTCGTCGGGCAGGACCCCCACGCGATCGAGGCCCTCTGGCACCGCGCGTACCGCGACGTCTACTGGCGCGGCGGCCCCGTGTTGATGAGCGCGCTTTCGGGCGTCGAGATGGCCCTCTGGGACATTAAGGGCAAGGCGCTCGGCGTCCCCGTCTGGCAGTTGCTCGGTGGAAAGGTGCGTGACGCGATCCCGTGCTACGCCAACGGGTGGTTCGCGCCGTCGAAGACGCCGGACGAATTCGCCGAGAAGGCGCGCATTGCCGTGAAGGCGGGCTTCCGCGGGCTGAAGTGGGACCCGTTTGGCTCCGCCTACCTCGAGATCGGCAAGAAAAGCCTGCGCGACGCGCTGCGGTGCGTGCAGGCCGTCGTGGAGGCTGTCGGGCCGGAAGTGGACATCCTCATCGAGGGCCATGGCCGCTTCAACGTGGCGACCGCGGTCCGCATCGCCCACGCGCTGGAGGACTACGACATCCACTGGTTCGAGGAGCCGGTGCCGCCGGACAACCTCGAGGCGCTGGCGGAGGTCAAGCGCCGCTCGCGCGTGCCGATCGCCGCGGGGGAGCGCGTCTACAGCCGCTGGGATTTCCAGCGCTTCTTCGAGTTGCGCTGCGCGGACTTTGTCCAGCCGGACGTCAGCCACGTCGGCGGGATCATGGAGATGAAGAAGATCGCCGCGCAGGCCGAGGCGAACCACATCGCGATCTGTCCGCACAACCCGAGCGGCTGCGTCGCCAACGCGGCCGGGCTGCAGCTCGCCGGCTGCGTGCCCAACTTCTCGGTGCTTGAGACGATGAGCACCGACGTTCCGTACCGGCGCGAGATCAGCACCGAGCATGTGGTCTTCGAGGACGGACTGATGCGCATCCCCGACGCCCCGGGCCTCGGCATCGACCTGAACGAGGAGGCGATCGCGGCGCATCCCTACCAGCCGCGCGACCTCCGTCACTACGTCGGTCGCCTCACCGAAATCCGCCCGCCGGACGCGGTCGGATACTTTCACAGCGACCCAACAGCGCGCAAGTCATGAAGACCATCGCCCCGGGTTCCGCGCTCGGCCGGGCCAGCGGCCCGGCCCTGCCATCGATCGCACGCGAGCGGCGGGTAGGGCGGGGCGGCCCGCCCCGCCGTCCGCACGGGCATGACGCGGAACGGACACGTGAGGGCCGCGTGCCACCGCGGGCCGGGTTCGGGGCAGACAGGAGTGTCTGCGCCGCGTCCGAGCCTTGGACGGTTGTCCGTGATGGGTTTCCAACCCTTGGAAGAGCGGAGGCGGCGATGAAGATGCGGATGGTGATGGCGGTGGCGGCGGGGCTGGCGTGCGCTGCGTGCGCGCAGGTGATCGACGATTCCGACACGCGCGTGCAGACGACGCTCGATCCGGGGCTTACGCGGATCGGGACGCTGCGGCCGAAGGGCGTGGGCGAAATCGGCACGTCGCGCTGGACGCTCGGCTGCAAGACGATGGACCGCGAGTACACGGACTACGACGCCTTCAAGGACATCCCGGTTTACGACGCCCCGGCCTTCATCGCCGACAAGGCGTTGCTCTCGATCATGCCGGCGAACCACTGACAGGGGAATGCGGATGAAGAACTGGATGGTCGGACTTCTCGGGCTCGGTATCGCATGGACGGCGTCCGCGGCGGACTTCTACGAGGTCCGCGGGGGCATCCCGAACAGCCTGCATTTCCTCAAGAACGACAGGGTGGGGAACCAGTACCTGTTCTTCATCGGCAACTCGGTGCTGGCGGGGACGGGGCTCAAGGACGCGAACCTCCGCTACTCGGCGCAGATGGTGAAGGGCCTGAAGAAGCACTTCCCCAACGCGGGAATGAACGAGACGCGCCACATGCAGCCGGGCGGGAGCTGGTTCGGGCTCTATCGGTGCAGTCGCGGCCAGGCGGTCTTCGGCGAGGTGATCTGCAGCGGGCACTTGGCGATCCTCGACTTCGCGGCGGATGACCGAAACGTCCCGGTCGACGAGGCGAAACTGTCGCTCGAGGGGTTGGTGCGCCAGGTCACGCTCTACCGCGCCACGCACAGCCGCATCCTCGTCTACACGTTGACGCCGGAGATGCTCGCCGACTACAAGGCCGGCCGGACACCCGACTACATCCGCGCCAGCGAGCAGATTGCAGACCACTACGGGATCCCGAGCCTCAACCTCGCGAAATTCGCCGCGCAGAAGATCATGGACGGCACGATCCCCTTCGCCGCGTTCTCCGCGGACGGCATCAACCCTACCGACGCCGGCGCGAAGATCTGCGCCGGGGCCGTCGCGGAGTTCATCGACGCCCTCGTCGCGGCGACACCCATCCCGGACAAGGCGGCGCAGGTCAAGCTGCCGCCGCCTCTGTTCCCGGCGACGGACGACAACGGCCGGATCGTCGCCTACGAGGATCCGCAGGTGAAGTGCGCGGGCGGCTGGACGCCGGGTCAGGCCAGTCCGATCGGCCCGTTCCGGCACGTTCTCGTCGCCGCCACCGCGGGCGCCTCGCTCTCGCTTGCGTTCAAGGGATCGGAGATCGGCATCCTCGACGTGGCCGACAAGGACGGCGCGGACTACGAATACGCCGTCGACGGGGCGCCGTTCCGCCGCCTCGCGGCGCCGAAGGACGCGACCGGCCCGGTGATGCGTGCCGCTTCGCTGGCGAAAGGCCTTGATCGCGCCGCGGACCACAAGCTCGTTCTCCGGACGGCTTCCGCCGGCACGGCGCGGATGGGGGGCTTCCTGCTCAACGGTACGATCGCCGACGCCCACGCGGGCATGGACACGCTGGCGAAGATCGACGCCGTCTACGCGGCGATGGATCCGATCCAGTACAGTCCGCCCGAGGGCCGCTTCGCGAACATTCCGAAGACAATGGAGAAACTCCGCAACGGCGGCGAGCTTCGGATGGTGCTGCTGGGCGACAGCATCATGGGCAACACGTCCGGCTCATCGTTCGAGCTGCTGCTCATGCGCGACCACCCGAAGTGCAAGGTTGTGAAGATTGCGTCGCTGCGCAGCTCGACGGGCTGCAAGTACTACCGCGAGGAGAACCGCGTCGAGGACTACGTGCTGAAGCACAACCCCGACCTGCTCGTCATCGGCGGCATCTCCAACGGCGGCGACGCCGAGGCGGTGAGGTCTGTCGTGCAGCAGGTCCGCGCGAAGAAGCCGGACACCGAGGTGCTGCTGCTGACGCCCGTCTTCGGCGCCATGCGCGACGAGCACATCCGGACGTGGACGCGCGAGATCGATACGACGACGAGCAACTTCCGCTGGAACATGCAGAAGGTCGCGGCCGAGGAGACGTGCGCCTTCTTCGACATGACGGGGCCATGGTGGGAGTATATCCAGAACAGCGGGAAGACGCCCGGCTGGTTCATGGGCGACGCAGTCCACGCCAACGCCCGCGGCTGCCAGATCATCGGCCGCCTGCTGCAGGCGTGGTTCAAGTCGGGGGAGGGGAAATCATGAGGTCCGTCATTATCGGGGTGTTGGGGATCGCGGCGGCGGCCACCCTCTGTGCCGCGCGGACCGCGCCCGCCACGTTCCACGTCGACAGCGAGAAGGGGGACGATGCCGCGGCGGGCACCGCCGAGTCGACCGCGTGGCGGAGTCTCAAGAAGGTCAACGGTGCGGAGCTGCTCGCCGGCGACCGCGTGCTCTTCAAGCGCGGCGGCCTGTGGCGCGGGCAGTTCGTCCCCCAAAGCGGCTCGAACGGCGCCCCCGTCGTGTACGGCGCGTACGGCACCGGTGCGAAGCCGATTCTGCAGGGCTCCATCTCGCGCAGCCGTCCCGGGGACTGGACCGAGGCCGCGCCCGGCATCTGGGCCACGCGCAAGTCGGAGCCGCAGCTCCTGAAGCAGGTTGCCGACCTCGCCGGCTCGTCGTGGAGCATCCACCAGGAAGCCGGCGCGAAGGTGACGCTGACTCGCGCGCAGGAGGACGGCCGCAGCTTCGTCCGCATCGCCTGCATGGCCGCGGGCAAGGCGAGCAACCATATCCAGCTCTGGGGCCCGGCGCTGACGAACGCGCCCGCCACGCTCGTGTTCCGCATGCGCGTACGCTCCACGATCCCATTCCCCCTGGGCCGGGTCGCTGCCATTCTCAACCGCCCGCCGTATGGCAACGCCTTCGCGAGCGCCGCCGGCAAGAAGGAAATCGGCACGGCCTGGCAGACGATCGACATCCCGCTGGTCGAGGACAAGAAGCTCGATTCGCCGCACCTGCACGTCAACCTCGGCGACACCCTGCCCGCCGGCACGGTCTTTGACCTCGACCCGGTCGGACTCTGGGAAGCGCACATCGATCCCGATGCCGCCCTGCCTCACGACGTCGGCATCGTGATCCTCGACCACGGTGAGAAGTGGGGCGTCAAGAAGTGGGCGCTCGCGGACGTGAGGGCACCGTACGACTACTGGTACGACGAGGACGGCAAGCGTGTCTTCCTGGCCTGCGATGCCAATCCGGCGACCCGGTTCGCGAGCGTCGAACTGGCCCTCACGCGGCACATCGTCAGCCAGGGCGGCTGCCACGACGTGGTGTACGACGGGCTTGCCGTGCGCTATGGCGCCGCCCATGGCTTCGGCGGCGGCAGCACGGCGCGCATCGTCATCCGCAACTGCGACGTCTGTTGGATCGGCGGCGGGCTGCAGTACTGGAAGAAGCGCGCCGACGGCACTCCCTATCCCGTGCGCTTCGGCAACGGCATCGAGTTTTGGGGCGATTGCGACAACAACCTCGTCGAGCGCAACCGCCTGTGGCAGATCTATGACGCCGCGCTCACGAACCAGGGGCGGGACGACGACGAGACCAACATCACCTACCGCGACAACGTGATCTGGCAGGCCGAGTACAGTTTCGAGTACTGGAATACGAAGCGCACCGCGAACATCATCTTCGAGCACAACACCTGCGTGGACGCGGGGCACTGCTGGTCGCACGACCAGCGGCCCGACCGCAACGGCGCCCATCTGATGTTCTACAGGAACCTCGCCGCCACCACGAACTTCGTGATTCGCAACAACATCTTCGTCCGGTCCACCGAGGTCTGCACACGGATGGACAACGACTGGCGCGCCGGCCTGACGATGCAGAACAACCTCTACCACCAGACCGACAAGCCGATCCTGCGCTGGCTCGTCGCGAACTACTTCTCGGCCGCCGACTTCGCGCGCTACCAGAAGGAACTCGGCCTCGATCAGGGCTCGCTCGTCGCCGAGCCGCAGTTCGTCGATCCGGCGGCCCGCGACTACCGTCTCAAGCCCGGCAGCCCCGGTACGTCACTGGCCACCGATGGCGGCCCGGTCGGGGCGCGCTGGTGAAGAAGCATGGCGGGCGGTGCGAGACCAACTGGCAGCGCGCCGGCGGATCGCTCTGGACGGCGGACCTGCAGGGCGTGACGGAAGGCGGGTGGGAATTCCGCGCGGCGTCGCTCGGCGTGCGGAACGCGGCAGTGCGCCTGTATCACATGCGGGCGGATTCGCTATTTCCGGAGGCGAAGCGAAAGGACGTGTTCATCGGCCCTCAGGACGGGTCGAGAGGCCGCTGGGAGCATGGCTCGAACGATTCAAGCGATCGGTGTTCTGATCGGGAGACCACGTGATGAAACCTGCGATCCGCCCACATCTTCCCATCATTGGAACCCTGGTTGTGTCCGCCTTCCAAGCCTTGGAAGCGCGGGCGGCGGAGGTTGCGCCGCTCCGGCTGCAGGGCGAGAGGGGCGCGCTGACGGTTGATGCGCGGGGGATCCGCCTGTCGACGTCAGTCTCCGGCTGCCCTGCGGTCGACGGCCATGACGGGCCGCAGTGGGCGGTGCTCGTCCAGCCGGACGTTCCGCCGCCGGTGCCCGGCGAGCCGGTCGCGCTGACGGACACGGGGCAGGCGGTGACGCGCGCGGCGACAGACCGCGGCATCCGCATGGCATGCGGATCGCTCACCGACGGGAAGCGGACGTGGAGGATTGGCGTCACGCTCGACGTCCGACGCGCAGGTGACGCGTATGAGATCACCGGCGAGGTCCGCAACGAGGAGCCGGGCTGGATCGTGTGCGGGTTCACAGGGCCGGTTCTCGGCGGGATCCGTGCGGACCTCGCGACGCAGCCCGCGCTGTTGCCGGAGGGCTTCGGACGGCGGCTCGACCGCGCGCCCGACGCGGCGAAGCCCGCGCCGTGGAAGCCGTTGGGGCGCCAGTTCGAGATCGAGGCCGACTACCCGGGCCGCCGCGGGACGATGTCCTGGTGTGCGTTCGCGGGGGCGGAGGGCGGCCTGTATCTCGCGTCCCACGACGCCGCGCACGGAGCGAAGGCACTCTGCCTCCGCCACGACCCCGCCACGGGGACGTACGGCTTCACGGTGAAGCACCGGGTATTCGTCGCCGCCGGCGGGCGGTGGGCGATGCCTCCGACCGTGATCGCACCCTACGAGGGGACATGGCACGCGGCGGCGCGCCGCTACCGCGCGTGGACGGACACGGTGGCGAAGCCGATGCAGCCGCCCGCATGGGCGGCGGACGCGTCGGGATGGCTGCTGGCGATCCTGAAGCAGCAGAACGGCGAGGTGCTGTGGGATTACGCGTCGATCGGCGCGCTGTGCGATGTCGCCGACGCGCGCGGGCTCGACATGCTTGGCCTCTTCGGCTGGGCGCATGGCGGCCACGACCATCTCTATCCGGAGTATCGGCCCGATCCTCTGATGGGCGGCGAAACGGCGCTGCGTGCGGGGCTCGCCGAGGCGCGGCGGCGAGGCAAAAGGACGATCCTGTACGCGAACGGGCAGCTTCAGGAGATCGGCACGGAGTTCTGGGAGAAGCGGGGGCGGACGCTGGCGGTCACCGGCCGCGACGGCGAGCCGGTGCTGCAGACCTACCACAAATACCGCACGACGCCGCCGTTCCGCTTCGGCCTGGGCTGCCTCCTGACGGGCGAGTGGTACGACCTCATGCTCGGGCTCGCGGTGCAGGCGAACGACCTCGGCGCGGACGGCATCCTCTACGACCAACTCGGCATCTTCGAGCCGATGCCCTGCTATGCGGCGGGCCACGGCCACCCGGTTCCTGCGATGGTCTACGCGGAGGACCGCGTCCACTTCATGCGCCGCATCGCGGAGCACATGCGCAAGGTCAACCCGGACTTCATCGTGATGACCGAGGGGTTGCACGACACCGTCCTCGATTCGACCGCGATGTTCCACGGCTGCACGCTCGGCACGTTCGAGATCACCGGGAACGATGTCCTCGGCTGGATCGGCCGCAAGGGCGCGTCGGCAGTCTTCCCCGAGATGTTCCGCGCCACCTACCCGGAGGTGGCGAGCACCATCCGCATGCCTACGCCGATGATGGACCACGCGATGGCCAACTACACCTGCGCCTATGGCTTCCGTTTCGAGATCGAGTCGCGCTACGCGCCGGACGTCCGCTATCTGCGCGAAGACCGCGTGCCGGAGGCCACCGACTACGGCGACGTGATCAACAAGCCCAACATCCCGCTGATGAAGTCCGTCCCGCCCGCGGAAGCCACGCGGTACCTGCGGCAGATGGCCGACTTCATGCGGGCGAACGCGGACCTCTTCTGGCGCGGCCGGTTCGTCGACACCGCGGGCTTTGCGTTCCGCGGCGACGGGCTCGTCGCGAAGGGCTTCGCCGCCGGAGACCGCGTCGGTGTGCTGGTGTGGAACCCGGGCGAGAAGGCGTCGGCGTTCACGCTCGACGTGCCCGGCGCGACGCTGGTGTCGGCGTCGGATCCAGAGCG
>CAYRFK010000039.1:17479-28703 GCA_964423465.1 uncultured Verrucomicrobiota bacterium | reverse complement strand
AGCCACAGCGCCGCAGGTCACAGCCCTGCGGCTACCTCGGACAAGCCGACGTCATCGGCGGCCATTGCCCGCGCAACCCGGGGTCCTCCGTTCGGCCGCCGGGGCCGGCGGCCCTCCCGATCCTGCGCCTTCATTCGATGGTCATCGTCCGGGCAGGCGCTCTGCGCTACTTCGTTCCGCCGCGGGCGGCGGAGAGGGCGGAGGCGGTGCCGATGCGGGCGCCGAGGGTGGCTTCGGCGATGGAGCGGCCGTCGCGGAGGATGGGGGCCTTGCGGGGGATCCAGAGGCGGCGCTTCGTGCGGACGATCATGCGGTAGCCGGGGCTGAGGAAGAGCAGTGCGTCGAGCTGGGCGGCGGTCCACGACAGCCACGAGAACCGCTTCCACGCGCGGGCCTGGGCCCGGTTGACCGTGATCGGGTCGGGGCGGTGCGACGCGGCGGCATCCGCGGCGTTGAGCGCGGAGCGGCGGGCCATCACGTCGGCGGCCTCGATCAGCAGGCGCGAGTAGCGGCGGATGTCCTGCACGTCGAATCCGTCCTTGAGCACGTCGAAGAGTTCCCGCCGCGAATAGCCCCGGCGGATATGGCCGATCCGCTCGTCGCCCAGGCCGGCGAGGCCGCGGATGAAGCGCAGCGGCGCAATGCCGGCGGAATACGGCACGTTGACGATCAACTTGCCGGCCGGCTTCAGGATGCGGTGGCACTCGTGGATGAAGGCGGTCTCGTCGGCGACATGCTCGAGGATGTCCACGAGGACGACCACGTCGAACGACTGGTCCTCCACCGGCAGCCGGCCGTCCTCCAGCGCGACGACCCGCTCATCGTTGACCATGTGCCGGAGCGATTCCAGCGCCGGCCCGGGCTGGTCGGCGCTCGTCCATTCGCCCCCGCCCTCCCGCAGCATGGCGCTGATCCAGCCGCCCTCGCCGCCGACATCGAGGCATTTCAGGCCGGCCGGCTTCCCCAGCAGGATCTCGACCTGCCGCAGGAACAGCATCACCCGCGCCGACCCGCGGATCGCCGGCAGCAGCGCCCCCGGCGCATACCCTTCCGCCAGCGCGTCTGTTTCCCGTCCCTTCATCACCCCGCCATCCTAGCGCCTTCCGCCCGTTCGGGGAATCCCTGCGTTCCGGGACGAGGGACGAGGGGCGAGGGGCGGAAGGTTGAAGGTGGAAGGTGGAGGGGCTGACGAGGAGCGATGGGGCGGGGTCAGGGGGCGAGGAGGAGGGCGCCGAGGACGACGAGGACGAGGCCGCCGGCGGCGGGGAGGAGGGCGAGCGTGAGCCGGTGGCCGTGGGCCTCGCTGACGCCGGAGCGGCGGATGGCGTAGCGCGTGCCCACGACGGCGATCCAGCCGACGCCGATCAGGGTGAGGGCCAGGCCGAGGCTGAAGGACAGGATGCACGCGAGCCCCAGCACGGGCTGCGAGATCTGGAGCGCAAAGAGCAGAAGGATGATGCCCGACGGACACGGCACCATGCCGCCGCTGAGGCCCACGGCGACCAGTTCCCACGTCGTCTTGGGTGCCCCGCCCTGCACCGGCCCGTGGGAGTGGCGGAAGAAGCCCCAGGGCGTGTGCGATGCATCATGGTCGTGATCGTGCCCGTGCTCCGGCGCATGGTCGGCCCGTGGCTGTGGGTGCTGTCGTGGGCGTGGGTGTGGTCGTGCGGATGTCCGTGGGCATGCGCGTGGGCGTGGGCACGGTCGGCGGCGAATCGGGCGAGGCCGATGCGGAGTTGGTTGAGGCCGACCAGCACGATGACCACCGCGCCCGCCGGCTGGAGCCAGCGCGGGAAGACGAAGCGGTCCTGCATCGCCACCGCCGCAATCGCCAGCACGATGACCACCGCCGTGTGGGTCAGGGTGACGACGGTCCCGACCAGGACCGCATGGCGCACCCGCGCGTGCATGCCGATCAGGTAGGCGCTGACGATCGCCTTGCCGTGGCCGGGGCTCATGGCGTGCATGGCGCCCCACGCGAAGCAGAGCGCGAGACACGCAGCCCAGGCCGCGGCGCCCAGCGGCGGACGGAGCAGGCCGAAGACCCGTTCGCGCAACCGCCCCTCCGCCGCGGCGAACGGCGCGGCGACGCCGCCGGGGGCTCCGACGGAGGATCGGCGCACCGTCTCCACGGCGGCCGACGCCGCCGCATCGTTGCCGGACCAGGCGATCTCGGCCGAGGCCGCCATGACGCGCGGCACGGCATCGGCCGGCTCGAGGGGCGAGGCGGTGTCCGGCGGCATCGGCAAAGCCTCGGGCGTCGGGACGGTCGAGCGGATGAGCGCCATCGGGGGCGGCGGGGCGGCGATCGTCACAACCGAGTAGAGGTTTGCGACATAGTCGAAGTCGCCGCGATACGACAGAGAGAACGGCCGCCGGCCGGCACGGACGGCCTCCGGCCAGTCCGCGTCCATGGTCCACCGCACCCGCAGCGTCTGCTCCCCCGCCCCGGCGCCGAGGGTGTAGCAGACCGGTCCGCCCTCCTCCCCGACGCGCCGGGCGCGCAGGGGCAGATCGACCGCATCGCCGCCCACCGGCCGCGCCTGCAGGTGGAAGAGCGGGGCGAGGGATCCCGTCAGGCTGCCGAGATAGGCCCGCTTTTCGGCGTCGTCGAATGCGCCATCCTGATTGAGATCCGTGCGGACCAGCACCCGCCGCGCGCCGAAGGCGTCGAAATGCTGGTCGAACAGGACGGCCACACCGTTGGAATGCGGGGTCAGGCAGACGTAGTGCTCCACGCTGGCCAGATTCGCCGCCAGATGATGCGCCCGCGCCCCGGCGGCCGCCACCGCCGCCGCCGCCACCGCAACCCGCCATGCCTTTCCACCATGCATGGACCTTTCCATACCCTCTCCCGCCGTCGCCGTCAAAGGCGGATCCTCGGCGGCGCCGGGTACGGACGGAGCCGTCCTTCGCCCCCGTCCAGAGCTTCGTCCTTGTCGCAGTTGGGGTCGCTGTGCAACAATCTTGTACTGTGAAACCGTTACTGGCTGCGCTCGCGCAGGTCAACGTGACGGTGGGTGCGCTGATACCGAATGCCGACAAGGTTCTTCGCATTGCGTCGGAGGCATGGGACCGGGGCGCCCGCCTGATCGTGTTTCCCGAGATGGTTCTGGCGGGGTATCCGCCGGAGGATCTCGTGCTCAAGCCGCATTTCCTGGAGGACTGCGGCGTGGAGATCGCGCGGATCGCGGCGGGGCTGCCGCCGGAGGCACTGGTGCTCCTGGGCGCGCCGCACCGGGAGGCGGGCGGCGACGGACGCCCTCGCAACGCGGCCTACATCTTCCATCGCGGGTTCGTGCGCGGCATCGCGCACAAGATGCTGCTGCCGAACTACGGGGTGTTCGACGAGAAGCGCGTCTTCGCCGAGGGCGCGCGGCCGACCGTGATCCGGGCGGGGCCATACGCGATCGGCGTCCACATTTGCGAGGATTCATGGGTGCCGGAGGCGGCGCCGTGCCGGGCGATGCGGGGCGGCACGCTGGACCTGCTGGTGAACCTCTCGGCCTCGCCCTACCACCGGGGCAAGGCGCTGCAACGGCAGTCGATCCTGCGGCGCGCGGCGGCGGCGGTGGACGCCCCGGCGCTGTACTGCAACCTCGTGGGCGGGCAGGACGAACTGGTCTTCGACGGCGCGAGCCTGGCGGTGGCGCCGGACGGCACGCTGCTGGCGCGCGCAAAGCCCTTCGAGGAGGATCTCCTGTTCGTCGAGGTCCCGATGCGGCTCCGCGGGGAGGAGGCCGCCCACCCGGAGTGCGAGACGGTGGCGGTCGAGTGGTCCCCGGGCACCGTGACGCCCCCGCCCCCGCCGCGCTTCGAACCGCTGCCCGGCGAGGCCGCGGAGGTCTATGCGGCACTGGTCCTCGGCCTCAAGGATTACGTCAACAAGAACGGCTTCCGCCGCTGCGTCGTGGCGCTGAGCGGCGGCATCGACTCAGCCCTCGTCGCCGCGGTCGCCGTCGACGCCCTCGGCGCGGACCGCGTGGCGGGGGTCACGATGCCCTCGCGGTTCTCGTCCGCCGAAACCCGCGGCGACGCCGAACTTCTCGCGCGCAACCTGGGCATGGAGTTCCACAGCATTCCGATCGAGGGCTTCTTCGGGGCGTTTCTGAAGGACCTGGCGCCCGTGTGGGCCGGCCGGCCGCCGGACATCACGGAGGAGAACCTCCAGGCGCGCATCCGCGGTGTCACGATCATGGCGCTGTCGAACAAGTTCGGCTGGCTCGTGCTGTCGACCGGCAACAAGAGCGAGATCGCCACCGGCTACTGCACGCTTTATGGCGACATGTGCGGCGGGTACGCGCTGATCAAGGACGTGCCCAAGACGCTGGTCTTCGATCTCGCCCGCTGGCGGAACACGCAGGGGCCGGCGCCGGTGATCCCGACCTCGACCATCGAGCGGCCGCCCTCCGCCGAGTTGCGCGCCGACCAGCGCGACACCGATTCCCTGCCGCCGTACGACATCCTCGACCCGATCCTCGAGCGCTACGTCGAGCAGGACCAGTCCTTCGACCGCATCGTGTCCGGCGGGTTCGATCCCGCCGTCGTCCGCCGCGTGATCCGGCTGGTCGACACGAGCGAGTACAAGCGCCGCCAGGGCGCCCCGGGCGTGAAGATCACGCCGCGCGCGTTCGGCCGCGACCGCCGCATGCCGATCACGAACCTGTACCGGGAGAGAACATGACGCCGACGACCAAGGACGCCGTCCGCCCCGACACCCCGCCCGTCGCGCCGCCGGCCGCCGATGGCGGCGACAGCATCGGGGAGATCGAGCTGCTCTTCCAGATCAGCCGCGTGCTGGACCAGAGTCTCGACCTGCGCGACGTCGTCAGCCCCGTCCTGGAGGCGCTGTCGCGCCGGATGAACATGCAGTATGGCACGCTGACCCTGCTGAACCGCAAGACGGGCGACATCCTGATCGAGGCCGCGCACGGCCTCTCGGCCCAGCAGGCCCGCCGCGTGCGCTACCGCCTCGGCGAGGGCGTCACCGGCCGCGTGGTGCAGAGCGGCCAGCCGGCGGTCATCGTACGGACCAGCGAATCGAACGAGTTCCTCGACCGCACGCGTCGCGGCAAGCGGGCCGACACCTCGTTCGTCTGCGTCCCGATCCTCGTCGGCAAGGAGGTCGTCGGCGCACTGAGCGTCGACCAGCCCACCAAGCCCGCCGCGGACCTGAACGACGACGCCCGCCTGCTGACGATCATCGCCTCGATGATCGCCCAGGCCGTCAAGCTCCGCCGCCAGGCGCAGGAGGAGCGCGAGCGGCTCGAGGCGGAGAACGCCCGGCTGCAGGACGAACTCCGCGAGCGCTTCCGCCCCGCCAACATCATCGGCAACTCGCACGAGATGCAGCTCGTCTACGATCAGATCGCCCAGGTCTCGCGCAGCCCCGCGACCGTGCTGATCATCGGCGAGACCGGGACCGGCAAGGAACTCGTCGCCCACGCGATCCACTACAACAGCGACCGCGCCAGCCGCCCGTGCGTGAAGGTCCATTGCGCCGCCCTGCCCGAGGGCATCATCGAAAGCGAGCTCTTCGGCCACGAGAAGGGCGCTTTCACCGGGGCGGACCGCGAACGGCAGGGGCGCTTCGAGCTGGCCGACGGCGGCACGATTTTCCTCGACGAGATCGGCGAAATCTCGGCGTCGCTCCAGATCAAACTGCTCCGCGTGCTGCAGGAACGCGAGTTCGAGCGCGTCGGCGGCACCCGCACGATCCGCGTCAACGTCCGCGTGATCGCCGCCACCAACCGCGACCTGACGCAGATGGTGCGCGACGGCAAGTTCCGCGAGGATCTCTTCTACCGGCTCCACGTCTTCCCGGTCTACGTCCCGCCGCTGCGCAAGCGCAAGGCCGACGTCGTCCTGCTGGCGGACCACTTCCTCGAGAAGTACGCCAAGGCCGCGGGCAAGGGGGTGCGCCGGCTCTCGAGCGCGGTCATCGACATGCTGATGAGCTACCACTGGCCGGGCAATGTGCGCGAGTTGGAGAACTGCCTCGAGCGCGCGGTGCTCGTCGCCGAGGGCGATGTGATCCACCCGCACCACCTGCCGGCGACGCTGCAGACCGCCGAGGCGACCGGATCGCCCGTGCAGGGCGACCTGAAGGCCATGGTGGAGGGCTACGAGCGCGACCTGATCGTCGACGCGCTCAAGTCGACGCGCGGCAACATCGCCGCCGCCGCGCGCACGCTGGGCTCCACCTCGCGCATCATCGGCTACAAGGTCCACCAGCTGGGGATCGACCCGAAGCGCTACGTGTCGTGATCTCCTCCAGCGCCGGCAGCGGAGCCGGGCAGCCGCGGATCGCGCCGGCAAGGAGCGCGAGGGCCGGCGGGATGTGGCGGAGGAAGCGCTCCGCGCCGCGGATCGCGCCGAGTCGCGCGTAAGCACCGAGCGCCTGGGTCAGCCGTTGCACGGCGGCCGCGGCAAAGAGATCCGGCCGGGCGGTGCGCGCGCCGACCTCCGCCACGTAGACTGCGAGCGCCCGCTCCCGGACGGCCGGGGGGATCGCCACGTAGGGATCGCACAGGAGCGACGCGAGGTCGTACATCGCCGGGCCGTACCGCATGCCCTGGAAGTCGATGAAGGCCGGGGCCCCGCGCACCCACAGCACATTGCTGGACTGCAGGTCGCGGTGCAGCAGCACCGGCGGCGCATCCGCAAGCCACGAGGCCACGGTCTTCAAATCGCGCGCGACGGCCGCCGCGAGCGGGGCCGGCGCGTGCAGCCGGCCCGCAAGGAACTGGTCGAGGAAGAGACGGTGTTCGCGCTCGAACAGCACCGGCCCGAACGGTTCCTCGAGCCCGCGACGCCTGCGGCGCGCGGCCGCGGCGCCCGCGACGTGCCAGCGGGCCATCGCACGGACGACTGCGGCATAGGCCGTGACGATGCGCCGGTCCGCAGCGCCCGCGATGACGTCGGCAAGCGTCCGGTCGCCGAGATCCTCCATGACGAGAAACCGCGCGGCGGGATTGTCGGCCAGGATCCGCGGCACGCGCACGCCCAGGCCGGCGAGAAAGCGGGCGTGGCCGGCATAGCGTTCATTCTCGGGGCGTTCGCGGCCGTAGCGGATCAGCAGGGCGCCGGCGAGCGAGCCGCGGAGACGCAGGAACGTGCGGTCCGATCCGCGCGGCTCAAAGGCCTCGGCCGAGACGTCCGTTCCCAGCATCCGCCCCAGCACCGCGCGTTCGCCCTCCGCAAGGACGAGTTCCGCACGGACAAGCGGTCCGCGCACCGTCCCGCGTGCGACCGCATCGCGGCCGACGATCGCACCGCACAGTCGCGCCCCGGGCGCGACCCGTGCGCCGGGCCAGACGATCGAGTCCTCCAGGACGGCGCCGCGGCCGATGACGGCATCCGGCGCGACGGAGGCGAAGCCGCGAACGGTGAACGGCAGAGGGGCGAGGGACGAGGGGCGAGGGAAGGCGCGGCGATCAACAGCCAACAGCCAACATCCAACAGCCAACGACCAACAGCCGGAATCCAATGGCCGGCTGCTAACGTCCTGCGTGCAGCGATGGAGCCCACCGTGGACACGAGCCCTTCCTCGTTGGCTGTTGGCCGTTGGCTGTTGGATGTTGGATGTTGGTTGATGGGTGTTGGGAATTGGATGTTGGATGCTGGCTGTTGCTCGATGCGCCTCGATCACCTGGCGCGGGGTGCCGAGGTCGGCCCAGAAGGAGCCGGGGATCTCCACGGCGGCGATGCGGCGGCCGGCGCGGATGGCGGCCTCGTAGGCTGAGACGATCGTACCGAAGCGCTCCTCGCGGGGCAGGAACCGGAGCACCTCCGGGTCCGCGAGGTGGACACCGCAGAAGGTGGCGGTGCCCGGCGCGCCGGGCGTCGCGCTGCGGAAGTCGCGCACGTATCCGCGATCGGTTTCGACGGTGCGCGGGCCGCACCCGGCATGGACCCAGACGGAGGCGAGGACGCCGGGCGCATCGAAGGCGGCACGAAGGGGCGCGGGGTCGAGGGCGCAGGCGATGTCCGCATTGACGATCCAGAACGGGTTCGCATCGAGGAACCAGCGGGCGCGGACCAGCGCGCCGCCGGTGCCCAGCACCGCGGGCTCGTGGGAGAGCGACAGGCGCAGCCCGCGGACCGGGTTCGCGAGGATCCATGCGAGCATGTCGCCGGCGCCGGCATGCAGATTGACGAGGACCTCCTCGACGCCCCAGTCCCGGAGCATGAGCAGCGCGCGCTCCAGCGACGGCCGGCCGTGGAACGGCATCAGCGGTTTCGGCAGGTCGTGGCTCAACGGCCGCATCCGCGTGCCCAGCCCGGCGGCGAGGACGACGGCCTTCTTTGGAACAGCATTCATGGAATGCGGGGCGTGATACCACATGCGGCGGCGGCGCGCCGCAAGGAAATCGCGACACGAATCGCGCGGGCGCGCGGAAAGGACCGGCGATGCGCCCGCATCCGCCCGCTTGCCTCGGGCGACGGACTGGGCCAAGGTGGTGGCCTGATGAATGCGACATCCCGATTCTGCCTGCGGCTCGCCGCGCTGCTCGTCCTTGGCCTGGCCGCCGCCTCCCGCGCGGACGGACCGCCGGTCGCGACCGACGACCTCGGACTGACCGTCGAACAGAAGACGAAGTCCGCCGCGATCATCCAGGAGCGCAAGCCGGCTCTGACGGCAGCGCTGAAGGCGGCGGCCGCGGCGCGCCGCGAGGTTCTGCGGCGCGGCTACGAGGATCCGCCCGACGAGGCGGTGGTGCGCGCGGCCTCGCAGAAGGCGGCCCGGGCGGAGGAGGAACTGGCCGTGGAGCGTATGCGGCTCACGGCGGCACTCCGGGCCCTTCTCACTCCGGCCCAGAAGCGCAAGCTGGCCCGGGCGCAGGAGGACGTGCTCTCCGCCATGGAGATCCGGTCCGAGCGCGAGGGAGCCCTGCTCGACGCGTGGATCCAGGATCACGGAATGCGCGCGGCGGAGAAGAAATAGGGATGCGGCGAAAATAGGCGGCGAAACCGGTGGACATCGGCGACGCCCTTGCGCATTCTCGGACGATCATGATCGCGCGCCGGCTCATCTCGCGGACCGCCGCCGCCAGCCTGGCAATCCTTGCCTGCGCGGCGGTGAAGAAGGGGCTCGACCTGCCCCGCGAGGTGGCGGCCTATCGCGCGGACTACGAGGCGGCGATCCAGGCGAGCGACGACACGACGCAGCGGTTGCTTCACGGCTTGGAGTTGACCTATGCGGACAAGCTGCGGCAGCTCCAGTATCTCCTCCAGTATTCGGGCCGGCTTCGCGAGTTGATGGCGGTGTACGACGAGGCGAAGCGTTACCAGGCGAAGCGCGCCCCGCCGGCGCCGACGGCGGCGACCGAGCCGGCCGAGTTGCGGCTCCTGGCCGAGGAGCACCTCCGGGCGCTCCGAACGGCGCAGTACAGCAACGACGTGGCGGTCACGCGCGCCGCCGCCATCTACGTCCAGAATCTCGCGCTCCTCCGTCGGTCGATGGCCGACCGCGCCGACCCGGACCTCCTGCTGGCGCTCGACGCCGAACGCGACGGCCTCCTGACCAACTCGCGTATCCGGAAGGCGGTGGCGGGCAGCGCCGCGGCGCCGGGGTCGCTGACCAACGTCGTGGTTGCCGCGGCGGATACATCCTCCACCGGCACGAACGACCGGATGCTGCGCATGTACGGGCCGGGCAACGAGGACGTCGCCGTCCTGATGGGCTACACGATCGGTGTCGGACTCACGGAGGACACGTCCCGCATCCGCGAGAGGAAGTCCGACGGCGCCAAGACCATGGGCAAGAGCCAGGACGGATCCGTCGGCTACCAGTTCCGCGTCACCATCGCCGGCCGCAACAGCGAGGTCCCGCCCGGCAGCCGGGTCGTCATCGAGTACTTCAGCCGTTCGCTGACCGACAGCGGCAAGAAGTACCACAGCTCGGAGCAGTCGGTGCTGCCCGGCATCGGACGCGGCGAGTCCTACACGGCCGAGTTCAAGGGCATCTCGCTCTACCGGTCGGAGTCCATCTCGACGTCCTCGCGCGGGAGCATCCGCAGCTACTCGGGCGACGAACTGCACGGCCTGATCGTCAGCCTTCTCGACCCCGAGGGCCGCATCATCCTCCAGCGTTTCCACCCCCAAGCCCTCACCCGCGAAGTCACCGACACCCCCGGAATCCGGTAGCCCGCCCCCCTGCCCGTCCACAGCTTTCACCCCTTGGAACCCCGGGGAAGATCGAATTACAAACATTTGACATCCAACCTTTTGCATACATTCATAACTCCAGCCGGATGCCATGGTTCCCGGCCGCCGCAAAATCGCGGTTTCCCGGCGTTGACGCGGCCCTGCCTGCGGGCTATTCTCACCGTTCGCTTTCGGGCCGCCGGGAACGGCGGATGGACGGGCGCGAAAGAGGGGTGAAATCCACGTGTCGACCGAAGTCAAGGTGCGGAAGGGCGAGACGATCGAGAAGGCGCTGCGGCGTCTGAAGAAGAAGTTGGATCGCGAGGGCGTCATGCGCGAGGTTCGTGCGCGGCGTCATTACGAGAAGCCTTCGGAGCAGAAGCGGCGGAAAGCCGCCCGGGCGCGCAGTCGCTCGGTGTAGGCGACCCCCCGGCTGGGGGATCGGTGAAAAACTCCCGGGCTCGGGAGTTTTCCCGTTTATGAACCTGGCACTGTCCACACGCTGGAATTCGCGCCGTCAGAAGGACGGCGGGGCGATGATCGATGAGATCCTCGCCGCGGGTTTTCGCGCCGTCGAACTGGGCTACGACCTGCGGCGCGACCTCGTGGCGGGGATTGAGCGTCGCGTCGCCGAGCGGGCGGTCGAGGTGGTCAGCGTCCACAACTACTGCCCGGTCCCCATGGGCGTTCCGCGCGGGCACCCCGAGCTGTGGGTGCTCTCGTCGCCGGATGCGGCCGTCCGCCGCAAGGCCGTGGAGGAGACCACGAAGACGATCCGCTTCGCCGCCGGGCTCGGCGCGAAGGTGGTCGTCATCCATGCCGGCTACGTGCGCATGTGGAATCGCACCCGCAAGCTGATCGAGTTGGCGGAGCGCGACCGCGTGGGCTCCTGGTGGTGGAACTGGACGTGGAACGCGGCGCAGCGGGTCCGCGACCGCAAGGCCCCGCGCCACATCGAATGGCTGCGCGAGGGGCTTGCCCAACTGGAGCCGGTGTTGACGGAGTGCAACGTGCGCCTGGGCATCGAGAACCTCCCGTCGTGGGAGGCGGTCCCCACGGAGACGGAGCTCGCCAC
>CAYRFK010000039.1:0-17379 GCA_964423465.1 uncultured Verrucomicrobiota bacterium | reverse complement strand
AGTGATGAGTGGGATGAACGTTGGAACTTGAATTCACTGGAGGCATCGATGTCGACACGCGCGCTGATCACAGGCATCACAGGGCAGGATGGCTCCTATCTCGCCGAGCTTCTGCTGGAGAAGGGCTACGAGGTGGCGGGCATGGTCCGCCGATCCAGCACCGAGAACTTCGAACGCATCGAGCACCTGCGCGACCGACTGACGCTCCTCCAAGGCGACCTGCTGGACCCCTTCTCGCTCATCCAGGTGCTGGAGCAGACGAAGCCGGAGGAGATCTACAACCTGGCGGCGATGTCCTTCGTGCCGACCTCCTGGAGCCAGCCGACGCTGACGGGCGAGTTCACGGCGCTGGGCGTCACGCGGCTGCTTGACGCCGTCCGGATCGTCTGCCCGAAAGCGCGCTTCTACCAGGCGTCGAGCAGCGAGATGTACGGCAAGGTCCGCGAGGTGCCGCAGACCGAACTGACCCCCTTCTATCCGCGGAGCCCGTACGCGGTGGCCAAGGTGTATGGCCACTACATCACGGTCAACTACCGCGAGAGCTACGACCTCTACGCCGTGTCGGGAATCCTGTTCAACCACGAGAGCCCGCGGCGGGGCCTTGAGTTCGTGACGCGCAAGATCACGGACGGCGTCGCCCGGATCAAGCTCGGCCTCGCGAAGGATCTGCGCCTGGGGAACATCGAATCGTGCCGCGATTGGGGCTTCGCCGGCGACTACGTTCGCGCCATGTGGATGATGCTCCAGCAGCCGCAGGCCGACGACTACGTGGTCGCCACCGGTGAAAGCCACTCGGTGCGCGAGTTCTGCGAGATCGCCTTCGCGCGCGCCGGCCTCGACTGGAAGTCCCACGTCGTCACCGATCCCCGATTCATGCGCCCGGCCGAGGTGGACCACCTCATCGGCAACCCCGCCAAGGCCAAGGCCCAGCTAGGCTGGACGCCGGACGTGGATTTCCGGGGCCTTGTCGAGATGATGGTCGATGCGGACCTCGCCCGGCTCTCGTCCGCGAAGAAGAGCTGACATGCGGGTTCTGATCACAGGAGCGGCGGGGTTTGTCGGGCACCATCTCGCGGCGGAACTCACGGCGCACGGCCACGAACCCGTCGCCCTGTGCCTTCCCGGGGAGAAACCGCCGCCGGGTGTGCCGTCCGTCGCCGGCGACATCGTGCGCGAGAGCGACCTCCGCGAGGCGATCGGCACGCTGGCGCCGGACGGGTGCTTCCACCTTGCGGGCGTCTCCTCCGTGCCCCGCTCGTGGGCCGACCCCGCCCGCGCCTTCGACGTGAACCTCGCGGGAACGATCCACCTGCTCGATGCCGCGCGCGCCCTGCGGCCGGCCCTTCGGATCGTCGTGGTGTCCTCCTCCCACATCTATGGGGAGCAGGCGGGCGACGCACCGCTCGACGAGACGGCGGCCCCGCGGCCTGCATCCCCCTACGCCATCTCCAAGGCGGCGGCGGACCAGATCTCGCTCGCCTACGCATCGCACTTCGGCATGGCGGTGATGACGGCCCGTCCTGCGAACCACATCGGCCCCGGCCAGTCGATGGAGTTCGTCATTCCGGCCCACGCCGCCCAGCTTGCCGCGATCGCGGGGGGGCGGGCGGAGGCCGTGCTGAGGATCGGGAACCTGGAAAGCCGCCGCGACTTCATGGATGTCCGCGACACCGTGCGGGGCTACCGCCTTCTGCTTGAGCACGGCCGCCCCGGGCTGGCCTACCACATGGCCGGCGGCCGGCTGGACCGGATCTCGGATCTTCTCGACCGCCTCTGCGCCATCGCCGGAGTCTCGCCCGCACGCATCGTCGAGCCCTCCCGCTGGCGGCCCGCAGATACCTCTCCGCGACTCGACTGCTCGCGCATCCTGCGCGACACCGGCTGGCGGCCGGAGATCCCGATTGAACGGACGCTGCAGGACGTGTACGAGGACGTTCGCGCCCGGATCAACACCTGATCCGCAGCGATGCCAAGGGCCGGCGTGCGCGGCCTTCCGCGGCACCTTTTCTGCGGAGCCCGCGCTTCAGCCGATCGCGACGTTCCCGGTCTCGCCCGTGCGGATCCGCAGGCACTGGTCGAGGTCGAGGACGAAGATCTTTCCGTCGCCCACCTTGCCGGTGCGTGCGGTCTCCATGATCGCATCGACCGCGGGCTTCACGAATTCGTCGTTCACGGCGATCTCGAGTTTCACCTTCCGCAGCAGGCTGCCCGCCTCCTTCTGACTGCGGTAGACCTCCGCGATCCCCTTCTGGCGGCCCCGGCCGACAACCGTCGACGCGGTGACGAGGTGAATCTCCTTGTCGGTGAGAACCTTCAGGACCGCGTCGAGCCGGTCGGGCTGAATGACGGCGATGATGTACTTCATGATGCGATATCTCCGGACGGTCAATCGATGATGGTGTAGCCCGCCTCGCGATGCTGGGTGAGATCGAGGCCGATGCTCTCCTCGTTCTCCGTGACGCGCAGCGGAATGATCAGGTTCACAAGCTTGAAGAGAAGGTAGGACGCCGCGAAGGAGTAGGCCATCGTGACCAGCACGGCCTTGATCTGCAGAACGAACTGCGCGGGGTTCCCGTACAGGAGACCGTCGACGCCGGCTGCGTTGACGGACTTCGTCGCCCAGATGCCCACCGCCAGCGTGCCCCAGATGCCACCGATGCCGTGGACGCCGAACGCGTCGAGGGAATCGTCGTACTTGAAGCGCGCCTTGAAGGCGGTGACCGTCAGCCAGCAGATGAGGCCGGATCCGGCGCCGATCCACATGGCCCCCGAGACGTCCACAAACCCGGCCCCCGGCGTAACTGCCGCCAGCCCCGCCACGGCACCGGTGATCATGCCCAGCGTTGTCGGCTTGCCGAACCGCATCCAGTCGAGGATGCACCACGTGATGCCGGCCACCGCGCCCGCCGAGTGCGTCGTCCAGCACGCATTGGCCGCGACGCCGTCCGCCGCCAGCGCGCTGCCGGCGTTGAACCCGAACCATCCGAACCACAGCAGGCCGGCGCCGAGCACGGCCAGCGGAAGATTATGCGGAGGCGAGATCTCGTCCGGGAACCCGCGGCGGCGACCCATGACGATCACGGCCGCCAGCGCCGCCATGCCCGCGTTGATGTGGACGACCGCACCGCCGGCGAAGTCCACCGCCCCCGCACCGCCGAGGAGTCCGAGGAAGCCGCCCTTGCCCCACATCCAGTGCGCCACCGGATCGTAGACCAGGGTCGCCCACAGGAGGCTGAAGAGACAGAAGGCGGAGAACCGCATGCGCTCGGCAAAGGCGCCGATGATGAGCCCCGGCGTGATCACCGCGAACATCATCTGAAACAGCGCAAACACCGAGTGCGGGAGCTTCGGCGCGTACTCCGAGGGCGTCGCACCGACCCCGCGCAGGCTGGACCATTCGAGCGAGCCGATCAGCCCGTTGATGTCCGGCCCGAAGGCGAGGCTGTAGCCGCAGACGATCCACTGCACGCTGATCAGGCACAGCGCCATGAAACACTGCATGAGGATCGACAGGATATTCTTGCGGCGCACCAACCCGCCGTAGAAGAACGCCAGCCCGGGAGTCATCAGGAGCACCAGTGCCGAGGCGATCATCATCCAAGCCGTGTCGCCCGCAACCGCCTGCGCCACCCCCGCACCCTCCGCCACACCCTGCGCCCATGCCGGAACCGCCGACCACGGCAGCCACGCCGTGCACACTACAACCAGCCAGACAATCCGTCGCATGATCTCCCCCCCGCGTGCCCCCGCACGCCGCGCCACTCCCACCGATACCGCAAGCCCGCCGCACCCGACGAACTCGCGAAAGGGTCAAGCATCGCGCGTGCCACGGCGGCGCATCAAACGCGACGAAGCAGCGCATAAGTGTTTGGAGGCATGAGGCTTGCGGAATGCGAATTAATGGCGAATCCGAACCTTGCGCCCGACGATGCGAACATTTCTGTCGCGCAAGTGCGACGCCGATGCAACGTTGGCGCGTGGTCGCACGGCCCGGAGCCGGTCATCGAACGACCGGCCCCGGGCGCATGAAGGAGGCGTCAGCCGATGGCGACGCCGCCGGTCTCGCCGGTCCGGATGCGAAGGCACTGGTCGAGATCGAGGACGAACACCTTTCCGTCCCCGACCTGTCCCGTGCGCGCGCCCTCCTGGATGGCATCGAGGGTGGCCTTGACGAACTCGTCGTTCACGGCGATCTCGAGCTTCACTTTCTTGAGGAGGCTGCCCGCCTCCTTGACGCTGCGATACACGGCGGAGATGCCCTTCTGGCGGCCCCGTCCCATCACGGTGGACACCGTGACGAGGTGGATCTCGCGCTTCTCGAGCAGATCGAGCACTGCGTCGAGCCGGTCGGGCTGGATGATGGCAACGATGTATTTCATGTCCGGTTCTCCGCGGCTCAGTCGAGCACCGTGTAGGCCGTTTCCTTGTGCTGCGTAAGATCGAGCCCCACGCGCTCCTCGTGCTCGCTGACCCGCAGCCCCATGAGCCTGTCGAGCAGCTTGAAGAGGATGATCGAGACGACGAACGAGTAGACCGCCGTGATGGTCGACGCCTTGAGCTGGATCATGAACTGCGCCGCATTGCCGTAGAACAGTCCGTTGAATCCGCCGTAGGCTTCCTGCGCGAAGAGGCCCGTCGCCAGGGCGCCCCAGAATCCGCCGACGCCGTGCACGCCGAACGCGTCGAGCGCATCATCGTAGCCGAGCTTCGCCTTGAGGAAGGTCACGGCAAGGAACCCGAAGACCGACGAGCCGACGCCGATCCAGATGGCGCTCATGGGCGAAACAAACCCGCAGGCGGGCGTGATGGCCACGAGCCCGGCCACCGCGCCGGTGATCATGCCGAGGGTCGTCGCGCGCTTGTGGTGCAGCCAGTCGCAGATCGCCCACGTGAGCCCCGCGGCCGCCGTCGCGACGTGCGTTGTGACGAACGCATTCGCGGCCGTCGCGTTCGCGCCGAGCGCGCTGCCCGCATTGAATCCGAACCAGCCGAACCAGAGCATGCCCGCGCCGAGGATCGCCAGCGGCAGATTATGCGGCAGCGCCGAAGGGCCGATCCGCTTCCCGAGCACGAGAGCGGCGGCCAGGGCCGCGGCGCCCGCATTGATATGGACCACCGCGCCGCCGGCGAAGTCGAGCGCGCCGGGGATCGCGTTGCCCTGCGCATCGAACCGGGCCAGCATGCCGCCGAGACCCCACACCCAGTGCGCCACCGGATCGTAGACCAGCGTCGTCCACAGGAGGATGAACACGCAGAACGTCGAGAACTTGATTCGCTCCGCAAAGGCCCCGATGATCAGGGCGGGCGTGATGATCGCGAACTTGAGCTGGAAGGCCATGAAGACCGAGTGCGGAATCGTCGCCGCGTAGCCGGCGAACGGCGTGCCGCCGACGCCCTTGAGGAAGGCCCAGTCCAGATTCCCGATGAGCCCCTTGATGGTGGGGCCGAAGGCAAGGCTGTAGCCGAAGAGCACCCACTGGATCGTGACGAGGCACATCGCCATGAAGCACTGCATCAGGATCGAAAGCACGTTCTTCTTGCGAACGAGCCCCCCGTAGAAGAGCGCCAGCCCCGGCGTCATCAGGAGCACGAGCCCCGCGCTCGCCAGCAGCCACGCCGTGTCGCCGCTGTCGACCGTCGGCGCAGGGGCCGCCGGCGCAGCAGGGGCCGCAGCCTCGGCCGCAGCCGCCACCACGGGAGCCGCCGGAGCCGCATCCTGCGACCACGAGGTCACCGCACCCGCCAGTCCCATCACCAGCATGACCGCTCCCAGCACGGTCACCATCCGCCTGCCGTTGATTGTCATCCCGTTCTCCCCGCCGGTCTTCCGGCCACCCTTTGCGACCGCTTCATTCCCGGCTCTGCCGCCCGCACCCTGTCCCAGACATCCATCGGGCCTCTAAGCAAAGCACGTGCCACGCCGCGGAATGGCATTCACACGTGAGTCATAATCACCAATCGGATCGATGCTTGCAATGAACAGCAGGATGAGAATTGCCCCCGCGCCTCGCTTTGATTCAATACAAATATGTCGTCGCCGTACTCGGACATTTCAGAATCGTGCGATGGGCATCAGGCGCCGAGCAGGCGCGCCCACAGGACGATGGCTGCATTTCCGAGGGCGATGCCTCCGGTCCAGACGAAGTCGAAGACGGGCGTGAGGAAGACGACAAGGAGGACGATCCAGTTGAGGTGGGGACCCATGCGCGCGCGAACGCCTTCGAGGGAGGGGACGAATCCCTCGGCGACGGACCAGCCGTCGAACATCGGCACGGGCAGCATGTTGAAGAGGAAGAGCGTGGCATTGGCGTGGGCCGCGACGACGAGGAGCCGGGGGGCGCCATCCAGCGCGGACGGGCCGGCGAAACGGAAGGCGAGCGTGGCCAACCCCGCAAACACGAGCGCAAGGATGAGGTTGGAGGCCGGACCGGCGAATGCGACCTTGGCGCGGTCGATGCGACTGAGGCGACCCGGGCTGACGGGGACGGCGCCCCAGGCGATCCCGATCAGCGCGAGGACGATCATCGACTGCAGCCCCATCTGCACGAGCGGATTGAGCGTCAGGTGCCCGGCCCGGGCTGCGGTGTCGTCGCCGCAGCGCAGCGCCGTCCTCGCATGCGAGTACTCGTGCACGCAGATGGAGAACATGATGATCAGCACCCAGGAAATGTAGTCCCAGGGCGATTCTGCGAGCCGGGTGAGGAAGAAGGCGCTCATGATGCGGCGGGGGATCCTGACCGCCGCATCAGCGCTGGAGGGCGCGGCCGTCCGCGCACCACCCCTGCATGTGCCCCGACAGCAATCGCACGTTCTCGAACCCGGCCTTGCGCAGCGCGCCGGCCGCATGGGCGGCGCGGCCACCCATGGCGCAGCACACCACGATTTCGCGGGACCGGTCGGGGCCCAGGTCGGCCAGGCGGGCCGGGATCTGGTCGTGCGGAATGTTGATCGCACCCCCGATGTGCCCGGCCTTGAACTCGCCCTGCGTCCGCACATCCAGAACGACGGGGGCGGAGGGCGCCCCAAGCCGCGTCAGTAGATCGTCGGCCGCCACCGTCGGCAGGCCCCCGCCCATCATCCCCATCATCCGGGGAACCATGTCACCCATGTCCATATCCTCCGGCGGCCTCAGTCCTCGGGCCGCTTCACATCATCGTAGAATGCGGCCGTCGAGACGGCCGCGTAGGGCATCAGCCACAGGAAACCGAGCCCGCAGGTCAGCATGCAGAGGAGCGCCCACCCGACGAACCGGAATCCGAGGAAAAACAACTTGGCCTTGTGGCCGCGCATCAACTGCACGCTCCGCCGGATGGCCGTCGCAGGACCGCAGGTCGGATCGTCGGCGATCGCGTAGAACGTCATCGCGTAGCGGAGACTGAGCACGATGACGGCCATGACGTAGGTGAATCCGGCGAGCACGGCAAAGACGATGGTGAGGGGCTGATCCGGCTTGAGGTTGTTGGTGATGCCGAGCACGGCCCCGAGGATCCCGAACGGAAGCATGACGAGAAGAATCCAGCCGATGATCAGCACGACCATCAGCAGATTGGCGCCCACCGCGGGCCACCAGGAGCGGAACCCGGCGAACATCAGACCGAGCTGGGCATCCTGCCGGCGGACCAGCGCGAGATAGAACATCATCGCGCCGACCGAGACCGGGGCCACGACCAGGATCTGGACAACCGTGCTTGCAAGGGGCACGACGAGATCGAGGAGACCTGCAAGCATCACGATCGCGAACATCAGCATCTGGACGAGGATCGTGAACCCGATGGCGATCCCCCAGTGGCCCTTCAACGCCTCCCGCGCGCGCCGCGTGAGTTCACCGTTGGGCGTCAGCCCGCCGGTCCCGGCGGCTGCGGGCGGAGCCTCGCCGGCCATCACAAAAAGCCCCTCGATCGTCCGCGCCGGCCTCCATTCCTGGCCAAAATCCGCATGCCAGACCAGGTCGTCCGGCCCGAATTCTCCGCGATGAGCCCGCTCGACCAACTCGAGCCGCTCCATCGGTCCGACTGTCTGTCCGTTCTTTGCGAAATGCCACATAGCGAGGCCCTCCCATCCAACCCGAGCCCGCGGAATATTGCACCATCCGGACCGAAACGCAAAGGACGAACCCCGGCAGGACCTCGCGCAAACAACACCCCATGCGAAAAGAATTGCTCCCGGCCGCGGTGCACATACCATCTGCGCGGCCGGCGGACGGGCCGCCGGGCCGGACGGAGGGGCATGGTGACGCGGTTTCCGGAATCATGGTCGGGGCTCGACGTGGTGCTCGGGCACGACTGGCTCACCGGCATGCGGGGGGGCGAGCGGGTGCTCGAACTCCTGTGCCGGGCGTTTCCGCGCGCCCCGATCGTCACCCTGCTGGGCCGGCTGCAGTACGTTTCCGAGACCATCCGCTCGCACCGGATCGTCCCGTCGGCCCTCCAGCGGTTGCCGCGTGTGCACGAGTACTACCGTTACCTGCTGCCCTTCTTCCCCGCGGCCGTCGCGGGACTGCGCTGCCCGCCCGGCCGGTTGCTAATCACGACCAGCCACTGCGCGATCAAGTCCATACGCCCGGCGCCGGGCATGAAGCACCTGTGCTACTGCTTCACGCCGATGCGCTACGTCTGGTCGTTCGAGGATGTCTACTTCGGCCGCAACCCTCTCAAGCGCGCCCTGCTCGCGCCCGTGACCCGGCGGCTGCGGGCCTGGGACCGGCGCACCGCGGAAGGGGTCGACCGCTTCATCACCCTCAGCCGGCACGTGCGCGACCGGATCTGGGAGTTCTACGAACGCGATGCGGACGTCGTCTATCCTCCTGTCGATGTCGACTTCTACACGCCCGCACCGGACGCCCCGCCCGTCGCCGCCGGGAGCCCCTTCGATCTGATCGTCTCGGCCCTGGTGCCATACAAGCGGATCGACCTCGCCGTGAAGGCCTACACGCGGATGAACCGGCCGCTGAAAATCGTGGGCACCGGCAACGTCGCCGACGCTCTGCGGCGGATCGCAGGGCCCACTGTGGAGTTCCTCGGCTGGCGGTCGGACGAGGACATCCGCACCCTCTACCGCACCTGCCGCCTCCTGGTCTTCCCCGGCGAGGAGGATTTCGGCCTGGTGCCCGTCGAAGTCCAGGCGTGCGGCCGCCCCGTGGTCGCCTTCGCGCGAGGCGGGGCCACCGAATCCGTCATCGGCGGCGAAACCGGCGTCTTCTTCAAGGAACAGACCGAGGACGCCCTGATCGATGCGGTCCGCGCGTGCGACGCCCTCCTGTGGGATCCCGCCCGCATCCGCGCCAACGCCGAGCGGTTCGGCGCCCCGCAGTTTATCGACGGGCTGGCGCGGGCGGTGGACGCCTGCCTGAAGTCGTGAGAATCAACATCCAACATCCAACAGCCAACAACCAACAGCCAACGGCTGGACGCGCGGTGGAGGCCGGCTTCAGCCTCGGCTCCAATCTCGGCGACCGACTTGCATTCCTGCGCTCGGCGCGCGACGCACTGGCCGCCGTGCCCGGCGTCCGCCTCGCCGCGCAGTCGCCCGTCTACGAGACCGAGCCGGTCGGCGTGAAGCCGGAACACCGCGCCCTGAAGTACCTCAATTCCGTCGTCATCGTCGCGGGCACGCTCGATGCGCGGGCCTGGCTCGCCGAACTCGCGCGCATCGAGACCGCGCTCGGCCGCGTGCGCGGACCCGACCGCTACGCGCCCCGCACGATCGACATCGACCTGCTCTACTGCGGCGACGAGTGGATCGACCGCGGTGGGCTCACCGTCCCCCACCCCCGCTGGGCCAAGCGCCGGTTCGTCGTCCAGCCTCTCGCCGACATCCGCCCCGCCCTCCGTCTGCCCGGAACCCCCGGAACTGTCGCAGACATCCTCGCGACCCTTGAGGAACCCGCCTCCGACCTGAGGGTGTTCGCCGACAACTGGTGACACCGAAGGCAGTCAGGGGCGAGGGTCGGGGACGAGGCGAAGTCAACACAAAGACGCAAAGCCCGCAAAGCGCAGATGGGGAGTTCCAAGGCTTGGAAGGCCCGTCACCGTCGGCTTCCAATCCTTGGACGGCATGGCGGTGGCCCCGCCCGGGCCGGAGCGTTGACAGAGAGGAACCTAGCGCCCTCGTCGGACAAGCACTGCAACATCTCTTTGTAGTCTTCGTTCAGCATCGTGGTGGGGGCTCAGAGTAGAAGCGGCGCCCTCGCCGCTTTCTTGGGTATTTCCACGCGGCGGGGGCGCCGCGTCTGCGTGAAACGCCCGCTTCTCAGCCATAATGAGAACTGCTGCATCCGGCCGGGGGATGGTATGCTGACGGACATGAAGAAGGCCGGGTTCAAGTGGACGGTGGACCGCATCCGCGCGCTGAAGGGGAGCACGCCCTTCGCGTGCGTCACCGCGGTGGATGCCGTCACGGCGCGTTGGGCGGACGATGCCGGCGTGCCGCTGATCCTTGTCGGCGACTCGCTGGGCATGACCGTCCTCGGCTACGACACCACGCTGCCGGTCACCGTGGACCAGATGCTTCACCACACCGCCGCCGTGGTCCGCGGCACACCCCGCGCCCTCGTCGTGGCGGACATGCCCTTCCTGTCCTACCAGGCCACCGCCGCGCATGCCGTCGCCAACGCCGGCCGGTTCCTCAAGGAAGCGGGCGCCGACGCCGTGAAGATCGAGGGCGGTGAATTCCGCGCGGACACGATCCGGGCGCTGCTCCGCAACGGCATCCCCGTGATGGGCCACATCGGCCTCCTGCCGCAGAACGTCCGCGCGATGGGCGGCTACAAGGTACAGGGGCGCAAGCCGGCCGACGCCGCGCAGCTCGTGAAGGACGCGCGCGCCTTGGAGAAGGCCGGGGTCTTCGCGATCGTCCTCGAGGGCATGCCGCCCGCCGTCGCGCGCCGCATTACGCGCGCCGTTCGCGTGCCGACCGTCGGCATCGGCGCCGGCCCGTCGTGCGACGCGCAGATCCTCGTGATCCACGACCTGCTCGGCCTCGCCTCCGGCCCGGCGCCGCGCTTCGTGAAACGCTACGCAGCCCTCGGCGCCACCGCAATGCGCGCCCTCTCGGCCTACCGCCGCGACGTCGAAGCCGGCCGCTTCCCGGGTCCGGACAACTGCTACTGATTCCCGATCCCGCAGGGGTGTGCAGGCCCGCCATTCCCGTGTATGATTATGGCGATGGCATGAAGGCAACCCTCGACATCGACCTCGTCCTGTCCCGCCGGCTCGCACCGTTCCGGCCGGTGGTCGTCTATCTGTTCGGATCGGCGGCGAAAGGGTGTTCGCGGCCGGATTCCGACATCGACGTCGCCTTTCTTGCCGCGTCGCCGCCGGACCCGGTCCGCGTGTTCGACGTGGCACAGGAGATCGCCGCGGATCTCGGGCGGGAGGTTGATCTCGTCGACCTGCACCGCGCATCCGCCGTCCTGAAGGCCCAGATCATCGGCACCGGCCGCCGGTTGGCGGGAGCAGACCCCGGCTCGGCCGCCGCGTTTGAAATGTACGCGCTCAGCGACTACGCACGGGCTAATGAAGAACGGCGCGAGCCCCTCCGCGTCTTCAAGGAGTCCTTCCATGCCCGATGATGTCGTGGTGAACAAGGCCGATACCATCCGACGCTGTCTGCGGCGGGTCGCCGAGGAGTACCGGGGCGACCCCGGCCGCCTGAGTGACTTCACGGTCCAGGATTCGATCGTTCTCAACCTGCAGCGCGCCTGCGAGGCCGCCATCGACCTCGCCATGCACGTGGTGGCCGTGAGGCGTCTCGGCATACCTCAGGACTCCCGGAGCGCCTTCGCATTGCTGGCCGCCGCCGGCGTCCTGCCTGCGGAGACCGAGACCCGGATGAAGAGAATGGTCGGATTCCGCAATATTGCCGTCCACGACTACCGCGCTATCGAGATGCCGGTCCTGGCCGGAATCCTCCGGCACCGGCTGGGCGATTTCGAAGAGTTCCTCCGGGCCGTCATGGCGAGCGTCTGACGCGATCGCACGACCATGCAGATTCTCACCACCCCCGGGGCCATGCAGGACGCCGCGCTTGCGCTGCGGGCGGCCGGCCGGCGTATCGGCGTCGTGCCGACGATGGGCTACCTGCACGAGGGCCACGCCTCGCTCATCCGCCTCGCCCGGGAGCGGGCGGATGTCGTGATCGTCACGCTGTTCGTGAACCCCACCCAGTTCGGCCCGAACGAGGATCTGTCGCGGTATCCGCGGGACTTCGATCGCGACCGGGCGATGTGCGAGGCCGAGGGCGCGGACATCCTGTTCGTGCCGGAGCCGGGAACGGTCTACGCGACGGATCACAGCGTCTGGATCGACGAGGACCGACTGTCGCGCGGCCTCTGCGGCGCCTCGCGCCCCGGCCACTTCCGCGGCGTCTGCACGGTCGTTGCCAAACTCTTCAACCTGACCCAGCCGCACGTCGCGGTCTTCGGCGAGAAGGACGCCCAGCAACTTCGCATCATCCGCCGCATGGTCCGCGATCTCGACATCCCCGTGGATATCGTCGCCGGCGCGACCGTGCGCGAGCCCGACGGCCTGGCGATGAGTTCTCGCAACGCCTACCTGTCGCCGGAGGAGCGCGCCCAGGCGGTATGCCTCCGCCACGCGCTGGATGAGGCCGCGCGGCGACTTGCCGCGGGCGAACGCGACGCGGCGCGACTGCGCGAGGCGATGGCACAGGTTGTCGCTCGGGCGCCGCGGGCCCGCGTCGACTACATCGAGATCGTCGACGACGAAACCCTCGAACCCGTCGCGACGGTCGACCGCCCCGCCCTCGCCGCACTCGCCGTCTTCGTCGGCCGCACGCGCCTCATCGACAACGCCGTCCTGCGGCCCTGACCGCCGCGGCGAACTGCCGGCCTTTCCCCCTTGGAGGGCCGAGCTATGCGAGGCCGAATCGCGGATTCGCCGAAGCGCAGGTTTCGGGCTCGCGGTAACTCGCCCCTCCACCAGGCGTCCGGGGCCAGGGCCTTGTCCGCCCGGGATGGTCCCCTGAAGCGGCGGGGGCGCCGCTTCCACGACGGAGCCTTCACCGGCCCGTCCACGCTTCGGCAGTGGCGATGCTGCCGTGGTAGAAGAACCTCCCCCAGCCGACGGTCATCAGAAAGCACCCGTACAGCGCGTGCTCGATCGCAGAGGCCCAGAGCGATCCGGTGCGTACATACGTCCCCGCAAAGATCCAGCCGCCGACCAGCGTGAACGCCAGCGCCCACGGGTTTAGGAAGACGATGTGCGCGAAACCGAACGCGCAGGCTGCGGCGGCGAGGCGGAGGGTGGGCGACGGAAACAGCGCGGCGTAGCGGTGGAAGAGAAACGCTCGATAGACAATCGCCTGCGGGATTACGGAGAGCGCCGGGTAGAGAACCATGACAACGCCCCACAGCGCCGGCCGTTCCCGCGGCAGTTGAAGCAGAAACTCCGGCTTCGCCAGCAGCAGGATGCCCGTCAGCACCGCCGCCGAGACGGCCCACCGGACCAGGATCCGGCGCCAGCCCGCCGCGCGGCATCGCGCGGCCCCAAACGCGCTGCGGTCGAACGAGCGGTCGCGCGCAAGCGCAACGCCGATCACCGCGGTCGCGATCCACAGCGCCGGCAGGACGGGCTTCCCCGGCGCCAGCCAGACCAGCGCGAGCGGAAGCCCGGCGAACAACGCGAAGAACTCCGCGGCCAGCCGGAGGGCTCTTTCCGCCATCATGCGCCGCCCCCCGCTGCGCACTGCCGGAATGCCTCGTACATCACGATACCCGCGGCCGTCGCAAGGTTGAGCGACCGCACGCGGTCGACGCGGATCGGAATCTGGAAGACGCGGTCCGGCCAGCGCGACAGGACCGCCTCCGGCAGGCCCGACGTCTCGCACCCGAAGACGAGCGCATCGCCCGGCCGGTACTCCGCCTCGAAATGCGACCGGGCGCCGGCGGTGCTGAACAGGTGGAATCGCGGCGGCGCCTGCTCGAGCCAGGCATCCCACGACGGATGCCGGTGGAGGTCGACCGCGTCCCAGTAGTCGAGGCCGGCCCGCTTCAGCGCCCGGTCCGTCAGCCGGAAGCCGAGCGGCTCGACAAGATGAAGCGGTGTCCCCGTCGCCGCGCAAAGCCGCGCAATGGTCCCCGTGTTCGGCGCGATTTCCGGCTGCATGAGCACGATGCGAAACGGCGTCGAAGGCCACGGAAACCCCAGGTCCACCCGGCGCGCATGGCCCGCTGCGCCGTCCGGCCGCGTACATTCAAGCGAATTCATCGGCTCCCCCCGCGTCTTTGTGTTCCTCTTCCGTCAGCGGCCGCTCTCCGCGTCCTCTGCGTCTCCGTGTGCATTCTCCGGCGTCACGGCTCCGGCCGCCAGCGGGTGGCGGCGATGTGGGTGACGTTTTCAGAGTCGTTGAAGTAGTACACCGTCAGCAGCACGCCGTCCCCGGCGGGCACGGTGATCGGATAGCCGAGGTCGCTGCCGTTGCCGCGGCCGTCGGCGCGCAGCACGACCGTCTCGTTCGTGGCCCACGTCTGTCCGCCGTCGCGACTGAGCGTCGCGCGAATCCCCTTCAGCGCCCGGCGGTGGCCGTAGGTCGCAAGCAGTCGGCCGTCGGGCAGTGTCAGGATGTGGGCGGGGAAGCCCCACATGCCGGTGTTGTGCGGGACGGACCACGTGGCGCCGCGGTCGGTGGAGACGGACTGGTACAGGAAACCGCGGTCCCGTGTCGTCTCGGCCGTCCGCAGCAAGGCGATCACGTGCCCCGCCGTGTTGGTCCCGATCGCGGGTTCATTGAAGCCGAGGTCCGGCGCGCCACGGGCCAGCCGCACGCACGTCCACGAGTCGCCGTCGTCCAGCGTTCGCAGGACCTGCGCGTCGCGGCAGCGCTCCGGCGTCTCACTGTAGACCGCGACGAGCCGCGTGCCGCCGCCGAGGTTCAGCACCGCCGCCTGGTTGTAGGCCATCATCAGCCGGTGCGGCGGCGTCGCGATCTCCGTCCACGGCTTCACGAAGGCGTCGCCGCCTGGCTTCTTCACGCAGAAATGCGCGCCGGCCGCATATGCCACCTTGCCGGTCATGCCCGCCCTCACCTCCAGTCCGCGCGCCTCCAACTCCGTCCGCTTCGATTCAGGAACGTGCCGCCACGCCACGGCCCCCGCGAGCGCGTGGTTGCCGTCGGCGCGCAGGGTGTCCGCGGCGTGGAGGCCCTCCATTTTCGGCGCGTCGGACCACGTGCGGCCGCCGTCCTTCGAGATCCGCGCGCCGCGGCCGCCGGTGGGATCGATGTGGCTGCGCAGCGAGCGGGTGCCGAACCGGGCGACGATCCAGCCCTCGGGCGTCCGCGCGACCGACGGGAAACAGGCGTACACGCCGGGCTTCCGGTAAACGATGACGTGCTCCGCGCCGGGGAGTTCCTTCACGTCCGGATAGGTCGTCGTGGTGTTCGATTGGGCGGTGTACGACCACGGGGTAGCCTGCTCGCGAGGCATCCGCGCTCCGTCGAAGACATGGATGATCTCGACGCCCCGCGAGGCAAACGGGGCGACAGCGGACAACGCCAGCGCGGCGAGGCAGGTCTTCATGGAGCGGACTCTAGTCTCGATCCGCGCCCGTCACAATTCCGGGTGTCACAATTCCGGGCTCTCGCGGGAAGGACGACCGGCTCCTTGGTCTTCCTCGACGCGAACGCCCTCTTCTCCGCCGCGCCCACCGGTCGCGGCTGCAGCAGCCCTGCGGAGCCGCCTTGCACCCGGGCGGCCACCGTACCATGGCCACGGGGGCGGAAGCCTTGCGCCAACCCATACGCGCATTGTGAGTGCGTAATGCGGTCGGCCGATTGACTGCAATCTGCTGTCGCCGTACTCTCTCGACATGAGAACGTTGACGGTGCGCGAGGTTTCGGATGAGGTCTACACGGTGATCCGGAAGGAGGCCGACGCAAATCACCGCAGCCTCCAGGAACAGATCCGCTTCATTCTGGCCAAGGAGGCCCGGCTGCGGCAGGGATCGGCGGCAGAGGCGGCACGCGGCTGGCGGGAGCGACTGGCGGGCCGCCGCCTGGGCGACACGGTCGCCGAGATCCGGGCGGGACGGGATCGACGATGACGACCTATGTTCTGGATGCATCCGCGTGGATCCGGCTGTTCGTTCCGGACGGACCGATTCCCGCAGGGCTTGAGGATGCGGTCGGGAAGGCCGAGCGGGGCGAGGCCGTCCTGGCGGCGCCGGATCTCGTCCTTGTTGAAATCGCCCACGTCCTTCACCGGAAGCGTGTCGCGACAGGGCTTTTGCAGCCCGACTTCGAGCGCCTCTGGAAGGATGCCCTGAGGCTTCCCGTGGACATCGTGCCGGTCCGCGACGACATCGACGGCGCCATCGAACTGGCGGCGAAGTTGAATCTGACCGTGTACGACGCCTGCTATGCGGCGCTGGCGAGAAGGCTTGGTGCCCGGCTCATCACCGCGGACGACCGGCTGGCGCGGGCGGCGCGGCGTGCCGGACTGTCCGTGTAGGCACGAACCCCTCATCCTCTCCCCACCGGGACAAGCCGGTGGAGGCGTTTCCCGCTGGACCACGCCAGCCCGGTGGAGGAGGGCTCCGGCGACCTCACGCAGTCCGGCGGGAGCCGAGAAGGGCGCGAACCTGGTCGCGCAGGGCGGGGATCGCGAGGCGCGAGGTGATCTCTTCGAAGAAGCCATCGAGGATCAACCGCCGGGCCTCGGACTCGCTGAGCCCGCGCGCACGAAGGTAGAAGATCTGCTCCGGATCGATGCTTCCGATGGTCGATCCGTGGGAGCACTTCAGGTCGTCCGCATCGATCAGGAGGCCGGGCAGCGAATCCGCCCGTGCCCCGTCGTTGAGTACCATGTTGTTGTTGCGCTGGTACGCGTTGATCCGCACCGCGCCGCGCGAGGCGGCGATCAGGCCGCGGTAGACCGAGTGGCCCTCGTCGCGGACGGCCCCCTTGTAGAGCAGGTCGCTGGTCGCGTCGGGCGCGGAGTGGATCTGCAACGTCTGCTGGTCGACGTGCTGGGTCCCGGAGGCGAAGAACAGTCCGCCGATCCGCGCCGAGGCGCCGCGCCCGGCCGCATCGGCGCTGAACCGCGTGCGCACGAGATCGGCGCCGGCATGCACCGTCACGGCATCCAGCGACGCCCCGGCGGCCAGCGTGCCGTGGGTGAAGCCCATCCGGACCGATCCCGGTCCGGCGCGCTGGACGTGCACCAGACGAAGTTTCGCGCCATCGCCGACGGCGAATCGCGTGAGGCCGAGCGACATCGCCGGCCCGGCGTCCGCGGATTCGGCGATCTCGGACACGCCGAGCGACGCACCCGCGCCGACGTCGATCAGCAGCGCCGGTACGAACAGACGCCCCGCGGGCTCCCGCCAGTGGATCAGCACGCCGCGCTCCAGCATCGTTCCGGGC
>CAYRFK010000038.1:0-28748 GCA_964423465.1 uncultured Verrucomicrobiota bacterium | reverse complement strand
CGGAATCCCATCCGGGCGAGCAGGGCCTCCCATCCGGCGGACTCCGCGGCCCCCGACCACCGGCTGGCCGGCGGATAGCGCGACGGGGTTTCCAGGATCAGGACGGCGAGCGCCGTGGCGCGAATCGGGTGGGTGACGCCATTGCCGGTCTCCGCGCCCGGCCAGGACCCCGCCGAGGAGACGGCCGCCGTCATGGAGCGCGCAAGCGGGGTCATCCACTTCATCCAGCCGCCGCCGCCCTCGTTGTATCGGACCCGCGTGGCGAAGTACAGCGCCTCCATCGCGGCATCCGGCTCGCCCCGTCCGGGCCATGTGGGCGCCATGGCGTCGAGTGCCCTGAGTCCTCGCTGAATGCGCGTCTCGGCGGCTTCTCCGGAAAGCTGGAGCGCGAGAAGCGATGCGGCGGTGTCCGCGTGGGCGAGGGCGCCGTGGCGCGCGGGTGCGGGATAGTAGAGGAGGCCGCTGGTGGGAATCGACGCGTCGCCAAGCGCGTCGGCCGCCCGCCGGATCGCCGGCGCAAGGCGGGGATCGTCGACTCCGGCGGTGGACGCAACACGAAGCGCCTCCACCGTCCATGCGGTCGCAAGCGGATCAGCCACCGGCCCCGAGGTATCCCATCCGCCCCCGGGTCGCTCGGCGTCCAAGGCCGCCGTCGCCGCCTGATCCAGCAGCATCTGGAGCGCCGGAAGCCGCGTGAGGGCGACGGCATCTGCCAGGGCACAGAGCCGGAGGGCGGCGGAACGGGGGGAGGCGGGGGGCGAACTGGAGGCGGCGAGCCTCTGGAGCGCGGCGCGCACGACGGTGCGATGTTCGCCATGGACGGGGGTTTCCCCGTGGCCCATGAGGGCCAGGAGCACCAGGCTGGTGAGGGTTTCGTCCTCGGTTCCCGCCTCGCGCCAGGCACCGTCCGGCGACTGGGCGCGGGCCAGCCACGCGACGGCGCGGGCCGCTGTCTTCTCGGTTGGGGCGGACCATGTTCCGCCGTACAGCGCCGTGCTCCGCGCGCGCCCGGCTCCGAAGCGTCCGGCTACGAGCGGGTGCGCAAGCCGGGCGGGGTCGGCGACGGCGGCCGCCGTGCCCGCATCGAGCGGTAGAAAGGCGACGCGCAGGTCGGCGGCGCCGGGCGGTTCAATTTCCGGTGGCGGAGGGCCGGCGATGGATGGCTCGGGAACCCGCAGGCCGGGGCCGTGCATTTCATCGGGCAGGACCGGTCTCCGGTCAAGCGGCGTGCGGTCCGGCCGTTCCCCGAGGGTGATCTCGACCCCGTTTCCGGTGTTTGGGGAGGGCGTGACGATGACCCATCGGACGAGCAGGAGGATCAGGGCGGCATGGAGGGCGATGGCCGCGACGGGTGCCCAAGCGTGTTCGCGAGCGCTTCGGACCCAGGAGGGGCGGAGGATCGTGGACCGGGCTTCGCCGGCCCGCGACAGGACGAAATTCAGTGCCTGCCGCCTATGGAAGTGGCGGTGCAGTCGCTCGTCCATGCGGACGGCCCTGGCAAATCGGAGGGCGGCATCCGGCGACGCGCGGAGGGCGGCGTCCAAGCGCGCGCGGCCCGCATCATCGATCGTCTCGTCCAGATGCCGGCCGATCAGGTCGTCGAGTTCCGGGGCGGGTGTCGTCTTCATCCGCTGGCCTCCGCGACCTGCCGCTCGATGCAATCCCGCAGCGCGGATCGGATCCTGGAAAGGGCCTTGTTGACGGCGTCGAGAGTGCTGGCAATGCGCTGCGCGATGGCGTCCAGGCTCAATCCGTCTTCGTAGCGCATCTCGACAAGCCGGCGCGACTTGTCGGGCAGTTTTCCGAGACATGCGGTCAGTGCCGCGTCGTGGAGCGTATCGGCCGGCTCCTCCGCATCGAAGGCCGCCAGGATGGCCTCCAGCGTGTCGGGGGCGAACGGAACGGGCGTACGGCGGGTCTTGTCGAAGGATTGCAGCACCTTCCGCACAGCGATTCCCCGGGCCCATGCTCCGAATGAACGGGACGCGTCAAACTGGTCGAACTTGCGCCATAGGACGACGGCGACCTCTTGGAAGACGTCGTCACACGCCGTCCGGTCCCGGACCATCGACGCGATGACGGCTCGAATGTCGTCCTGGTGCCGCAGAAAGTGCGGCAGGAACTGTGCTTGCCTGTCCTCGTCAGCCATGGTGGTGCCTGTTTCCCGTACTTCTTCCATTGTCCGTCGTGAATTGGACGCCCTTCGCCGGGAGTTTAGTCGGACGTTCACAACGGGGCGATGAGATAGTCGCAGTCGCGCCGGGCGAGGGCGTATGGCAGTTCCGCGCGCAATTGAAGAGATCACTTCCCCGTGCCCAACGGTCGAACTTGGGTTAGGATGGTCGCACGTGGTCGCCTTCGTCACGCGAAGGTGGAAGACAGCGGATGGCACGGATGGGGGAGGGAAGAGGGATGAAGACTCGGTGTGGCCGTGGGCGGTGCAGGGTTTCCTGTCTTCAAGGTTTCGCATCCGTGAAATCAGTGGTGTCCGCGGCCGTGCTGCTCGCCGGAGGGGCCGTCGCAACCGCCGCGGCGCCCGCCACAAGCTCCCCCGCCGCCACGGCCCGCCCGGCGCCGGAGTGGATGGCCCGCGGCGTCGTGTACCAGGTCTGGCTGCGCTCGTTCACCCCGGAGGGGACACTGAAGGCCGCGGCGGCGCGGTTGAAGGATGTGGCGGACCTCGGCGCGACGATCGTCTACCTCTCTCCGGTGCAACTCTCGGACGACGACACCCGGCGGGAGTTCTGGAGCACGCGCCAGAAGGCGTCGGGGACGAACAACCCTCGGAATCCCTACCGAATCAAAGACTACAACGCGATCGATCCCGAGTACGGGACCGAGGCCGACCTGCGCGCGTTCGTCGCCGAGGCCCACAGGCTCGGCCTGCGGGTGCTGATGGACATGGTCTTCTTTCACTGCGGTCCCGCCTCGCCGCTTCTCGACCGGCCGGGCTTCGTCAGGCGCACACCGGACGGCAGGCCCTTCACCGGCAGTTGGAACTTCCCGGTGCTGGACTTCTCGAGCGATGGGCTGCGCGAGCACCTGTGGGCCAACATGGAAAAATGGGTGAAGGAGTTCGATATCGACGGCTTTCGCTGCGACGTCTCCGACGCCATCCCGTTGGACTTCTGGACCACGGCCCGTGAACGGTTGGAGAGGATCCGGCCCGACGTGGGGATCCTCGCCGAAGGCCAGCGCAAGGAGGACCAACTCCGTTCGTTCGACGTGAACTACAACTTCACCTGGTACAACGCGGTTCGCGCGGTGTTTGAGAAGGGCGAGCCGGCCTCGTCGCTCCGGGCGCTGTGGGAGAAACAGCGGGCCGAGCGGCCTCGCGGCGCGCGGTTCATCCGCTACACCGAGAACCACGACCTTGTGAACGACTATCTGCGCTGCGATGTCGTGATGGGCGAGCGCGGGGCCGATGCGATGGCCGCCGTGCACTTCACACTCGACGGCGTTCCGTTCCTCTACAACGGGCAGGAGATCGGCGACACGTCGCCCCACAGCATCTACGCGAACTGGACGGTCCGGTGGGAGGCCGCGTGCCTGCCGAAGGCGGCGGCGCGCCGGGCTTTCACCAAGTCGCTGTGCGCCCTGCGTCGCGCGGAGCCGGCGGCGCTGGCGGAGGGCGAGGTCGTGTGGTTGGACAACGACCGCCCGGAGTCGATTCTATCCTTCCTGCGCCGCGGCGGCGGCCGCGAGATCCTGACCGTGGCGAACCTGTCCAACCGGAAGGTCGAGGCGGCCGTGCAGATGGCCGCGGGCGGGGCGTGGGCACCGGCGATCCCGGGTGGCGTGAGCGGCGCTGTGTCGCCGGGCGGCCTCACGTTCGCATTCACCGGCTGCGGCTGGTCGATCCAGCGGAGGTAGGCGATGAATCGTCCGCTTCGAGGCGGTGCCGTGACAGGACGGCTTGTCTGTGCGGCGGTTGCCGGGCTGGCGCTGGCCGCGGGCGCGGCGGCCGCTTCGACGGAGACCGGCGGCGTGATCCGTTGTGAACTGGCGGTGATTGGCGGGGGCAGCGGCGGCTTTGGTGCGGCGTTGGCCGCGGCGCGGATGGGGGTTGACGTCGTGCTCGTCGAGCGCGGCGACCGGCTCGGGGGCACGTCGGTGCGCGGCGGCGTGTCCTGTTGGGAGCCCGGTGCGGGCGGAACGGGCATTCCGTTCGATCTCTACCGGCGGTTGCGTGCGACGCCGGACGCGGTCGGCATCTACTCGCGCGGTCGGCACCAGTCCACGTACGACCCGTCGCGCGAGGCCTATCGCTATCCCGGTGGCGAGAATCTCATCGATGCGTCGCAGCGCTACCTGGACACGCTTCGGCGCTGGGCGCCGCGGGAACTCCCGGGCGGCGAGGTCGAGGGCTTTCGCAAGCGGCAGTGGCACGGGGTCGTCTTTGAGCCCGACGCCATGGCCTCGGCGATGCTGGGGATGTTGCGCGAGACGGGCCGGTGCCGGGTGATGCTGGAGACCTCCTTCGATAGCGTGCAGGGCGATGCGGAGCGGATCCACGCCGCGGTGCTGTCCGGAGGTCGGCGCCTCGTGGCGGACGCCTACATCGATGCGACCGGGGATGGCGCCGTGTGCGCTGCGGCCGGATGCGAGATGATGTCAGGCCAGGAGGCGCGTTCGGCGTTCAACGAGCCCGGCGCGCCGGAGAAGGCCACCGCGAGGGTCAATGGGGTGACCCTGATCTATCGCGTGACGAAGGCCGCCGAAACGAGTGTCGAGCCGCTGCCCGGTGACATGCCGACGAATTGCTGGTGGGCCTCCCGGTTTCCCTCGGCGGCGATCAACCAGTTTCCGAACGGGGATCTCTCCATCAACATGCTGCCGACGATGGACGGCGCCGAGTTCCTGAAGCGAGGCTACGGGACGGCCATGGAGGAGTGCCGCCGCCGCGTCGCCGCACACTGGCATCACATTCAGACGGCGTGCGCCGAGTTCCGACGCTTTCGGATGGCGGGTGTTTCACCCGCGCCGGGCATTCGGGAATCGCGCCGGGTGGTCGGCGAGTACGTGCTGACGCAGCACGACCTGCTGGCCGGGGTGGCCGCGCAGAAGCATGGCGACATCATTTGCATCGTCGACCATGCGATGGACACGCACGGCGCCCATGCGCACGGCACGGGCGAGCTTGCGGGGCCCTACGGCGTGCCGTACCGCTGCCTGATTCCGAAGGGGCGGCGCAATCTACTGGTCGCCTGCCGGGCGTCGAGCTTCAGTTCCCTGGCCGCATCCAGCTGCCGACTGTCGCGCACGATGATGCAGCTCGGCCAGGCCGCCGGCACCGCGGCTGCGCTGGCGAAGGAACTGCGGATGGATCTGCCCGACGTTGCCCCCGACCGCCTTCGCGCCGCCCTCCGCGCGCAGCACGTTCAACTCGACCACCCGATGCCGGCGGAACTCGCAGCCCACATGGGGGACTGACTGCGGGCGGGTCCGGGCACGCGATCCCGCCGTTCATGTGCCAGGAGACGCAGGGTGGCCCTGCGTCGGCAGGGGCGATGGCCGACCGGTTCCAGGACCCCCGTTCTATCTTCGACCGCCTTCCTTAAGTGGAACCCGTACCACTGCACGTGCCAAGCCGCCGGCTGCTCGATCGGTGCTTCTTTCGGTGCCTTTCCGGTTGTGTTTCCCGAGAGGAGTTCTATCCTCTCCGCCAGTGGATTCTAAGGATGGGGGTGTCTCTCGTGTGGTTCCGTCGTCGGAACCCGACGGGTGACAGTGTTGGGGTCCAATATGAATACGCATGACGACGATGGATGGGTAGCGAGACGACTGTCGGCCACCAGGCAACGAGTTCCAGCCATGCCGTGCCGGTTCCCGCATCTCACACTTGTTTTGGCAGGTCTTCTTGCATGGCCGTTCGATGCATCCGAAGCCGTTCCGGCCTGTCCGGATGGCGTTGACGTCGTGCAGTCCGGCGGCCAGACCGTACGGATTCACCTCCGCGGCGACGAGTTTCTGCATTGGACGGAGGATACGGCCGGCTACACCATCCTATTCGACGCGGCGGCGAAGAACTGGGTCTACGCCACCTTGAACGGCGCAGGCCAACTGGCGGCCAGCGCTTCGGTCGTCGGTCTGGACAATCCCTCCGGACTCGCATTGCCCAAGCGACTCCTTCCCAACAGCTCGATTCTCAAAGCGCGGGCCGCTGCGGCCGACCGTCTCACATCCGCCATGTCCGGCGAGGCTGACGGCCCGGTACGTGCGCCGAAGATTGGGACGATGAAGAATCTCGTCGTCCTGGTCGGGTTCTCGGACAAGCCCTTCACGCGCGCGGCGGCCGAGTACGAGGCGTTGTTCAATACGATCGGCTACACGGTCGATGGTGCGTCGGGATCCGTGAAGGATTACTACAGGGAGGTTTCCTACAACCAGCTCGACGTGGATTCCGTCGTGGCCGAACCGGTTACCCTCACGAATGGATACAGCTACTACGGTGGCAATGACGCCTACGGGGACGATGTGCGGCCGCGCGAGATGGTGCAGGAGGCGTTGGCGGCGATGGAGGCGCGCGGCTTTGATTTCTCCACGCTGGACAACGACAATGACGGTGCGGTGGACGGGCTCACCGTGATTCACGCCGGAGGCGGCGAGGAATACGGCGGCAACGACACCGGCTACATCTGGTCCCATCAGTGGCAGATGATCAGTACCGTGACCTACGACGGCAAGACCATGCGCACCTACCACACCGAACCGGAGCGGCGCGGGTGGGACAGCAATTCCAGCACCTGGGGCATTACACGGATCGGCGTTATCTGCCATGAGAACGGGCACTTCCTCGGGCTTCCGGACCTCTACGACTACGGGTACGACAGCAAGGGAGTCGGCGATTTTTGTCTGATGGCAGGTGGTTCGTGGAACGGGAATTCCGGAACCCAGCCGGCGCACATGAGCGCGTGGTGCAAGAAGTATCTGACGTGGGTGACGCCGACCGTGGTCGCGGCGTCGGGCACCTACTCCGTGCCGCGGGTGGAAGACGCCCAGACCGTATATAGGTTGAACGGGACCTTCCCCTCCACGCAGTACTTCCTGATCGAGAACCGCCAGGGATACGGCTTCGACGCCAGCCTTCCCGGGAGTGCGCGCGGTCTCCTGATCTGGCATGTGGACGAGACTCAGGCCAACAACAACGACCAGACGCACTTCAAGGTGGATCTCGAAGAGGCCAGCGGTGCCCAGCATCTGGAGACGAACAGCAACGAAGGCGACGATTCGGACTACTTCCGCAGCGGAACGATGACGCAATTCACATCCACCACCACGCCGAACAACAAGAGCTATGCGGGATCCGCCCTCGGGTTGGATATCACCGACGTATCGGCGGCTGCGAACACGATGACGTTCACGGTACCGGCAGGGCCGGCCCTTTCCGTCTCCCCGGCGGCCGTCTACGCATCGGCCGTGCTGGGCCGGAACGCGTCGACGCAGCAGATGCAGGTCTGGAATTCGGGACTCGGGTCCATGGCCTATACGGTTGCCGACAACGTGGCGTGGGTCACATGCACGCCGGCCGCCGGCAGCAGCACGGGCGAGCACAACTATGTCGATCTCGGTTTCATCACGACGAACTTCGGCATGGGATCGTACACCGGGTTGGTCACCGTGGCGGCGCCGGGGGCGGAGCCCCCGACGAGTTCCGTCCCCGTCTACCTCTCGGTGACGAGCGGCCCGCCCCTTGTGGACAATCTGGGGCCGACGAATGGTGGCGCCACGGCGATGAGTCTGCGCGGCTATCTCTATTCGACCGGGGGATTGCCAACGACCGTTCGGATCTTCTGGGGAGCTTCGGACGGCGGAACCGCCGCGTCGTCCTGGGTGGCGAATACCAACCTCGGGTACAGGGGCATGGGCTCCTTCTCGGCCACGGTCAGTAATCTGACGCCCGGGACGATCTACTACCAGCGCTGCATGGCCAGCAACTCCGCGGGGGTTGTCTGGGCGCCGGCCTCCACGAACTTCGGACTGGGGAACTGGGCGTTGTCCGTCAGCCCCCTGCAGTTCACCAACACGGTTGCGTACAGCGCGTCGCCGACATCGGGCACGTTCCGGGTCTGGAACGCCGGCAACGGTTCGATGTCGTACTCCATCAGTGACAATGCGGCATGGATCTCGGAGAGCCCGACCAGTGGCACGAGCACCGGCGAGCAGGATACGGTCACCATCACCTACGCATCAAGCGGGCTGGCCGCCGGCTCGTACACGGGGCTCATCACCGTCACCGCGGTCGGCGCGACGGGGTCGCCGCAGACCGTGTCCAGTTACCTGACGGTGACCAACGGGCCGGTGACGCTGCCTTCGATCACCAACATGCCGGCGTCCGGCGTCATGAGCGTTCAGGCGGCCATGCGAGGCCACCTGGTATCCGTGGGCGGTACGATAGCCTACGCGGGCATTCATTGGGGCACGTCCGATGGGGGAACCAACATCGGATCCTGGTCCGGGCATACGAATCTGGGGGCGTGTGCAGTCGGCATTCTGTCGAACGTGGTGAGCGGCCTGTCGCCGGGCACGGTGTACCGATACCGGTACACGGCGAGCAACGCCGCCGGTCAGGTGTGGGCGCCGTCGAGCACGACGTTCACGTCGCTCAATCAGGTCCTGTCGGTCTCGCCGGCGGCGTTCAGCAACTGGATCCCGACCGGTGCGGTGTGTCCGTCCAACACGTTCCAGGTCCGGAATGCCGGCAGTGGCGGGATGTCGTATACCATTGCGGACAACGCGGCGTGGATGTCGCAAAGTCCGGCCAGCGGGAGCAGCACCGGCGAGATCGACACGATTGCGATCACCTATTCCACGACCGGATTGGTGGCCGGCGTTTACACGGGCCTGATCACGGTGACCTCCACCACCGGCGCCACCGGATCCCCGCAATACGTCTACAGCTACCTGTGGGTGGGCAATGCCCCGCCGGCGGTCAGCAACCAGGCGCCCGCATGGATCGAGACGAACGCCGCGACCCTGCGGGGTTACCTCGTGTCAACGGGCGGGCTGCCGACGACGGTAGGGTTCGCGTGGGGGCCTGCGGACGGCGGGACACAGGAGAGCGCATGGGCAACGGCCGGTTTTGTCGGCCCCCGCGGTGTCGGCGCCTATTCGAACGCGATTGCCGGTCTCACCTCCGGGACCCGGTATTTCGCCCGCGCATTCGCGACGAACGCAGCCGGTTGGGGCTGGGCGCCGCAGTCTGCCGAGTTCACAACACCCGGGCCGTCTCTGGCGGTGGGGACGAACGGGTTCGAAGTGGCCGCGACGATCGGACAGCCGGCGGTCGTGAGCACCCTGCAGGTGTGGAACGCGGGCAGCGGGATGATGGATTTCGCATGCACGGGCGACGTGCCATGGCTCGGAGTCGCGCCGGCGTTCGGCTTCAGTACGGGCAACGTCGTCGCCGTGGAACTGAGCGCCTCGCCCGACGGGCTCGATCCGGGTGCGCACACCGGGACGGTGATGGTGACCGCGGGCGAGGGGGTCGGTGGATCGCCGCAGTTCGTGACACTGCGCCTGGAGGTTGCTGCGGCGAGTGACACGAATGCGCCCACCGTGCCTGGCGGCCTGCACGCGATACGGGTGGATGAGACCGCCTACGCAGTTGCGTGGGATGCCTCGACCGACGACGTTGCGGTGGTCGGCTACGAGGTCGAGGTAAACGGAACGTCCGCCGGAATGACGGCCGTCACGGCCTTTACGAACGCGGGTGCGGAGGCCGGTTCGGCCTACGTGACGCGGGTCAGGGCGCGGGATGCAGCGGCGAACTGGTCGGCCTACGGTCCGCCGCTGGCCGTGACGACGCTCATGGCGCGGGTCGCATCGCCGGAGATCGATCCGGCGGGCGGCACCTACACGGGCGCCGTCTGGGTCTCGATGACGTGCGCGACGACCAATGCGACGATCCGGTACACGACGGACGGTGGCCTGCCCTCGGCGGGCGCGATCGAATATGCCGGGGCCTTCGCCCTGAGCAACAGCGCCCTCGTGCAGGCCCGGGCATTCCGCGACGGGATGGAGGCCAGTGACATTGTCACGCAGCAGTTCACGATCGCCGCGTCCGCGGTTCTTTCCGTATCGCCGGCATCGTTCTTCATTCCCGCATCGACGGGATACAGCCCGGAACCGGTCGATCTCGATGTCTGGAACTCGGGCGCCGGTGCCATGGCGTATTCCGTGAGCGACGGCGCGTCGTGGATCGAGGCCGTGCCGGGCAGCGGCAGCAGCACCGGCGAGCACGATGCGGTGAGCCTTTTCTTCACGACGACGAATCTCGCCATGGGTTCCTACACCGGAACCGTCACGGTGACCGCTCCGGGAGCGATCGGCTCGCCGGTGGACGTTCCCGTCCTCCTGTCGGTCACGAGCGGACCGCCGCGGGTGGACAATCAGACACCGACCAACGTCGGATCCGCGGCAATGAGCCTTCGCGGGTATCTCTTCTCGACCGGCGGTCTGCCCTCGACGGTGCGGATCTATTGGGGCGCGTCCGACGGCGGCACCTCGGCGGCCGCGTGGGCGACGAATCTCAACCTGGGCGCGCGGGGAGTCGGATCCTTTGCGGCGACGGCGAGCAATCTCGCGCCCTGGACCGTCTACTACATGCGCTGCATGGCCAGCAATGCGGCCGGCGTCGCCTGGGCGCCCGACTCCCGGTCGTTCAGTGCGGGCGACTGGGTTCTGGACGTCGACCCTGCGGAGTTGTCGGCCGCGTGCGAGTTCGGCGCGTCGCCGACCACGGCCGTGCTCCGAGTGCGGAACGCGGGGAGCGGGTCGATGGCCTACAGCATCGGCGACAACGTGACGTGGCTTTCGCAAAGCCCGACCAGCGGGTCGAGCACGGGGGAGCAGGACACGATCACGGTCTCCTATGCTGCGACCGCCCTTGGGGCCGGCTCGTACACGGGGACCATCACGGTGACGTCGACCGGGGCGGTCGGTTCCCCGAGAGCCGTGCCCGTCTACCTCGACGTCACGAACGGTCCGGCGACACTGCCGTCGATCACGAACCGGCCCGCCGCCAGCGTCATGAGCGGTCGGGCCGTGCTGGGCGGGCAGGTCCTGTCGGTTGGCAACTCGACGACCTGGGTGGATGTGCACTGGGGCACGACGGACGGGGGCACGAATACCGAGGCGTGGGCGTCCCGTTCGAACCTGGGCGTGCGGACCGTAGGCGTGGCAACGGGCATGGTGTACGGTCTGTCGCCGTTCACCCAGTACTACTTCCGGTGCTCGGCGAGCAACGAGGCGGGAGTGGCGTGGGCGCCCGGGAGCTTCACCTTCCTGACCTCGAACCAGATCCTCTCCGTGTCGCCCCAGGCCTTCAGCAACTGGATCGCGCCGGGCGAGGTGTGCCCTTCCAACGCCTTCCAGGTGAGGAACGCGGGCAGCGGTTCGATGTCGTACATGGCGCTGGACGCCGTGTCGTGGATGTCCGAGACCCCTTCGAGCGGTACGAGCACCGGCGAGAGCGACAACGTGTGGATCGTGTATTCGACGACCGGTCTGGTGTCGGGCGTCCACACCGGCCGGGTGACGGTCTCGTCCCCCAGCGGTGCGGCCGGCGATCCGCAGTACGTGTACAGCTATCTCTGGGTCGGCGTCAGTCCGCCGTCCGTGACGAACCAGCCGCCGGTCGGGTTGTCCACGAACTCCGCGATCCTGCAGGGATATCTGACCACGACGGGCGGCCTGCCGACGACGGTCGGGGTGGCGTGGGGGCCGGCGGACGGCGGTACGACGTCGGAGGCGTGGTCGGCGGTCGGCTTCGTCGGGACGCGGGGAGTGGGACCCTACTCGAACAGCATTGCGGGCCTGGCCTCCGGTTCGCGCTACTACGCGCGTGCCTTCGCCACCAACGACGCAGGCTGGGGTTGGGCGCCGGCGTCCGTGGAGTTCACGACGCCGGGACCGGCGCTGGCGGTGGGCACGAACGAGTTCGACGTGGCCGCGACGATCGGACAGCCGGCGATCGTGAGCACTCTGCAGGTGTGGAACGCGGGCAGCGGCGAGATGGATTTCGCATGCACGGGCGATGTGCCGTGGCTCGGCGTCGCGCCGGCATTCGGCTTCAGCACGGGCAATGTCGTCGCCGTCGAGGTGAACGCCTCGCCCGCCGGGCTTGATCCGGGTGCCTACACGGGCAGGGTGACGGTGGTTGCGGGCGAAGGCGTGGGCGGCTCGCCGCAGCAGGTCGAGGTACGCTTCGCGGTCTCGGAAGGGTCGGCGCAGATGGAGGTGACACCTGACAGTCTTGCCTTCGGCATGGTGGACGTCGGATCGACAGGAATGATGTCGTTCGCCGTCGCCAATACGGGCGGTCTGTCGCTCACGGGAACGGCGGATGTGGCCGGACCGTTCCATATCGCGGACGGCAGTCCGTTCCTCATCGAGGGGGGCGGCACCGGTGCGGTGACGGTTGGTTTTGCGCCCGCGATGGCGGGCGGGTTCACCGGGGCCGTGTTCTTTGCCTGCAACGGCGGGGCGTGGACCGGGTCCGTGTCCGGCGCGGGCGGAACTCCGGTCACGGTTCCGGTGGTGAACAACCTGACGGCGGCGAATGTGACGGCGACGTCGGCCGAACTGCGCGGCAGTCTCGTGTCGACCGGCGGGGCGACGACGCATGTGTTCGTCTGCCGGGGCGCCGTCGACGGGGGCGAAGATCCCGCGGCGTGGTCCGTCGTGCAGTCCCTCGGCCCGCGCGGCACGGGGATGTTCGGCGGCAACGCGTCGAACCTGGTTCCGGGCACGGCCTACTTCTACCGTTGCATGGCGAGCAACTCGGCGGGGATCGGTTGGGCGTCCGGAAGCACGGCCTTCGCAACGGCATCAACCAACCGGGTGTTGATCGTCTCGCCGCCATGGCTGACCCGCACCGCGCGTTGCGACTACACCACGCCGATGACGAACTTCACCGTACGCAACGCCGGCGTCGGCAGCATGTCCTATACGATCGCCGATGACGTCACGTGGGCGTGGACAACCCTCACAAGCGGAAGCAGCACGGGCGAGACGGATACGATCAACCTGTTCTTCAATACGACCAACGTGGCGGCGGGAACCTACACGGGAACCGTCACCGTGACGGCCTGGGGGGCATCGAACTCGCCGCAGACGGTGACAACGGTGCTGACGGTGACCAGTTCGGTTCCGACCGTGGCGAACCAGAGTCCGGTTTCGGTTTCCTCGAATGCGGCCACCCTCCGTGGCTACTTGTCCACCCCGGGGGGCCTCCCCACGACGGTGTGCATCTTCTGGGGATCTTCCGACGGCGGAACTCAGCCGGCGAACTGGGCCACGAACGTGAGCCTGGGGCAACGCGGCATGGGCGGATTCTCCAATGCTGTGGTCGGGTTGCAGGACCATACGGTTTACTACTACCGGTGCATGGCCAGCAATACCGCGGGCGTGGCGTGGGCGCCCGCCACCACGAACTTCTTCACCGCCAGTCCCGTGCTGGCGGTGTCGCCCGCCACGATCGAGCACCGGATCGTGCAGGGCGCCGGGATTTCCAACGTCTCGATGCAGGTGTGGAACGCCGACTACGGCGCCATGGCCTACTCGGTGACGGATAATGTGAGCTGGATCTCCGTCTCGCCGGCAACCGGAAGCAGCACGGGGGAGCAGGACACGATCGTCCTCTCCTACGCCGTGACGGGGCTGGCGATCGGCGCCTACACGGGCCTTGTGACGGTCACGGCCTCCGGCGCGGCGGATTCGCCGCAGTACGTGACGAGCTACGTGACGGTCACCGGCGGGCTGCCCTCGGTCGTGAACCAGGGCGCGTCGGGCGTTGTATCGAATCGCGCCACGCTGGGCGGATCCCTCACGGCCACGGGCGGTTCCCCGACCTTGGTCAGCGTGTTCTGGGGTGAAACCGACGCCGGCTCCGCCGAGGGCGCGTGGCAGACGGGGACGAATCTGGGGGTTCGTGCCCCCGGGACGTTCTCCGTGGATGTCGAAGGTCTGGCCGCGGGCCGGACGTACTATTTCCGGTGCATGGCGAGCAACTTCTCCGGGACGGCATGGGCGCCGGCCAGTTCGAGCTTCGTGACGCCGAATCTCGTCCTCGACGTGACGCCGACAGCGTTCACCCGGTATGGAGCCAGGGGATCGTCGCTGCCGGCCGATGTGTTCCACGTTCGTAATACGGGGGCCGGGGCGATGGAGTGGTCCGCCACCGGCGGGGTGTCGTGGATGGTGGTCAGTCCGGCCGGGGGGACGAGCACGGGTGAATCCGACTCGGTCACGATCCAGTACTCGACCGCCGGTCTGGCGGCGGGCGCGCACACCGGCACCGTCACCGTGACCGCGTCCGGGGCGGCGGGGGCGCCGCAGCAGGTCGTAAGCGTCCTTGTGCTGACCAACTCGACGCCCGGGGTGGAAAACCGGCCGGCATCCAATGTCACGTCGGTGGCGGCGGTACTTGGCGGCTACCTGTCGAGCACGGGTGGACTGGCAACCTCGGTCGGGTTCGGCTTCGGCCCGGCGGACGGCGGGAGCGATCGCGGCGCCTGGGCGACGAATCGACACCTCGGCCAGCGCGGGCAGGGGAGCTTCTCCGTTTCGGTCGGCGGTCTTGCATCCAACAGCACGTACTTCTTCCGCGCCTGGGCCAGCAACGCATCGGGCGAGGTGTGGGCGCCGGCGTCCGAGACGTTCACGACCGTGAACTGGATTCTGTCGTGTGACGCCGTGTCGGTGACAAACCGGATTTTGCAGGGGACGTCGCTCTCGAACGACTCGGTCCGCATCTGGAACTCCGGCAGCGGCTCGATGGCGTGGACGGTCGCCGACTCGGCGTCGTGGCTCTACGAGTCGCCGCCTTCGGGGACGAGCACGGGCGAGCAGGACACGGTGACGCTGAGCTATTCCACGGCGACGCTCGCCGCGGGTACGCACCTGGCGATCGTGACCGCTGCGGCGCCGGGGGCGGTGAGTTCCCCGCGGACCTTCCTGCGGTGCGTGATCGTCACGAACGGAACGCCGGTCGTGACGAACCAGCCGGCCACGGGGGTGACGTCGGACACCGCGGGTCTGCGGGCGTACCTGGTCAGCACCGGCGGCATGGCGACCGTGGCCGGGTTCGGCTGCGGGCCCGTGGACGGCGGTTCGCAGCACTGGGCTTGGGCGACCAACGTCAACCTCGGCCAGTGCGGCCAGGGCTCCCTGGCCCTGACCCTCGGCGGGTTGGCGTCCAACACGGTGTACTACTACCGCGCATGGGCGAGCAATGCGGGCGGGGTTGCGTGGGCGCCGTCCGCCGCAAGTTTCACAACGCTGGGTCTCGTGCTTGCGGCGGATCCGGATGCGTTCACCAACACCGTCGTGCAGGGCGCAGGCTTCACCAATTCGATCGTCGTGCGCAATGCGGGCGAGGGATCGATGGCGTACACGGTCACGGACAACGCGGCCTGGATGTTTGCGTCGCCGTCCAGCGGCTCGAGCACGGGCGAGGAGGACACGGTGCGCGCGATCGGCTCGACGGCCTCGCTGGCGCCCGGAACCTACACCGGCGCGATCACGGTGGCATCCTCGGGTGCCACAGGGTCGCCGCGCACGATTCCGAGCCTCCTTACCGTGACGCCGGGTCTGCCGTGGGTCGAGAACAGTTCGATCTCGCCGTACGCCGGCAGTGCGTGGCTCTATGGCCGGCTCGTTGCGACCGGAGGGCTTCCCACGGAGGTCGGCTTCTGCCTGGGACAGGCCGACGGCGGGACGGATGCGGCCTCCTGGGGCGCAACCTACGGTGTCGGGCGCCGCTCGCCGGGGACGTTCAGCTTCTGCGCCAGCAATCTCGTTCCCGGCACCCTGTACTACCTGCGCGCATGGGCGAGCAACGAGGCGGGGGTCGCATGGGCGCCGGTGTCGACGAACTTCACGACGCGCAACTGGATCCTGGCTTCCGATCCGACTTCCCACACGCACAGCGTGGCGCAGGGCATCAACCCGGCCGGCTGGACGTTCCAGGTGTGGAATGCCGCGGTCGGATCGTCCGGGACCGGGATGGCCTACTACGTTTCCGACAATGCGTCGTGGTTGTCGCTTGCCCCGACGACCGGAAACAGCACGGGCGAGCAGGACACGGTTGTCGTGACCTATGCCGCCACCACCCTGGCGCCGGGAACCTACACGGGTGTGGTGACGGTGACCGCGTCGGGCGCCCTGCAGTCGCCGCAGCGGATCTATGACGTGCTCACGGTGACGGGCGGCGTGCCGGTGGTGCTCAACCATCCGGCAAGCAACGTGACGGCCACGGCGGGCGTCCTCGTCGGCCAGCTGGCGGCCAACGGCGGATTGCCGTCCGCCGTGACGATCCACTGGGGCGCGTCGGACGGCGGCGCGGATGCGAATGCGTGGGACGCGGCCATTCCTCTCGGCACGCGGAGTCCGGGGTATTTCACCGCGCCGGTCAGCAATCTGACATCCGAGGCCGTCTACTACTACCGCTGCCGCGCCACGAACGCCCTCGGGGAGGCCTGGGCATCGGACACGGCTTCGTTCCGGACGCTCAACGGGGTGCCCGGGCCGCGCTTCGTGTCGCATGGCGGAGCACATCTCTATCCGTACACGAACTGGTTCTCGGCGGCGACGAACGTGCAGGATGCGGTGGACTCGGCGAACGCGGGCGACACGGTGTGGGTGACCAATGGGCTGTATACGGTCCCGTCGCAGGTGATGATCCAGAAGGGCGTGGAGGTCCGCTCGGTCAACGGCGCGGCATCCACGATCGTCCAGCCGGGCGTCGGATCGAACCGGTGCTTCTTTGCCGGCCACGCGGACGCTGTGGTGCGCGGATTCACCGTCCGCAACGGATCCGTCGCCTACCGCGCCGGCGATACGCGCGGCGGCGGCGTGCTGCTGGCGGGCGGGGCGACCCTGTTGGATTGCATCCTCGTTTCGAACAGCGCGCAGTACGGCGGCGGCGTGGGCCTGGTTCGCGGCGGCTTCGTCCGCAACTGCGTGGTGACCGGCAACACGGCGACCGCGTACGGCGGCGGCGCCGACTGCTACTACGGCGGTCGCGTGGAGAACTGCGTCGTGATCAGCAACCGCGCGTCGAGCTACGGCGGCGGCCTGTCCCTGCTCTACGGCGGCGAGGCCCGCAATACGCTGGTGGCGCGGAACTACGGCGCGATGGGCGGTGGCGTGTGGGTGCTGGGGACGGGGGCCGTGGTCAACTGCACCGTGTGCGACAACGCGGCGGGCAGTTCCGGCGGCGGGCTGAACGGATCGGGAACCAACGGCGTGGTCCTGAACTCGATCGTCTATTTCAACACGGCGCCGAGCGGGGCGAATGTCGCCACCAATTGCAGCGCATGGCTGCGTCGCTCGTGCACGTTGCCGGCCGCGCCGGTGTCGGGGAATGTGACCAACGATCCGATGCCGGTGAGCCGGACGAATGCGAACTATCGCTTGCAGGCGGGATCCGTTTGCGTGAATGCCGGCTCGAATCTGGCGTGGATGGCGGAGGCGGTCGACCTGGACGGCGCGCCGCGCGTGCGGATGGATGCCGTGGACATGGGCGCCTACGAATGGGCCGGCGCGCAGCCCGTGATCGTCAACTCCGCCGCGACGGCGGTGGACGAAGCCTCGGCGACCGTGGGCGGGCATCTCACGTCGACGGGCGGGTCGCCGGTCTCCGTGCGCATCTACTGGGCCGCGTCCGACGGCGGTACGAACGAGGCGGCATGGTCGAACCGCGTGGAGATGGGGCAGCGGGACATCGGTCCGTTCTCGACGAATCTGCAGGCGCTGGCCTCGTCGCAGACCTATCACTTCCGCAGCTGGGCGAGCAATGCGGCGGGCGTCGTCTGGGCGCCTGCGGGTTCCCAGTTCACGACGCTTGACCCCGGGCTGGATCTTTCCGTCAGTCCGCTCGCGTTCGACCGGATCACGGGGCAGGGGACCAGTCCGACGAACGACCGTGTCGAGGTCTGGAATGCGGGCGGCGGGATCCTGACCTATGCGGTGTCGGACGATGCCCCGTGGCTCTCCGCGACGCCGGCGGGCGGCACCAGCACCGGCGAACACGACGTGGTGACGGTCATGTATGCCGCATCCGCCCTCGCGGCCGGATCCCACACGGGCCGGATCACGGTGACGGCCGGCGGGTGGACGGGAATGCCGCGGATCGTCACGGTGCGACTGACGGTGACGAACGGCGCGCCGGTGGTCTCCAACCAGGCGCCGACGTCGGTGACGACGTCCTCGGCGATGTTGTGGGGCACGATGGTCAGCACGGGCGGCATTCCCACCTGGGCGGGGATCCGGTGGGGGATGGCCGATGGCGGGACCCAGCCGACGGCATGGTCCGGCCTCGTGAACGCGGGGATGCGGGGCGTCGGGACCTTCGGCGGCAGCATCGCCGGATTGCAGCCGGCCACGCGGTACTACTACCGGGCCGTGGCGAGCAACGCCGCGGGTCTCGGCTGGGCGCAGGGCTCGGGTACGTTCGTGACGCCGAACTGGATTCTCGCCGCGGCCCCATCGTCGATGGTTGCGGTCGCGGCCCAGGGTGTGGCGCCGACCAGCCGTACCGTCGAAGTGTGGAATTCGGGGACCGGGTCGATGGCCTACACCGTGTCGGACAACGTGTCGTGGCTCTCCGTCACTCCGTCCGGCGGATCCAGCACCGGCGAGCACGACCGCCTCACCGTGGCCTACGCCGTCGCGGGCCTGCAGGCGGGCACGTACACGGGGATGATCGCCATCGCCGCGCCCGGCGCGGGGGCGTCGCCGTGGTACATCGCGGCGCGGCTGACGGTGACGAACGCCCGCCCCGTGATCACCAACATATCCGCCATCGGGCTCACGTCGCGCTCGGCGACGCTGCGGGGCATGCTGGTCAGCGACGGCGGCAGCCCGGTGACGGCGGGGATCTGTCTCGGCCCGGCGGACGGCGGATCGGATCCCTCGGCATGGCAGAGCATGTTCGGTCTCGGCACGCGATCGGCCGGTCCGCTCTCCGTGACGGCCGATGGACTCGCGCCGGACACGCTGTACTACTACCGCTGTTTCGCCATCAATGGCTCGGGCTTTGCCTGGGCGCCGGCCAGTGCCACGCTGCGGACGATGAACTGGATCCTGGCCGCGGATCCGGCGACCAACCTCGTCGGGACGCTCGCGGGGATGAACCCGACGAATGCCTCGTTCATCGTGTGGAACGCCGGATCCGGAACCATGGTGTACTCCGTGTCGAATGAAACGCCGTGGATGACGGCCGGTCCGGCCTGGGGCGGCAGCACCGGCGAAGCGGATCGGATCGATCTGGCGTTCGATGCATCGTCGCTGTCGGTGGGCTCCTACACGGGCATCGCGATCGTGGAGGCCGCCGGGGCGGTCGACTCGCCGCAGTACATGGTGACGATCCTGGACGTGACGAACGGCGCAGCCATGGCCACGAATCTCGCGCCCACCTCGATCACCGCGACATCCGCCGTGGCGCAGGTCGGCATCACGACCGACGGCGGGTTGCCGACAACGGCCGCGCTGTTCTGGGGCACGACGGATGGGGGAACGAATGCGAACGACTGGGATGCCTCGGCCGACCTCGGCACCCGGACGGCCGGATCGTACGCGACGGACATGACCGGTCTGGAGGACGATACGGTCTACTACTACCGCGTCTGCACCAGCAACGCCGCGGGCGTCGCATGGTCGCCGGAGGCGTCGACGTTCCGGACCGGTCCCGGGTCGCTGTCCCTCTCGCCGGGTGCCGTGGCCGGCCCGTTGACGGGGCCGTTGTTCGGCGGTCCGATCATGCAGACCTTCGACGATCCGGACGGCGCCTTTGACATCCAGGTGATCCAGGGCCGCGACGCCGTCGACGGCGTGCTGGACGTGGTGAATTCGGGGCGCGGCACGATGTACTACACCGTGGAGTCGGATGTCGACTGGCTGCAGGTGGATCCGGCCGAAGGATCCAGCGATGGCGAGACGGACTCGGTGAGGCTCATCTACGGGACCGCGGCGCTCGAAATCGGATCGTACACGGGGACGGTCACCGTCACCGCGCCGGCCGCCGCGGATTCGCCGCAGTACTACGCCGTCCGCCTCAATGTCGTCGCCGGGCCGCCCGTGGTCGAGAATCGCGAGCCGGCCGGGGTCGACACCACGTGGGCCGTGCTGGCCGGAAGCCTCACCGCAACCGGCGGGTTGCCGACTGCCGTCCAGATCTACTGGGGCCCTGTGGATGGCGCGACCAACGCCGATGCCTGGGCGCATGCCGTGGATCTGGGCGCCGCGAGTCTCGGCGAGTTCACGGCCGAGGTGGACGGACTGGAGCCCGGCACGACGTACTACGTGCGGACCAGTGCGAGCAACGAGGCCGGGCTGGCATGGGCGCCGGTTTCCACGAACTTTAATTCGTCGACGCCGATGCTGAGCCTGAGCACCGGGCTGATTGGCGTGGCGGTGTCGGCGGGGCAGAACGCCCCGGATTACGAACTTGGAATCCGGAACTCGGGCGAGGGGGCGATGGCGTACGGCATCGAAAGCGATTCGCTCTGGCTCAGCACGGATCCGACCGCAGGGACGAGCAGCGGCGAGGTCGATCCCGTTGCCGTGCGCTTCGCCACGTCGGAACTCACCGTCGGCGTCTACACGGGTGTCCTGACGGTCACCGCACCGTCGGCGGATGCTTCGCCGCAGATGGTGACCGTGGTCGCGACGGTGACCCAGGAGATGTTCTCGCTGACCGTGGAGTCGGCCCACGGCGGGACGTCGCCGGGGTCGATGCCGGTCGGCTCGGGCACGGTGGTCGACCAGTTTGTGACGAACTCGCCTGTCGCCGGGGGTGCAGACACGCGGTTCGTCTGCACCGGATGGAGCCTGACCGGTCCGGTTCCGGGGTCGGGGAGCGGCACCAATGCATCCTTTGCCGTCACGGGGAATTCCGTCCTGACCTGGCAGTGGACCACGAACGTCCGCTTTGAGGTCTCCGTCAACGGCGAGGGCCATGTGACCGGCGACACTCCGGGATGGTACACGCTGGGGAGCCATGTCGCCGTCGAAGCCCATGCGGATACCTTCCATCACTTCGACCGGTGGTCCGGTGACGTTCCGGCGGACGACCGGACGCGGAATCCGCTCATGCTCGTCATGGACGGTGCGAGGTCCATCTCCGCCGGCTTCGTGCCCAATCTGTCGCTCCATGGAACGCCCGAATGGTGGCTTGCCGCGCACGGATGGAGCAACGATTTCGCCGCCGTTTCGGCGTGGGATTCGGACGGCGACGGCTCGACGAACTGGCAGGAATGGGTTGCGCTGACGGATCCGACGAACGCCGCCTCGGTGCTGCGCGTCGAGGCGCGCGGAACGGCGGACGGCGCGGGCGTCGGATTGCAGTGGCCGGCCGCGGCCGAGCGCACGTACACGGTGCAGTGGTCGACCAACATGGCGGAGGGATGGAACGTTCTCGCCGCCGGCGTGGCCGGTCCGGAGGGAGCGTTGACCGATGCGGTCCACGGCGCCATGGGATGGCTCTGCTATCGTGTCGACGTCGACCACGACCCCGCGGTCCATTCCGTCAACATCGCAGGTCTCGCCCGCGTGTTCGTGCCCGGCTCGAACGGACTCGCCCTGGCAGCGATGCCGTTCGCGGTGGCGGATCACCGCGTGGCCAACGTGGCCGGAACCCGGGGCAAACCCTCGTCGATGGCGGCCTTGGCGGACAATATCTACTATCTGGACGAGGAGTCGCCTACACCGCGCTACATCTCGCTCTATCTCCGCACGCTGAACGGAACCAATCGGTGGATCGACTACAGCGTAACGCCGAACCGGGAGGCCACCAACCGCTTCCTGCATCCGGCGGTCGGATTCTGGTACCGGAACCGCGCGTCGAACAACATAGCGATGGAACTGGCCGGCGATGCGATCGTGCAGCCGGAGTTCACCAATGCGATCCGCGGACAGTCGCTCCAGATGCTCGGGTGGCCCTACGCGGCCAGGGTGGGCATCAACCAGTCCGGCCTGACCGGCGGATGGGCGTCCACCACCGCGGGCGGGGCCGACAACGTCATGTTCTGGGATGCGCGGAAGGATCCGCCGGGGTACGTCAACCTCTACCTCCGCAACCTGAACGGAACGAATGTGTGGATCAACTACTCCGTGATGCCGAACCGGCTTGCCACGAACATCTTCCTCGAACCGGGCGTCGGATTCTGGTACACGAGCCGGGGAAGCAACGATTGGAACTGGATCGAGACACGGCCGTATCCGCGGTAGCGGCGGGCGGCATGCAGGTCGCAAGAGAGGAGCCGGAGTCATGAAACGGATGGCGGGATTGCTTTCGTTATGGATGGCCGCGGCGGGCGCGCAGGCGGAAACCAATCTCATGTGGGGAAACTCGTCCGCCATCACGTACTTCGATCTGTCCACGGCGTTGCCCTGTGCCACGGATGACACGAACTGGATGGCGGGCTGTTTCGTTCAGCTCATCAGTTGCGGGGGCAACGGAGTCGCGGATGCCTTCCACTTCGCCGCCGCCACCGGGGTGTCCGGCGACGACGCGGTTGTGGCCACAGGGTTCCTGGGCCAGAACGAGGGATTTGGCGGGCAGCCCGGACTGTACCCGTTTCAGCCATTCCTCGGGGTTTCGATGGGGACCTACTTCGTCCGCGTGTTTGATGACCCGTCCTCGGATTTCCCCAGCGGCGTCAACGCCCGTTTCCCCGACCATTCGACGAACCACTTCTGGCAGTCGTCCATCGGGACCTATGAGCCGGAAATCACGGGATACGACGACTGGGATTTTGCGCCGTCGGGCGGCGCGGCTCTGATCCCGATCCCCGAGCCGTCCACGGTGGTGTTCGGCTTGCTGGCCATCGGGGGGATCGCGATGGTGCGTCGGCTTCGCTACACGCTCTACGGCCGTGAAGCCAAAAGGGCGGACGACCCCGCGGAGTGACGGCGATGTGGCGTCTTGCGGGGGTGCTGGTGGTGGCGGCCTCCGCGGCGTGGGGCGGCAATCCCGATATTCGGGCGTTCAGCATACCCGGGCGCCTCGTCTTCGACGCCGTTCCCTCCTCGATCCTCCACCGGGTCGAATGGGCGGCGTCCCCGGAAGGACCATGGTCGGCCTCCTGGGATTCGTTGAACACGATCGCATCGGGGGGCGGGTCGAGCATCACCTGCGCCGTGCCCGCGTTCTTCCGTGTTGCGGCGCTCGGTCCCGGCGGCGCACCGCCCGGCATGGCCGCCATCCCGGCGGGCGTGTTTCTGATGGGCGATGCCTTCGGTGACGAAGACACCAATGCCGTCCTGACGGCCAATGAGTCCCCCGTGCACCCGGTCTATGTCGGTGCGTTTCACATCGATTCCCGGGAAGTCACCAAGGCGGCATGGGATGGGGTCCATTCGTGGGCGGTATCCAACGGATTCACCTTTGCCAATGCGGGCTCCGGGAAGGCGGCGGACCATCCGGTGTGCGGGGTCAGTTGGTACGATTGCGTCAAATGGTGCAACGCCCGAAGTCGCAAGGAGGGTCTGGCGCCCTGCTACACCGTCGCCGGCGCGGTCTACACCAACGGCCAGGCATCCCCGGTCTGCGATTGGTCGGCCGGCGGGTATCGGCTGCCGACGGAGGCGGAGTGGGAGCGGGCGGCCCGCGGCGGCGCCGGCGGGCGGCGCTTCCCGTGGACCGACCGCGATTCGATCGATTTCAACCGGGCCAACTACCACAGTCCGTGGGTGGAGGGTGCGCCGTACTACGGCTATGACGACGCGGCATCCGAGGGCTGGCATCCCGTGTACGGTGCATCGGGCGCGGTACCCTGGACCAGTCCGGCCGGAAGTTTCGCAACGAATGCGTTCGGGCTATTCGATATGGCGGGCAACGTCGCCGAGTGGTGCTGGGATATCGGCAGAACCTACTCCGCCGAGCCGCAGACGGATCCGCGCGGCGCATCGGCGGGGTCACACCGGATGGTGCGCGGCGGCGGGTGGGACGAAGGGGCCGGGGACGGCCCCTACACGGCGCGGTGCGCCTGGCGCGGGTACGGCACGCCCGCCGACGCCGGCCAGACCGTGGGGTTCCGATGCGTCCGACGGCCGTGACCTTATGCCATGACCGATACAGCGAGGATCGTCGAAACGGCCGTCTTCAACGGAAAAGGATGACATTCATGAAACGCAGGCTGGTGAGTATGGCTGTGGGATTCGCGTGCATGGGCGCGGTGACCGCCGACGCGGGGGATGGACCCATGCGCCGGCTGCCGGTGAAGGACTACCGCGACCGGATGAAGGCCGGCTGGATCGGGCAGATCGCGGGCGTCGCATGGGGGGCGCCGACGGAGTTCAAGTGGAAGGATGCGATCATCCCCGCGGACAAGCTGCCCGTGTGGAAGCCCGGAATGATCAACGACGCATTCGGGCAGGACGATCTGTACGTCGAGATGACATTCCTCCGCACGCTCGAGGAGTACGGGATCGAGGCGTCGATCCGGCAGGCCGGGATCGACTTCGCGAACAGCCGCTATCCGCTCTGGTGCGCCAACAAGGCCGGGCGCGACAACCTCCGCCGCGGCATCGCGCCGCCGGACTCCGGGCATCCGAAGTTGAACAAGTGTCCCAACGACATCGACTACCAGATCGAGGCCGACTTCTCCGGGCTGATCGCGCCCGGTCTGCCGCAGGCGGCGATCGACCTCGGCGAGACGTTCGGCCGGCTGATGAACTACGGTGACGGCCTCTACGCCGGGCAGTTCATGGGCGCGATGTACGCCGAGGCGTTCTTCGAGTCGGACCCCGTTGCGATTGCCGAGGCTGGACTGCGGGCAATCCCATCGGAGAGCCAATATGCCGAAATGGTCCGCGATCTGATCGGATGGTTCAAGGCCGCACCGGATGACTGGGAGGGTACTTGGGCGAAGTGTCAGGCGAAGTACCGCGAGAACCCGGAGTACCAGCGGGCATCCAACGGCGGCATCGACTGCAAGATCAACGGAGCGTACGTGCTGCTCGGCTTTCTCCACGGCCGCCGGGACCCCGACCAGACCATCGTCATTTCGTGTCGCGGCGGCCAGGACTCGGACTGCAACCCGTCGAGTTCCGCCGGCGTGCTGTTCACGACGATGGGCTTCTCCCGGCTGCCTTCGCGCTTCAACACGGGCCTCGACGAGACCAAGGTCTTCAGCCACACCGCCTACAACTTCCCGGGGCTCCTCGACGTCTGCGAGAAGCTGACGCGCCGGATCGTGCTGACGTACGGCGGGCGCATCGAGAAGGATGGGGCGGGCGGGGACGTGTTCGTGATCCCCGTGAAGCCGCCGCGTCCCAGCGCACTGGAACTGAGCTGGGCGCCCGGCCCCATCGCCGGGAGCGTCTTCTCGCCCGAGGAGAGGGCCCGCATCGTGCAGGCCGAGGGGGCGGAGATTCGTGAGGCCGCCGACAAGGTCGTTCCCGGCTGGAAGGTGACGGCGTGCGGGACGGACATGAATCCGGGACTGCGCGCGACGTGGGGCGGCAGGACCAACGTGCTTGTCACGCATCCGCTCGACAAGGACACCGGCTGCGTCCTCTCGCGGACGATCGACGTGCCCGCCGCCGGATCACCGGCGCTGAACGTGACGGTAGGGCACGACCCGCGGGGCGACTTCGACCTGATCGTGCGCGTGGAGGGAAACCAGGTTCTCCGAAAGCCGGTCGGTCCGTCCACCGCAGCAAAGCAGTGGATGACCGAGCGGGTCGACCTGACGCCGTGGACCGGCCGCAGCGTGCGCATCGAACTGGTCAACGAGCCGACCGGATGGACCTACGAGGCGGCCTACTGGGCGGGGATCACGGTCGGGGGATCGTAGAGAAGAAAGTGCAAGCGAAAGAGAAGGACCGGCAAGCCTCGGCGCTTGCCGGTCCGGTGCGGCCTGTCAGCATGGGTTCCGGTATGTTTGCCGTCACGAAAGCCGGGGTTTCGGAAATCGGGAGGATCGCCGCATGAGCCGCGTGTTTCGCCAATCTCTGTCCCTCTGTATTCCCTTGGCGCTCTTTGCGTCTTTGTGTTGTCCTGCTCCGGCGACCGCCGCCGCGGCGGACTTCCCGGTCATCGGAAAGATCCGTCCCCGGCCCGCCAAGGAGATCGCCGCGTCGCCGTGGTCGGTGGGCGGCGAGACGCTCGACCGCGACTTCGCGGTCTATCCGAACTACAAGTCCTATCTCGGCCCGCTCGGCGCCAAGCGGATCCGCGTGCAGACCGGCTGGCAGAAGTGCGAGAAGGCGCCGGGAGTGTACGACTTCGCATGGCTCGACGAACTGGTTGACGATGCGCGCGCCCAGGGCGTGCAGCCGTGGCTCGAGACGAACTACGGCAACACCAACTACCCCGGCGGCGGCGGCACGGGGCTCGGCGGCGGCATCCCGAGGTCGCCCGAGGCGCTCGCGGCGTGGGACGGCTTCGTGCGCGCGCTCGCGAAGCGCTTCAAGGACCGCGTCACCGAGTGGGAGATCTGGAACGAACCCGATCTCGGCAAGGACGCGCCCGCGGAGGCGTTCGCCGACTTCCACATCCGCACCGCCGAGATCCTCCGCGCCGAGCAGCCGGGCGCGAAGATCTGGGCCCTCGGTCTCGCCGGCAAGGTCGACTACGCCGAGGCCTTCCTCGCGCGGATCCAGGCGAAGGGCAAGACGGGGCTCGTCGACGCCATCACGTTCCATGGCTATCCGAAGAATCCGGACGACACGTCGCTGGCCGACAGGATCCGCGCGCTGCTCGCTACGTACGCCCCGCATGCCGAGGTCCGGCAGGGCGAGACCGGCGCACCCTCGACCGCCGGCACCTTCGGCGCGCTCAAGGGATCTCCCTGGACCGAGCTCACGCAGGCCAAGTGGAATCTGCGGCGCATGCTGGCGCATTATGCGAAGGACGTTCCGTACAACCAGTTCACGCTGATGGAACTCAAGTACCCGGACCGCTGGAACACCAAGGGGCTGCTCAAGGCCAACGAAGACAAGACCGTTGCGCGCACGAAGCCCTCCTACCAGGCCGCGCAGCACGTATTCTCGCTCTACGACGATCGCGTCGAGCGCATCGCGGACTATCCGTTCGAATGCGGCACGACGCAGAAGGTGTCGGTGCTCGGCTGTCGCCGCAAGGACGGCGCAGGCCAACTCGTCGCGGTGTGGCTCAGCGGCGGCGTGCCGTCGGATTCCAACGCGACGACACCGGTTGACCTCGTGCTTCCGGCGGGCGACTTCAAGGAGCCGGTCCTTGCCGACCTGCGCACGGGCCTCGTGCGGTCGATCCCCGAGGCGCGCGGGTCGAAGGGGTCGAAGGGATGGGAGTTCCGCGGAGTTCCGCTGTACGATTCCCCCGTGCTCATCGCGGAGAAGGCGGTCCTTCCGCTTGCGCCCGCGGTCGATCCCGAGGCGGCGATCGAGGCCTACCGGAAGCACTGGCGGACGCCGGAGATCGAGGCGCGGATCGAAGCGGGGATCGATAAGAACCGCAAGGGCGATGCCGTCGTGCAGGTGGTTGATGCGGACGGAAAGCCCGTCAAGGGTGCCCGCGTCGAGGTCCGCCAGACCGCCCACGAGTTCCTCTTCGGCTGCAATGCGTTCGTCCTCGGCCAGCTCGCGACGCCGGCGGACAACCGCAAGTACGAGCAGGCCTTCCTGAAGCTGTTCAATTTCGCGACCGTACCGTTCTACTGGGAGGGCACCGAGCCGGCGCGCGGTGAACTGCGCTACGAGGAGCCCGCGCGTGACATGTGGCGGCGTCCGCCGGCGGATCGGTTCATTCCGTGGGCCGCGACGAACGGCGTGACGCTCAAGGGCCATCCGCTGCTGTGGCACGCCTACAACCCGGCGTGGATCCCGAAGGATGCCGAGGAACTCCGCAGCCTTTACCGGAAGCGTTTCCGTGAGATCGCCACGCGATTCGGCGACAAGATTCCGATCTGGGATGTCGTCAACGAGTCGCAGGTGTGCCGTAAGACCTATCCGCTGTACTCGCCCGACCGCGCGTATGTCGACTGGGCCTTCAGCGAGGCCGTGCCGCTGTTCCCGAAGTCGAACGTCATGATGATCAACGAGGTTACGCCCTACAACTTCATGCCAGTGGAGACAAACCGGTACTTCGCGCAAGTGAAGGCGATGCTGGGGAAGGGGCTTCCCGTGCGGGGCATCGGGTTCCAGTACCACTACTTCCGGCGCGAGAAACTGGATACCTACATGGCCTCGCCGGACTGCAACCCCGGTCCGCTGCTCGACCTCTATGAGGCGTTCGACGGCTTCGGGCTTCCGATGTACGTCACCGAGATCACGATCCCGTCCGCCGGCGAGGACGGCGACGCGCTCCAGGCGGAACTCGTACGCGACCACTACCGGCTCTGGTTCAGCGCGCCGGGCATGGCCGGCATCACGTGGTGGAATCTGGGCGACGGGACGGCGGTCAAGGGCGAGAACGAGGCGATGGGCGGCCTCACCGATGGCGCCCTCGATCCGAAGCCGGCCTACACGGCCCTCGACAAGTTGATCAACGGGGAATGGAAGACGGCCGCCGCCGTGGAGACCGGCGCCGATGGGAAGGCGTCGTTCCGCGGCTTCCGGGGAACGTATGCCTATACGGTCAAGGCCGGCGGGGCCGCCGCCGAAGGCACATTCCAGTTGAAGCGCGCCGCCGAGCCTGTCACCGTGCGATTGGGCGCGGCTCGCTGAGCCGAACGGAAGGCAACACGAAGGCGCAAAGGGCGCAAAGAGGCCCGGAGCCGGCGGGAAAGGAAACCACGGATGAAACGGATTTCACGGAT
>CAYRFK010000037.1:17271-29145 GCA_964423465.1 uncultured Verrucomicrobiota bacterium | reverse complement strand
GCCGGCGCGTGCGAATTCCAAAGATTCTTGCAGCATGTTCTCTGTCCCCCTGTCCCTGTCCCCCTGTCCCCGTCCGGGGGGACAGAGAGAAGAACTTAGCCGCGGGTTCTCTCTGTCCCTGTTCCTGTCCCTGTTCCTCAGGCGGAGGTGAAGAGGAGGTTGCCAAAGCAGCGGGGGAGGTGGAATTCGAGTTCATCAACCGGCGACCAGGCGATCCAGTGGGGGGTGGGGGTGGCGTCGCCGCACTTGTAGAAGTTGCCGCGCCAGAGGTCGCCAGGGCGCGGGAGGCGGGCGTTGGCGGCGTGGATGAGGACATCGAACGGGGTTGAGAAGGCGATGCGCCAGTCCAGCGGCCCCTGTATCGCCGGGTCAATGGGTGAGGGCAGGGTCGGAACGACCCGCACGCCCGGCACGTCCTGCGGCTGAAGGTCGCGATAGGCGCGGAACCGGGCAACCGGCGTTCGGACGGGGTCGGTGATGTGCTTCACGAGCCACGAACCGCCGCAGTTGAATTCGAAGTTGCAGTACCCCTGGCCGGGATGGGGCTCGACGAAGAATTCGACACACGAATCCTTCCAGACGGCCGCACCGAAGCCCTCGTGAACGCAACGCACATTGACGTCGCGGACCTCGAAGAGTCCGTGGAGGCGCTCGTCGTCGTAGAGCAGTCGCGCGCGAGCACGGGGCTCGGCCGTCCGGCTTTCCGGCCGCACGTGGATGACCTCGGCCACGGCCGCGCTCGCCCACGCGGGATCGTCGAGCATCCGGTCCGGGTCGATCGTTCCGCGTCGGATCTCGTAGGTCATCATGGTTCTCACCGTGGTCGGCATCGGACGCTACGTTACACGATCAGCATGCAATCCCCGTAGCTGTAGAACCTGTACCTTTCGCGCACGGCCGTCGCGTAGGCGTTCAACATCGCCTCGCGGCCGGCGAAGGCGGAGACCAGCATCAGCAGCGTCGACCGCGGCAGGTGAAAATTGGTCAGCAGCGCGCCGATGCAGCCGAACTCGTAGGGCGGATGGATGAACAACTCGCTGCGGCCCGATCCGGAGGCGACGGTGCCGTCGCTGCGCACCGCGGTCTCGAGCGCACGGACGGACGTCGTTCCGACCGCGATGACGCGCCGCTTCATGCGCCGGGCCATGTTGATGCTCCACGCGGCATCGGGCGAGATCTCGTAGCGCTCGGAATCCATGCGATGATCGGTGAGATCGTCCGCCGTGACCGGCCTGAACGTACCCGGGCCGACATGGAGCGTCACCTCGACGGTCTCCACCCCGCGCCGCCGCAACTGCGTCACGAGGTTGGGCGTGAAGTGAAGCCCCGCGGTCGGGGCGGCGACCGCGCCCGGCCGGCTCGCGAACACCGTCTGGTAACGCTCGCGGTCCTCCGCCGGCTCCGGCAATGCGGCCGGGCGGCGGATGTAGGGCGGCAGCGGCGTGCGTCCCTCCGCCTCCAGCAGGTCCAGCACGGGGATGTCCGACACAACGCGGATGCGCGCCGCACCGCCGCCCATCTCCTCCAGCAACTCGGCCTGCGCGCGCCCAGAGCCGAGCGGAATGCGTTGGCCGGGCTTGGGCCGGCGTCGGGAACGCAGAAGCACGTCCCACGTTCCGTCCTTCCGCTCCTCGAGGAAGAAGATCTCGACACGCCCGCCGCTGCCCTCCTTGCGGCCGTACAGTCGGGCGGGAATGACGCGCGTGTTGTTGACGACCATGACGTCGCCGGGCTCCACGTACTCCGGAAGATCGCGGACGGCGCGGTGCTCGATCCCGCCGTCGCCGCGATGAAGTACAAGCATCCGCGCCCCGTCGCGCTCGGCCGGAGGCTCCTGCGCGATCAGGTCGGGCGGCAGTTCGTAGTCGTAGTCGGAGGTCTTCAATTCACTTCTTCGCGTCGCCGGGCAGGACGCCCTTGAGGAACGCGTCGCGCTCCTCCGGAGTCGCCTTCTGCCACCATTCGTTCATCTGTTGGACGGCCGCGGGCGACGCGGATGCGTCGTGCGGCGGAGCCTTCGCCGCTGCGCCCACCGCGGGCATCGTGGCGGGCACGGGCGCGGAAAGCGGCGCCGGGGCGGGCTTCGCGGGCGGCGTGGCGACCGCAGGGGCCGTGGCGGCGATGCCGCCCCCGTCGACGATGCGCCAGCCGGGATCCGCCGCAACAGCGCGGGCGTCGTCGAGCGTGCGCCAGATCCTATGCTCGATCCGATACCGCGCATTCGCGGCGGCAGTGAAGGAAAGCGTCGCGGGCTCCGACCGCACCGGTGTGTGGTCGTCCTTCGCAAGGTCATTCCAGATCACCGAGAACTCCACGCTGATCTCGCGGGCTCCGGCGGGCACGATGAAGTCCTGCGACGTGGCGCCCGGACGTCCGAGACGCGCCGGCGCGTTCTTGCCGTCGATCGTCAGCAGCGAGACGGAGTACGGCACCGAGAGGACCGCCGTCGGCCCGGCGGCGGGGTCCGCCACGTGGATCGGTCCGAATGCACAGCCCGCCAGGAGCGAACACGCCGCGACCGCCGCCATTGCCAGATTCTTCATGGGATCAGCCTTCCGGGCACATGCCCTCGTTCCGCGGCCGGCGCTCCCTTCGAGCCCGGTGCGGCCAGTCCCCTACCATCCCGCCAAACGCCCCGAAGGGCAAGCGTCGACATTCGCCAAGCGTTCATGCAAACTTTTTTCCGCTTGCGACACATCAACAGCGGAGGCGGCGCGATGATCTCGATGCGATGGACGGTGGGACTGGCTCTTGCGGCGGCCTGTGCAGCGCCCGCCGGGGAACCCGTGAAGGTGTTGGCGGATCCGTCCTCCCCGGAGGCCCTTGCCGTCTGTCGGGCGAACGAGGCCGCCGTCACGACCGCACCGCCCGCCGCCGTTCGTGTCGATACCCGCGCCGGCGCGAAGTGGCCCGGGGTCGAGTTCATGCCCCGGACGGGGACGTGGGATCTCCAGACCTTCGACCGGATCGAGATCGGCGTGCGGAACCCCGGCACCGAGTCGATCAAGGTCAACCTGCGCGTCGACGACGCGGCATCCGGCAAGTCCAACCGCTGGCTCTCCGCGCGCACCGAGATCGCCGCGGGCGCCGAGGGCGTTGCGGTCGTGCGCCTGTCCGCGATGCCGCAGCGGCCGTCCCGCAGCCTCGGCCTCGTCGGCATGCGCGGTGCGCCGGGCGAGGGCGCAAAGATCGACTTCGCGGCGGTCACACGCGTGCTGGTCTTCCTGAGCGCCCCCGGGGCCTCCCGCACCTTCGATGTGACGCGGGTCGAGGCGCGCGGGGCCGTGCGGGTGGTCGACGCGGACCGCTTCCTGCCGTTCATCGACGAATTCGGCCAGTACATCCATGCCGACTGGCCGGGAAAGGTCAAGGGCACCAACGACCTCGCCACGCATCGCGCCGCCGAGGCCTCCGATCTCACGGCCAACCCCGAGCCGGCCGGCCGCGACCGGTTCGGCGGATGGTCCGGAGGGCCCTCGCTGCCGCCTTCGAAACACTTTCGCGTCGAGAAGCGTGAGGGGCGGTGGTGGATGGCCGATCCCGACGGCCGCCTCTTCTGGTCCTTCGGTGCCGACTGCGTGCGCGCCGACAGCGGCACGCCGGTCACCGATCGCGAGTCCTATTTCGCATGGCTGCCGGAGAAGGAGTCCGCCTTCGGCGGCTTCCTCTCCAAGCACAACGGCGCGGCCCACGGCTACTACGAGAAGAAGTGGGGCTACAAGGTGTTCGACTTCTCCCGGTCGAACCTGCTGCGGAAGTACGGAGCCGGTTGGGAGGAGGCGTGGGTCGATCTCTCGCACCGGCGGCTGCGCAGTTGGGGTCTCAACACGGTGGCGAACTGGTCCGACGCGGTCGTTTGCGCCGCGCGACGCACACCCTACACGGCCAACGCCAGCTTCAGTTCCAAGACCATTGCGGGGTCGCAGGGCTACTGGGGCCAGTTCCCCGATCCCTACGATCCGTCGTTTCGCGAGGGCATCCGCAGGGCGATGGAGAAGCAGAAGGCCGCGGGAGCGGTCGGCGATCCCTGGTGCATCGGCTTCTTCGTGCACAACGAACTCGGATGGGGCAAGGAGACGTCGCTCTCCGCCGCGGCGCTCGAGTCGCCGCCGGCCCAGCCGGCGAAGCTCGCGATCGTCGATGCGGTGCGGCAGGCGTACGGGCGCATCGAGTCGCTGAACGAGGCATGGGGAACACAGCACGCTTCCTGGGAGGCGCTCGCTGCCTGCACGAACGCGCCGGACGCGAAGAAGGCGGGGTCCGACCTGGAGAAGCTCTATTCGCGCATCGCGGACACGTACTTCCGCGTGATCCGCGAGGAGGTCAAGAACGCCGCTCCCGACCAGATGTACTTCGGCTGCCGCTTCGCGTGGGTCAATGACCGCGCCGTCCAGGCCGCGGCGCCGCACTGCGACGTCATCAGCTTCAACAAGTACGACTACAGCGTGGAGAAGCTGGCCCTTCCCGCGGGCGTCGACCGCCCCGTCGTCATCGGCGAGTTCCACTTCGGCGCGCTCGACCGCGGCATGTTCCACACGGGGCTCAAGGCGACGGACGACCAGACCGACCGCGCCGCGAAGTTCAAGGCCTACCTCGAGGGGGCCCTGCGCAACCCGCACCTCGTCGGCGCGCACTGGTTCCAGTACCGCGATCAGGCGACCACGGGGCGCACGGACGGCGAGAATTACCAGATCGGGCTCGTCGACATCTGCGACACGCCGTATCCCGAGACGATCGCCGCCGCCCGCGCCGTCGGTGCGGAAATGTACACGCTGCGCTCGTCGGCGTCCGCCGAACGCTGAGCCGGCTCAGAGCTCCAGGAAGTTCTTCAGGATCCGTTTGCCGTCCTGCGTCAGGATGGATTCCGGGTGGAACTGGACGCCGTGGACGGGGTGCTCGACGTGCCGGAGGCCCATGATCTCCCCCTCGGCGGTCTCGGCGGTGATCTTCAGACAGGACGGAAGGCTCTCCCGCTCGACCAGCAGCGAGTGATAGCGCGTCGCGTCGAACGGCTGCGGCATGCCGGCCAGCACGCTCTCCCCGTGGTGCAGGATCGGCGAGGTCTTGCCGTGCATGAGCCGGCCGGCGCGGACGACGCGGCCGCCGTAGACGTGGCCGATGCTCTGGTGGCCGAGGCAGACGCCCAGCAGGGGGAGTACCGGGCCGAACGTGCGGATGACCTCGCACGACACCCCCGCCTCCGCCGGCGTGCAGGGACCGGGGCTGACGACGATCCGCTCGGGCGCCAGCGCCCGGATCTGCGCGATCGTGATCTCGTCATTGCGCGCCACCTTCACCTCCGCACCGAGTTCGGCTAGGTACTGCACGAGGTTGAACGTGAACGAGTCGTAGTTGTCGATCATCAGGATCATGGGGCGGCCTCCCGGCGGGCGTCGCCGAACTTCCGCGACAGCGCAAGGGCCTTCATCATGGCCCGCGCCTTGTTGCAGGTCTCGTCATACTCGCGGCCCGGATCGGAGTCCGCCACGATGCCCGCGCCGGCCTGCACGCACGCCTTGCCCTCGTCGAGCACGATCGTGCGGATGGTGATGCAGGAATCGAGGTTGCCGTCGAAGCTGAAGTAGCCCACGGCGCCCGCGTAGGGGCCGCGCCGCGACTTCTCCAGTTCCGCGATGATCTCCATCGCCCGGATCTTCGGTGCGCCGCTGACGGTGCCGGCGGGAAACGTCGCACGCATCAGGTCGAAGCCGTCGTGTCCCGGCGCGAGGGTTCCGGTCACGTCGGAGACGATGTGCATCACGTGGCTGTACCGCTCGACCACCATCAGTTCCGGCACCTTCACCGTGCCCGGGGCGCAGACGCGGCCGAGGTCGTTGCGGGCGAGGTCGACAAGCATGATGTGCTCGGCGCGCTCCTTCGGGTCGGCCAGCAGTTCCTGCTCGAGGCGGCGGTCCTCCGCCGGGTCCGAGGCGCGCGGGCGCGTTCCGGCGATCGGGCGGACCTCGACGCGGCCGCGGGTGCTGCGGACGTGGATCTCGGGCGAGCTGCCGATCATCGAGCTGTCGCCCAGGTCGAGCAGGAACATGTAGGGCGACGGGTTGACGAGGCGCAGCGCGCGGTAGACGTCGATCGAATCGCCGGAGAAGTCGACTTCGAAGCGGTGCGACAGGACCGTCTGGATGATGTCGCCGGCCCGGATGTACTCCTTGGCCTTGCCCACCGCCGCCTCGAACTCCGGGCGCGTCATCGTCGAGCGCGGCTCGGGGGTGTCGTCGGGCTGGTGGATGTCCGTCAGCGACCGCGGCAGCGGGGCGCGCAGCGCGTCGAGCAGCGAGGCGATCGTGCGGCGGGCCTCGTCGTAGGCATGTTCGGGATCGCCGTCGACGAAGGCGTTCGCGATGATCTTCAGCGTGTGGCGGACGCGGTCGAAGACGATCAGGGCGTCGGTGACCATGAAGACCATGTCCGGCGCCAGCAGGGCGGCGTCGGTGCGGACCGGCACGCGCGGTTCGAACTGCGCGATGCAGTCGTACCCGAGGAAGCCCACGGCGCCGCCGGTGAACGGTGGAAGCGACGGCTCGGGCACGGGCGTGAAACGGCGCATGAAGTCGCGCACGGCGTCCAGCGGGTCGGTGTCCGCCACGGTCGTCCGGACCCCGTCGGCGAACTGGATCTCGGTCCGGCGGCCCCACGAGCGCAGGATCGCGCGCGGCGTGCCGCCGATGAACGAGTAGCGGCCCACCGACTCGCCGCCCTCGACACTCTCGAGAAGGAACGTGTGCGAGGCGTGGTCGCGGCGGCGAAGGACCGAGCGCACGCGTTCGTAGGCCGACACCGGCGTCTCCTGGTCGGCGATGACCTCGACCCACACGGGCACGACGGTGCCATGCTTCGCGCGATCGAGGAATGTGGCAAGGTCAGGCTGGAAGTTCACGGGTCGAGGTTCTCCATGCGGCCCGTCTCCGGAACGATCCGCCGGTAGTAGCAGTTGCGCGGCTCGCCGGCCGCGTTCTTCGTGTGACAGATGCCGCCGCGGCGCGGGCGGACGCGGTACAGCAGCGAGTTCTGCTCGCAGTTCACACGCGCCTCGACGAGGTCGAACGTCTCGCCCGAGGTCTTGCCCTTTTCCCAAAGTTCGTTGCGCGACGTGCTCCAGAGAACGAGCCGCCGCTCCGCGAGCGTGAGGCGGAACGCCTGCTCGTTGGTGTAGGCAACGAGGATCACCTCGTTCGTGTCCGCGTGCTGGATCGCCACCGGCAGCACCCCGCCGCACCGCGCGGCCTTCGCCAGCTTGTCGAAATCGAGCCGAAGCTCCGATCCCTCTTCGAGTTCCTTCATTCCGCTCCTCCACGAATCCGGCCGAGTCGCACCTGCACGGCCTCCGCATCGGCAGGCTCCAGTTCCCCGCAAACCCCGACGACCGTATCCGGCCGCACGAGGCCCGTGGCGATCATCGCCTCGACGAAGGCGAGATCCTTCGGGCGGCCTGCAAGCAGCTTGCTCGCCGCCAAGTCTGCGGGCGCCGGGCAAAGCGCCCGGACGCCGCCGGTTGCGGCGGTTTCAACAATCCTGCACCGCGACCGCCAACCCGCCGGCAGGCTGGCGGTTTCCGGGCCCACGCCGTGCGCGTAGTAGCCGAAGGTTTCATGAAACGGCGAGCCTTCGCCGATCGTGCCGTCGATGAGGTCGGCCTTCTCCGGCGCGGCGGGGGGATAGATGTCCGCCTCCATTGAGGCGCCCAGGATGCCCGGGGCCTCCGGGCTTGCAGCCAGTATCGCCTGGCTGCCGATGACGACCATCTCCGACTCGCCGGTGATGGCGCCGGCGGCGCGCAGCACGTGCTCGAGTTGATCAAAGGTCATGGCCGTCGAACTCCCGGTAGATGGCCCAGCGTTCTCTGGGCGACAGGATCCCGCAGAACGGCGAGTTCTGGCGCAGCGCGCGGCCGGCGTCGGATGGGTCCAGCAGGACGCGGCGGATCTCCTCCCACGGGCCGGCGTCGAGGACACGCGCCCATTCGGCGGCCGCTGCGACACCCTGGTCCAGCCATCGGCGGCATGTCGCGCGGGCGTGGTCGAGGCCGCCGCGACGCGGGTCGGCGTCGATGCGCGCGACCACGGCCCTCGCCATGGCGAGGCTGCGCGCGTCGATGCCCTTGTGCGTCTTCACAGCCGCACCTCGACGCCGCGGGCCCGGAGGTGGGCCTTGACGGCTGGGATGGTGAATTCGCCAAAGTGGAAGATGGAGGCCGCGAGGACGGCGTCCGCCTTGCCAAGCGTCACGGCGTCCACCATGTGGTCGAGCGTCCCTGCGCCGCCGGAGGCGATGACGGGAACGGAGACGGCCTCCGAGATCGCGCGCGTCAGGTCGAGGTCGTAGCCGGCCTTCGTGCCGTCGCAGTCCATGCTTGTCAGAAGGATCTCGCCCGCGCCGCGCGCCACGCCGTCGCGCGCCCAGGCAACGGCATCGATGCCCGTCGGTGTGCGGCCGCCGTGCGTGTAGACCTCCCAGCCCGGACCGGGCGTGCGCCGCCGCGCGTCGATCGCCAGCACGATACACTGGCTGCCGAAACGCCGGGCGCCCTCGGAGATCAGGTCGGGGCGGTTGACCGCGGCCGTGTTGACGGACACCTTGTCCGCCCCCGCCTGCAGCATGCGGCGGACGTCATCGATGACGCGGATTCCGCCGCCGACGGTCAGCGGCATGAAGACTTGGCGTGCGACGGCGCGGACGATCTCGACCATCGTGTCGCGCCCGTCCGACGAGGCGGTGATGTCGAGGAACGTCAGCTCGTCCGCGCCCTGCGCCTCGTAGGCGCGGGCGCACTCGACCGGGTCGCCTGCGTCGCGAAGCTCGATGAACTTCACGCCCTTCACGACCCGCCCGCCCGTCACGTCGAGGCACGGTATGATCCGCTTCGCAAGCATCACGTTCTCCGAAATGCAAAACCCCGGGCTTTTCCCGGGGTCCTTCGTACGCACGGCGCAACGGCATCAGCGCCCGCGCGGAACCCCGCCGGGAAGCCACCAGCCCTGATGCCATGCCGTTGTCATTTCGCCGAGAGTGTACGCGCCGGGCTGCGGCGCGCAAGTGGATTCCAAGGAACTCCCTTCATCCGGCTCGACGACCAACCCTGTGTTGCGATCCAGACCGCGGCACCGCCCAGCACCCCGCCAAGATGGCAGATCGCGATCGGGTTGCCGATGCGGCCGAAGTGCAGATCGGAGAAGAAGGCGGATCCCGTCGCCGCCTCGATCAGGCTCTTCCCGGCGACGAGCGCCAGCGACGTGAGGCCGGCCGAGCGCTCGCGGCCGGTCCCGTGGACGGCCATGTCGAGCCCGAGCGCCGCCATGAGGCCGTGCGCGGCGCCGGAGAGTCCGCAGAGGCCCCGCTCGTAGACTCCCGGGACCATGTGCGCGGCCGCCAGGCTGAAGAGGGCGGAGGCGGCGACGACGGCGATCCGTCGCGCCATGCCGAGGGGACGGAGCTGGCGGTAGAGCATCAGGAAGGCGCCCGCGTCGAGGGCAAGATGGTAGAGCGACACGTGGGCGAACGCGTGGGTGAGGATCCGCCACCATTCGCCCTCGGCGACGAGCGAGGGCAGGTAGACGAGGCCGAGCGGAACGCGGCCCGCCAGCAGCGGGAGAGCGGCCAGCGCGATCAGCGCGGCGAGGATCGGAAGGTCCGCGCCGAGGGGCGCGGACCTTCCTTCCCTGCACAGCGCCGTGGAGGCGTCTGCGTTCATCCGTTCCTCCGGCGGCGCGCGATCCACGCGGAGACCAGGACGAACAGCGGGCCGACCGGTCCCGAACCGCCGCCGAGCCCGAAGTCGAAGTCGAAGCCGCGCGAGCGGTTCGAGGCCTGCGGGGGCGGGGTGTTCACGGCCGGAGCAGGCGACGAGGGCGCCTGCGCGGGGGCTGCCGCGGGAGCCTGCGGCACGGGCCGCGCGGCGGCTGTGCGCTCGACAGGTTGCGGGCCGATGTCGGCCATTGCCTTGCGACGCAGCGTCTCCAGTTCCGCCTCGCGGCGGGCCTGCGCGGCGCGATCACGGCCGGTGCGGTCGGCGTTGCGGCGCTCGATCTTCCAGCGGCGGTACTCGTCGTCGTTCTCCAGCACGAGGAACGAGGTGTACTCGGTTACGATCGAGTAGGCCTCGCCGAGCGCGACGATCTCGGCGGTCACGGGAGTGCGCGAGCCGGCGCGGTCGGCGGTCTTCAGCAGGCGGTCGATCCGTTTCCACGCCCACATGCGCTCGATCTCCGGGTTGCGGGCGTCGTCGGCCGGGAACGCGAGCTTCGCGGCCTGGCGGAAGGCGACGCCGCGGACATCGGCCTTCACGGCCACCTGCGCGGTGCCGGCGCCGCGGTAGCGGCCGTAGACTCGGACGGGCGCGCCGTGATGCAGGTCGGGCAGGACGGCGGGCTCGACGTCGTAGACCTCGACCCCCTGGATCTCGAGCTGCACGCCCGAGGCTGCGGGGCGGGTGAGCTTGCGGCGGAAGGCCTGCGCCTGGCGGTCGAAGTTGTCGGCGCGGGACAGGAAGGCGGCCAGGCCGCCGCTGTCCTCGGCCATCTGCTCCAGCAGCGGACGGTTCACGTCGTTGCCGACGCCGATGCAGAAGACACGGGCGTTGCGCGGGCGTTCCCGGATGAGCTGCAGCAACTCCGCGCGCTCGCGCTGCTCGGTGAGGCCGTCGCTCAGGACGACGACATTCAGCGGCCGGTCGGGGCTGCCGTACTTGTAAGCCGTCGTCATCGCGGGATTCAGGACGGTTCCGCCGCGGGCGGATTCCGCATCGAGGTAGTCGCCGGCGCGTTTCAAGGCCGCGACGTCGGGCGTCTGCAGGGCCTTGAAGAGCGGATAGGGCTGGATGTTGAAGGTCATGACCTCGAAACGGTCTTCGGCATCGAGCGTGCGCAGGAAGGCCAGGACGGACTCCTTCGAGATCGCGAGCTTGCCGTCGTCGCCCATGCTGCCGGAGCTGTCGAGGACGAAGACGTAGTCCATGCCCGTGTCCAGTTGCGCAAGGTCCTCGCCCGCGGTCAGAGTGAGCAGGAAGTAGCCGTCCTCGCGTCCGGCGCGCGAAGTGATCATGTCGATGCCCGTCTTCGGCCGCGCGGCGTGGAGATCGATCACCACGTCGCGGTCCAGCCGGCCGCCCTTCCGTTCGAGGCTAGCCTGGACGTGGTCCGCGCCATGGGTGGCCACGACGACGTCGTTCGAATGGCTCGGGCTTTCGACCGACGCGATCGGCACCTCCGACTTCGCCTCCAGCGAGAAGGCGAACCGGCCGGTCGTCCGCGTATCCGCCTGCGGACGTGTCGTCGTTGCCAGCGGATAGACGTAACGGAACCAGTCATGGTCGGCGTCGAGCTCCTGGTAGTACTCGATCTGCACCCGCTGGTCGGCGTTGGGTGCGATGGGGAAGACGCGCATCTCGAAGGTGCGGAAGTCCACCTGCTCGAGCAGGCCCGGGTCCCGCTTCTGCGGCTTGTAGCTGTTGTAGATCTGCCGTGCCCGCTCCTTCTCCACGACCTCGCCCGTCATCTCCTTTCCGTTGATCCACATGCTGAAGTTCGCAACCGAGGCGCCCTTCGGCACCGGGAAGGTGTAGAGCGCCTCGACCGCGCGCGCCTCCTTGTTATGGAAGATCTGGTTCACGCGCGTCACGGCCACGCCGTTGTTCACGCTCACCTTCACGTCGTGCTCCACGATCTCGAGCTGCCCTCCCAGCCCTCCGTCCGCAATGAGCAACCCCGCCCCCCGAGCCCCTCCCACCGCCCACGCCGCCGCCGCTGCAACCACCCCAGCGATCCATCTTCCTGTCCCTGTCGCCTTCATGATCCGGTCTCCTTCTGGTTCCGGATCGTGAATCAGACCCGGATGCCATCCCCATTTGCAGCCGCCATGCCA
>CAYRFK010000037.1:16013-17171 GCA_964423465.1 uncultured Verrucomicrobiota bacterium | reverse complement strand
GGAGGGGACAGAGAACGCGCGGAGAGTCCGGTGGGGACAGAGAAAGGGAGTGGGTGGGTATGAATGCGTTGGATGGTGAGATGCGGGGGCTGTGCAGGCTGGTGGCGGAGGCGACGGCGGCGAATCCGTTCGCGCCGGAGCGGGAGAGGTTGAACCGGGCGATCGCGGGGCCGGGTGGCGGCGGGGGCTTGGCGCGGGTCGAGGAGCGGGTGCGCGGGGCGGTGGAGTCGCTGCGGGCCGGGGGTGGGGCGGACATCCGGAGATTCACAGGAGAGGACCGCGACCTGGTGCGCGTGCTGGTTCTGTTTGAGATCTTCCACGAGCACCGCGGGGCGATCGACGAGCACATCATCCGCCAGTCCACCGCGGGCGACCGGCCGGTGGCTGCGTCCTTCGCCGCCCCGTGTCTCGACCGGCTGGGCGCCTGCGGATTCTCGCCGGAGGAATGCGGCGTGATCGTCGCGCAGTTCTACCAATTGCGACGCGCCTTCCATTTCATCGACCGCGGGCTTGCCGGGCGCAGCGCCGCGATGCAGCGTCTTCGCGCGGATCTGTGGACCACGCTGTTCACACACGACTTCCTGGGCTACGAGCGGCGGCTGTGGAACCGGATGGAGGATTTCTCGGTGCTGCTGCTTGGCGAGACCGGCACCGGCAAGGGTGCGGCGGCAGCGGCGATCGGGCGGTCGGGCTACATCCCGTTCAACCCGGGTGCCGGGCGATTCGAGCAGAGCTTCACCGACATCTTTACCGCCGCGAACCTCTCGCAGTTCGCGGGGTCGCTGATCGAGTCCGAACTGTTCGGCCACCGCAAGGGCGCGTTCACGGGCGCGGTGGCGGATCACGAGGGTGTGTTCGGGCGGTGCCGGCCGAATGGAGCCATCTTCCTCGACGAGATCGGCGAGGTTCCGGCCCCCGTGCAGATCAAGCTGCTGAGGGTGCTGCAGGAGCGCGTCTACACGCCGGTCGGCAGCCGCGACGACCGCCGCTTCTCCGGCCGCGTCATTGCCGCCACGAACCGGCCGCTGGACGCCCTGCGGCGCGACGGGCGGTTTCGCGACGACTTCTACTACCGGCTCTGTTCCGATGAGATCGTCGTGCCGCCGCTGCGGGAACGGCTGCGCGAGGCGCCGGACGAGATGGACGACCTGCTCGCCG
>CAYRFK010000037.1:7897-15913 GCA_964423465.1 uncultured Verrucomicrobiota bacterium | reverse complement strand
CTGCTGGCGCGCTACTGCGCCCTGCTGTACGGGCGAAGCGGCAACCTGGCCGAGGTCGCGCGGCGGACCGGTCTCGACCGTCGCACCGTGAAGGCCCACGTGGCCGGCGCCAATAGCCAATAGCCGACAGCCGACGGCTGGTGCACCGGTATGGGGCCACGGGCTTCCAATCCTTGGAAAACGTGGTATCGGTTATTCCAACCCTCGGACGGGTGCGGAGGATGAGCGCATGAATCGGGCAATGGCGATGATGGGGCTTCTGGCCGGGACGTCGGTCGCGGGTGCGTGGGCGGGGGACGGCCCCGTGCAGTTCGAATTCAGCGCCGGCCCGGGCATCTCGGCGGGCGCGGTCACGTATGAGATCGGCGGGACGGTGCTGCAGGATGGCCTGACGGACTCGGCTCCGTTCCCGATCAGCCGGCTCGAGTGGCCATTGGACGTGATCACGGCGGAGTTCGACGCCGGACTCCTTCTCGCCGGACGGTTCGAACTGCGCGGCCGCTATGCGATGAGCCTGACCGAGGATGCCGGGACCATGGTCGATTCCGACTGGGACTACCCCGAGGGCTACCGCGTTCTCAGCGTCTACTCCGAAAGCGACGCCGTGCTCGATGCCTGGACGCTCGATCTCTCCGCCCGCTGGTGGGCGTGGAGGCAGACGCGCCCGGGCGACCAGGAGATGCGCCTCGGCATCGGCGCCGGCTGGCTACAGCAGAACTTCGAATGGGAGGCCCGCGATGGTGTGCAGACCTATCCCTCGACGCCGGGCGTCCCCGCGGACACGTGGGAGGGCACGGCCATCACCTACGACATCGAGGCCGAGCTGCCCTACCTCGAACTCTGCGCCTCGATCCGGCAGCCCAAGGTGACGATCGAAGGCCGCGTGGCGTGGATCCCGTCCGCCGCGGTCACCGACCGCGACGACCACCAGTTGCGGGATATCCTCGCGGACACCGACGCGGACGGCATGGGCCTGGTCGCCGAAGCGGCGGTGCGCGTGGATCTGACGGAGCGCGTCTTCCTGCGATTCCGCGCCCAGTACATCGCCTTCGAGGTCGACGGCCCCTCGCGCAACCGGGTCTACGGCGACGAGAACGGCGAGGATCCGGTGGGCACGACGTGGGAGATCGACGAGGAAATCCACAGCGCCCAGGCGTGGTTCTCGGCGGGGATCGGGCTCACCCTGTAATGTCCGGCATGAAGTGGGACACCACGATCGACACGCCGTTGAACACCGCGTGCAGGACGATCGGAACGGCGAGCGAGCCCGTGTAGAGATAGGCCAGACCGAAGGCCAACCCCAGCACGAAGAGCGGTGCCGCCGCGGCCAGGTTCATGTGCAGCGCCGCGAACACCCCGGCGCTCGCCAGCAGCGCCCACGCTGTGCCGGTGTGCCGGATGAGGACCGGAAACACGATGCCGCGGAAGAGGACCTCCTCCGCGATTGGCGCGATCACGATGCCGAGCGCAATCAGGTAGAACCGCATCGGCCCCGCGCCGCGGTCGACCATCAGGCGCAGCACCTCCTGCGGCTCCGCGTCCATGCCCATCCGCTGCAGCACCAGCCGCGCGAGAAAGGCCGCTGCGGCAACGGCGGGCAACACGGCCGGATACAGGGCCGCGCCCAGCCCGGCGTTCGCGGGAAGCCGCCGGACGTCGATGCCAAAGGCCTCGCGGAGCGGGATCCCGCGCCGTACCATGCAGAAGCCGGCGAAGGCCAGGATCGGCCAGTGGAAGACGGCGCTCTGCGCCGCCGCCGCCCCGGCCACGAACGTGTCGGTCGCGGCCAGGTCGGGGCGGTACTGCTGCAGGATGCCCAACCCCGTCAGGTAGGCGCCGAGAAGCGCGACCAGCAGCATCACGATGCGGATCGCATGAATCGCATCCCATGGCCGGCCGGCCAGCTCCGCCGTCCGCGGCCGCTTCACGATGATCCATGTAAGCGCCGCCGCGCCCGCCGCAAGCCCGATCATGAACATGACGCCGAAGAAGAGGGCCACGCCGGGGTGGGCCTGGAGCTGTGCCGCGGCATCCCCGGCCGGGGCGTTGCCGAAGACGCCGGCGAGGCGGTTGGTCGCCGTCGGGTTCATCCCGCGGCCGGGGACTCGGCGGTCTCGCGGACCGCGTAGGTCGGCTTGGACTGCGACTCGTGGTAGGTGCGCGTCATGACCTCGGCCAGCAGACCGATGCAGATGAACTGGACGCCCGTCAGCACGAGCATGAACGCGCTGATGAGCCAGAACGGGCGCTTGATCAACTCCGATCCGAACGCCGTGCCGAACGCCAGGAAGGACAGGTGTGCGAGGATCATGAAGCCGAGCATCGCCAGCCCCGGCAGCCCGAGTGCCGCCCCGATCTTGCCGAACGCCTGCATCGGCCCCTGGCTGTAGCGCAACAGGTATTTCACCGTGATGAGATCGAGCACGACGCGCGTCGTGCGGGAGATGCCGTACTTCGACCGGCCGAAGCGCCGCGCGTGATGGTTCACCGGAACCTCGACCACCTTGCCGCCGACCCAGCTCGCGAGGGCCGGAATGAAGCGGTGCATCTCGCCGTAGAGCCGCACGTTCTTGATCACCGCCGCGCGGTAGGCCTTGAGCGTGCAGCCGTAGTCGTGCAGCGCGACGCCCGTGATCCTGCTGATCAGGCCGTTCGCGAGCATCGACGGAAGCCGCCGGTTCAGGAACGGATCCTTGCGGTCCTTCCGCCAGCCGCTGACCACGTCGACGTCATCCTTCATCAGGTCGAGCAGCTTCGGGATGTCGGCGGGATCGTTCTGCAGATCGGCATCCATCGTGACAATGACCGCGCCCCGCGCCGCATCGAATCCCGCGCTCATCGCGGCCGTCTGGCCGAAGTTCCGGCGGAAACGGATCAACCGCAGCCGCGGGATCCGCTTCGACAGCTCCACCAGCCGCTGCCACGTGCCGTCCGAGCTTCCGTCATCGATGATGACGGCCTCCGACGTCCTGGACAGGCCTGACAGCACGGAATCCAGCGCACGGCACAGCGGCTCAACGCTTTCAATCTCGTTGTAGACCGGAACGACCACCGACAGTTCGACTTCGCTCATGGTTCCTCGGAAATCCGCCCCATCGTACCCCGCGGAAACGCCGGATACAAGCCGGCCCCGCCGCCATCGCTGGCTTGCCGGCCTCATCGCGGCCGGCTACAGTCTGGGCGCCGATGTCGGGCTGTAGCCGGGGGCGTCGACCCCGGTTACCTTGCACATCATCGGAACGGCCGTTTCCGCCGGAAGGGATGGTGGCTATGAAAACCGCTGGCTTGTCCGTATCCCGGCGCTCGTTCCTACGTGCCACGGCATGGGCTTGGGCCGGGATCCAGATCGTCCCCCGCCGCGTGCTGGGCGCGCCGGATGCCCCTGCGCCGTCCAATTCAATCCGCCTCGCCGCCGTCGGCATCGGCGGCGTCGGCCACAGCCAGGTCCGGCACTGCGTCGAAGCCGGGTTCTCGATCGCCGCGCTGTGCGACATCGACGAGGACTACGCGGGCAGGACCCACGCGCAGTATCCCGGCGCCCGCCGCTACCGCGACTTCCGCGAAATGCTCGACGCCGAGGGCGACCGCATCGACGCCGTCTACTGCGGCACCCCTGACCACACCCATGCCGTCATCTCGCTCGCTGCCCTGCGGAAGAAGAAGCATGTCCTGACGGTGAAGCCGCTGACGCGCACGGTCCGCGAGGCGCGCGTGCTGGCCGCCGCTGCGCGCGAGGCCGGCGTCATGACCCAGATGACCGCCTCGTCCGCCGCAACCGAGACCGGCTGCCGCACCTGCGAATTCCTTCAAGCAGGACTGATTGGCGATGTCACGCAGGTCCACATCTGGTCCGACCGGCCCATCTGGCCCCAGGGCATGGTGCGTCCCCCCGGCTCGGTCCCGGTTCCCAAGTCCTTCGACTGGGACCTGTGGCTCGGCCCCGCGCCGAAACGCCCCTACGTCGACCGCTGGCCCGACGAGTTCGTCGGTGTTCTCGGACGGGGCGCCAGCCACGGGCGGCCGAACGTCTACCACCCGTTCAACTTCCGCGGCTGGCATGATTTCGGAACCGGCGCCCTCGGCGACATGGGCTGCCACCATTTCAACACGCCACGACGCGCGCTGAAGTTGGGCGCGCCGGTGGCGGTCAGCGCGACCTCGACGCGCACCATGGACGAGACCTGGCCGCTCGGATCCATCGTCACTTGGGATTTCCCCGCCCGCGAAGGGCTCGCCCCCGTGCGCGTGACCTGGTACGACGGCGGAATCAAGCCCCCGCGTCCGCCGGAACTCGAGCCCGACCGTCAGCTCCCGGCCATGGGCATCCTGTACGTCGGCACGAAGGGATCGTTGCTCGGCGACGGCACCGATAGCGTGCCGCGGCTCATCCCGGAGGCGCGGATGAAGGCCGCGGCCCTTCCCGGGAAGACCCTGCCGCGCAGCAAGGATCTCTATCGCGAGTGGATCGACGCCATCCAGGGCGGCCCCGCGCCGAGCGAACACTGGCCCGATAGCGGCGCGCCACTGACGGAACTCGTCCTGCTCGGCAACGCCGCCCTCCGCGTCCCCGGAAAACGCCTCGCCTGGGATCCTGCCGCGATGCGCTTCCCCAACTGCCCCGAGGCCACGAAGCTGCTCACGCCCGAGTATCAGAACGGGTGGACTCTCTGAACATCGAACGTCGAACATCGAACATCCAACGCCGAAGTCCGGACGCAACATCCAACAGCCAATATCCAACACCCAACATCCAACGGAGGAGGGGAGCACGAAATCCCAGGTCCGCAGCACCGGTGTCCCTGACATCCTCCACCCCCCGCAGTTTCTTCTCTGCGATCTCAGCGTCTCTGTGTTGCCCCCGGCCGGCTCCGCCCGCAGGTTTCTTCTTTGCGATCTTCGCGTCTTGGTGTTGTCCTCCCTCCGGATCGGTGACGGCGAATACTGAACCCTGAACCGTGGATTTCATGACCGGCAACTTCGAGCGAGGCGGCAGATGACCTGTGACGAAATCCTCGGGCGGCTGCGGGAACTCGGCTGCGAGCGCAACCGCGAGGGCATGGCGCGCTACGGCATCTGCGCCGACAACGCGCTGGGCGTGCCGATGCCCGCGCTGCGGGCCCTTGGGCGCACGCTGGGCCGGGACCACGCGCTCGCGCTCGACCTCTGGGCCAGCGGCATCCACGAGGCGCGGGTCCTCGCCTCGCTGGTCGACGAGCCGGCGCGCGTGACGCCCGCGCAGATGGACGCCTGGGTGCGGGAGATCGACTCGTGGGATGTCTGCGACCAGTGCTGCCTGAACCTCTTTCGCCGTACCCCGCACGCCTGGCGTCGCGCCCATGCGTGGAGCCTCCGCCGTGCGGAGTTCGTCAAACGCGCCGGCTTCTCGCTCTTCGCCGTCCTCGCCGTCCACGACAAGGCCGCACCCGACGAGCGCTTCCACGAGGTCTTCACCGCCGTCGAGCGCGAGGCCGGCGACGATCGCAACTTCGTCCGCAAGTCCGTCAACTGGGCCCTCCGTCAGGCCGGCAAACGCAACCCCGCCCTCCGCCGCGCCGCCATCGCCTGCACGAAGCGCCTCCGCGCCCTCGACTCCCGCTCCGCCCGCTGGATCGCCGCGGATGCGCTGCGGGAATTGGAATTCTCGCCGCGCCGTTCCTTCCTCAAGGTGAAGGGAACGGAGGCGGGCGATGAACGAAACGGGCAAGGGCGGGCGGCGACCTGACGACGAGCTGATTCCGAAGCACGGCGGATTCCGGGATCTCAAGACCTTCCAACTCGCCGAGTTGATCTACGATATCACGGTCCGGTTCTGCCGGCGCTTCGTCGACCGCCGCAGTCGCACCCACGATCAGATGGTTCAGGCCGCCCGCAGCGGCCGCCAGAACATCGCCGAGGGCAGCGTCGACTCGGCCACGTCGAAGAAGATCGAGCTGAAGCTGACCGGCATCGCCAAGGGAAGTCAGCAGGAACTCGCCCTCGACTTCGAGGACTTCCTGCGCCAGCACGACCTGCCCCTGTGGCCGCCTGGCCATCCGGCTCTCGCGCGCTTCCGGGCCCTGCGCTGCGACACCCTGCACGCCTTCCGGATCTGGGTGGCCGATGAGGTCCGTCGCGCCGGCGACACGGAGCCACACGGACGGCCACGGACCGACACCGACCAACACGGACACTCCGATGTCCGTGCCCGTCCGTGTCTGTCGGTGTCCGTCCGTGTCCCGTCCGTGCTTCCCCTCGCCCCGCGCGACATCCTCCCCGCCACCCTCGCCGCCAACGGCGCCCTCTCGCTTCTCAACATCTCGCTCTACCTTCTCGAACGCCAGATTCAAGCCCTCGCCCGGGAGTTCGAAAGAAATGGCGGCTTCACCGAACGCCTCCACCGCATCCGCCTCGCCCGCCGTGCGCGCCCCGGCTGATCCGCCGCTTTACACACCCCGGCCGCCCCCGTATCGTTACCCGGCCCGCTCCGGAGAGGTGGCAGAGTGGTCTAATGCGCCGGTCTTGAAAACCGGAGGCCCGCAAGGGCCCGTGGGTTCGAATCCCACCCTCTCCGCCAGTCCCGGCGGTTCCTCGCAGCACTTTGCGTACGGCGGGCGGGCCGGCTAGACTGGGCGCCATGAAACCGATGCATGTGCTGTTCGCCGTCGCGGCCGTTGCGGGTGCCGTGTCGCTCCGCGCCGCCGAGTACGCCGCCCTGCCGGCGGATCCCTTCTTCGAGCCCTACAAGGCGCTGAAGGCGGAGGCACCGGCCGGCCCGGTGCTTCGCGCGGGCGACCGGCTCGCGATTTGCGGCGACTCCATCACGGAGCAGAAGATGTACTCGCGGATCATGGAGACCTACCTGACCGTCTGCACGCCGGAACTCGGCGTCGCCGTGCGGCAGTACGGATGGAGCGGCGAGCGGTGCGACGGCTTTCTGCGGCGCATGACGAACGACGTGCTGCGGTTCAAGCCGACCGTCGCGACGACCTGCTACGGCATGAACGACCACCGCTACAAGCCCTACGAGGAGTCGATCGGCTCCGAATACCGCACGCTGCAGACCGCGATCGTGCAGTCGATGAAGGCCCACGGCGTCCGCATCGTCACCGGGTCGTCCGGCACCGTCAACAAGATGCCGCACTGGGTGAAGACGGCGACGGGCACGGTGAACGATCTGAACCTCAACCTGCTCCAGTTGCGCAACATCGCGCTCGAGGTCGCGCAGGCCGGGCGGGAGCCGTTCGCGGACCTGTTCCTGCCGATGCTGACCGTGGGGTTCGAGGCGCAGAAGAAGTACGGTCCCGGCTTCATGATCGCGGGGCAGGACGGCGTCCACCCCGGCTGGGCCGGACAGCTGGTGATGGCATGGTCGTTCCTGCGTGTGCTGGTCCCCGGGGGCGACCTCGGCACGATCACGGTCGATCCGGCCGCCGGTGTCGCGCGTGCGACCGGCGGACACCGTGTCGTGTCGTCCAAGGGCGGCGAGACGGTCATCGAAAGCCGCCGGTACCCGTTCTGTGCGACCGGCCCGCTCGATCAGGACTCGAGCCTCCGCGCGGGCATGGCCCTGGTGCCGTTCAACGAGGAACTCAACCGCCTGACCCTGGTTGTGAAGAACCCGCCCGCGTCGCGCTGCCGCGTGATCTGGGGCGCGGCGACGAACACCTACGGGGCCGTCGCGCTGGCGAAGGGCGTCAACCTCGCGGCGGACTTCGACGTGAACCCGTTCAGCGAGGCCTTCAAGCGCGTCGACGACGCCGTGCTGAAGAAGCAGGCGTTTGAGACGGACCAGATCAAGAAGAAGTTCCACGGCCCCGAGGGCAAGGCGGACATGGAAGGCACGGTCGCCCGCACCGAGGCGGAGCGCGAGCCTTTCGTGAAGGCGATCCGCGAGGCCTTCGTGCCGGTCACGCACACGATCCGCGTCGAGGCGGCGGAGTAACGCTCAGAAGCAGCGGCCCTCGGTCTTGCGCCGGCATGCGCCTTCGCAGCACTGGTAGCAGATCTCATTCTCAAGCGTTGCGCCGTCGAGAAACT
>CAYRFK010000037.1:0-7797 GCA_964423465.1 uncultured Verrucomicrobiota bacterium | reverse complement strand
TCGAGAAACTCCCGGTCGTACGGTTTCGTGTCGAACACCGCGACCCGGTTCTGGACGGTTGCGGTCATCTTTGAAAGAACACAGTACGCCATGTTCCGCGCTTTTCACGCGGCACGCCCCCGCATCCCGTCGCCGGGGACGGACCGTGGGGCCGACGCTCCGCTCTCATCTTCGGTCAGATCGCGAAGCAGTGGAGGTCATCCCGCCGTCCTTCGATGTTGGATGCTCGTCGTTCGATGTTCGGTGTTCGCCGTCCGGCGTCCTCACTCCGCCAGCGCCGCGAGGATGTCGTAGGGATAGATCGACGACGTGTGGCCGTCGGACCAGTGGATGGCGACGGCGTAGTTGCCCATCGGTTCGATGCGGGTTGGTTCGATCGCCTCCGGCACCGTGGCGGGGTCGAGCGTCTTTTCGCCGGTCCGCTCGTCGACGCACAGCGCGCAGGCGCAGGCGCGGCGGAGCAGGGCGGGGGAGACGACCGAGGCGGCGCCGTCCGTCGGCGCGACGACGATGCCGCGGCCGGGTTCGTAGGTGACGGCGGGCGGTGTGGCGGCGCCGTGGCGGAGGCGGCTGACTTCGCGCACGACGGCCGCGCCGAGGTCGCGGAAGGCGGCGGCGGCGGGACCGGCGGGTTCGGCCAGCACGACCGGCCGGCCGCCGTCGCTCCACGTGGAGATCTCCTCGCGGATGGGCAGGTCGACCGCGGTGCGGATGCCGAACTGGTTCACCAGCCGCTCGCGCGCGCCGGACCCGAAGGGGTGGTGGCGTGTGCCGCAGCCGGGGCAGTCGTACCAGCTCATGTTCTCGACGACGGCGACGACGGGCACCTTGAGCTTGTCGAACATCTGGATGCCCTTCACGACATCGACGAAGCTCAGTTTCTGTGGCGTCGTCACGATCACGGCGGCGGAGATCTGCACGCGTTGCATCAGGGTGAGCTGGACGTCGCCGGTGCCCGGGGGCATGTCGATGACGAGATGGTCGAGCTCGCCCCACTCGGTCTGCGTGAGAAGCTGGTCGAGCACTTGGCTCACCATCGGGCCGCGCATGATTGCCGGGCCGCCCTGCGGGGAGGCGAAGCCGAACGACATGAGCTTCACGCCTTCGTAGACGAGCGGCTGGATGCGGTTGCCGCGGGCGTAGACCTCGGTCTCCGTCGGCGAAACCATGGTCGGCAGGCTGGGGCCGAAGATGTCGGCGTCAAAGAGGCCGACGCGTGAGCCAAGGCCGGCGAGAGTGTAGGCGAGGTTCACGGCGACCGTCGACTTGCCGACGCCGCCTTTGCAGCTTGAGACGGCGATGATCGTGTCGACGCCCTTGAGGCCGTCTCCGGTCGGCGACGGCGCGCGCGGCCGCGCGGCGGCGGAAAGCGTTACGTCGACCGAATGCACCCACGGCAGCGCCCGGAGCGCCTCGATGCACTGGGTGCGGAACTGCTCCTTGATGGGGCAGGCCGGCGTGGTCAGCTCCAGCGTGAAGCGCACGCGGCCGTCGTCCAGCCCCGTCAGGTTCTTGACGAACCCCAGCGAGACGATGTCCCGCCCGAGGTCGGGATCGATGATCACGCGCAACGCATTCAGCACTTCAGTTTCACGGTTCATGGCGGCCTTTCAAAAGAGTCAGTCTACAGCATGCGGCCCGCGCGTTCCATGGCTCACCGCCGGTCGCGCCTTCGATTTGCGTACGACAACGGAGATGCTTCGCACGGGCAACCCGTGCGGCGGGGCGAGCCGCCCCGCCCTACCATGCATGCCGTGCCATCCGTGGTAGGGCCGGACCGCCGGGCCGGCCGAAACCCAAGATCCCGCGACACAAGGTTCGCCGCGCCGCGCCCGGCGGTCGCGCCCTACCCTCCGTCCCAGGCGAATCCGCGGCAGGGCCGGGCTCACCGGCGACTGTCGATCAGGGGCCAGGCGCGGTCGTTGAGGGCGCGCATGCGGTCGAGCAGGTCGGGGTAGGGCTTGAACCCGGTGTCGACGATGCCCTTGTTGGAGTCGCGGTTGGAGGGGTCGGCACGGGTGTCGGTCGGATCGTTGTCGAGGTACTTGAACCAGTGCCAGCCCACGCAATGCGGCGATTCCAGCAGGCCGAGGGTGAAGTTCTGATAGAAGAGCCCGCGGTCACGCTGGGTCTTCACGGTCCATCCGGCGCCAGAGATGTTGTCCATGCCGGAATCCATGCCCTTCGCGTACCACTCGGTGACCATCAGCGGCCGCCCGGCGGCGCCGGAGAGCTGCGCGAGCAGCGCGGCGTCCGGGCCCCAGGCGCTGTAGTAGTTCATTGAGACGACATCCGTATGCCGGCCGCAGGCGCGGTACAGCTCCGGTTTCCGGTGGTCCGACCCGTGGAGACGGCTGCCGAGGTAGAGATGGTTCGGGTCGGCCGCGCGGATCGCGGCGGCGCAGATGCCGAAATAGCGGTCCGCGACGAACCCGAGAAACGCGGCACGGTCGGCGTCGCCCCAGCCCTTCGGCCCTTTCTTCGCCCCGTGCTCCCGCACCCAGCCCTCCGCGGCGGCGCGCCCCGGGTCACCCTCCGGCATTGCGAGGAAGCGGTCCAACGCGTCGGCGGGGAAGGGCAGTTCATTGTCGGAGAAGTGCCCGATGCACAGCGGGTCGTCGCGGACCCCGGCCAGCGCGGCGGCCGTGTTGGTGCGAGCAAACACCTCAAATGCCGGATCAAAGACGTGGATGCAGTTATTGCTGAAGGCGAGGTGGCCGGAGACCTGCCACGCGCCGCGGTACCGGCTGCCGTAGCGGCTCATCAGGTTGAGCTGTGTCGTGTACGGGAGCGCGTTCGTGGCGCCGCGGAGGGTCGCCCAGTCGGACCAGCAGGCCGCGGTGTTGAAGCCGTTCGTCCGCAGCAGATCGAGCGTGGCGCGCGCCCAGCCGGCCTCATCGCCGAACTTCGCCCGCAACGTTTCGCGACCGCGGGCCGTCTTGTTCGGCGCCACGCTGCAGACGCCGACGCTGTACCACGCGCAGCCGTCGGGATCGGCCATCGTCCAGCCGCGCGCGCCCTTCAGCACGCGGAAGAAGCCGGGATCCGCGAGCTTCCGATCCGTCCGTCCGCCGTACCGGTTGAACGGCGGGGCGCGCATCGACTCCCAGCCTTCCACGGCTGCGATCGACCGCGTTTCGCGCGGGGTCCAGGACTTGTCCGCGGTCTTCCGCTTCGTGTCCACCGTCACCACGGCAGGGTCGGTCGCCGCCGCGGCGGCGGCGACCGCCATGGCCAGCCACAGGCCGGCGACGGCCGGGACGGAGCCCGGCCCTCCAGAAGCGCGGCGGGACGGCCGTATTGAACGATGGAGGGACGGCCTCCGTGCCGTCCGAATGGCGGGATCCAGAGACATGGTGTGCACGCGGTATTTCCAAGGGTTGGAAGCCGCGCCGGAGCGGCTTCCAACCCTTGGAAAACGGCTACTTCAGTTCCTGGATCCGGATGTTGCGCCAGCGGACTTCGATATCGGCCTGCTTGGATCCGTGGACCTGGAAACCGATGAAGCCCTTCGCGACGCGCGAATCCTTCGCGTCGACGCGCGGTTCGCCGTTGAGCCACGTCTTGATCGAGTCGCCGCGGCATTCGATGCGAACCTTGTTCCAGTCCTCGACCTTCGTCACCTTGGCGCCCTGCTCGGAGAACGTCTTCGCATCCCCGCCGCCGAAGCCGGGGAAGATCCAGCCGCGGCAGCCTTCCTCGTAGAGGCCGGCGGCCCAGAAACGCGCGCGCTTGGGCTCGTTGTCGATCTCGATCTGGTAGCCGTGGACGCGCTTGGCGGGCACCTTGATCGTCTTGCCGTTGTGCTCGACTTTCGTCTCCTCATCGAAGCACTGGCTGCGGATTTGGACGCCCGAGTTGAGCTTGGGGTCGACCTTGTATTCGTACTCGAGGATGAAATCGCCGTACTCCTTCGGCGGGCACAGGAAGGAGTTCGGTTCCTTCAGGACGGTCCGACCGACGATGCAGCCATCCTCGATGCGGTACGAGGCCTTGCCGCCGCGCTGGATCCATCCATCCGTCGACTTGCCGTCGAAGAGAGGTGCGAGTTCGGCCGCCGCCAGCGATGCCGAGCCCAGGGTGACCGCCGCGACCGCCGCGGCCTTTACGAGCATCTTCATTCGGAACTCCTTCATCGTCGCCGGGATTCCGGCGCGGGTTGAACAACCCGTGGATCGTACGCCTGCCCGGCGGCCGTGCAATCCGATTCCTTCGAGGATGAAGCGTGCCGATCAGTCGGCCTTGATCTGCAGGTTGCGGATGGTGCCCTTGAACCGGGCGGCGGCGCCGTAGTCGGCGACGGGGACCTTGTCGTCCCACCCGACGCAGAAGTTCTCGACCGGCTGGTTGGGGATGGAGCCCGACGCCTTGCCCCGCGCGACGACCCGGCCGTCGACCGAGAGCGTCATCGCGCCGTTCCGCGCGAGGTGCGCCTCCACGCGGAACGCGCCGGCCGGCGCGTCGGGGGCCGCGATGGAGGCCGTCTCTTTCCGCTGCCGGACCGTGAAAGCCGGTTTGCCGTCCGCAAGGTACAGCGCGTAGCCGACCGACGCTCCGCCGTGCGCGACGACCGGGCCGTTCGATCCGGGCGGATCGATCTCGCACGAAACCGTGAAGCCGCGGTCCCCGACCTGCGGGGCCTTGTCGGGGGACAGCGTGTCGCCGGGCTTGAGTCCGGCCAGGTCGACCTGCGCCGCCGGGGCCGGCTCGCGCGGCTCCTGGCCGGCCAGCCAGAGCCCCGGGTTCTTCGCCACGCGGCCCGGTTTGCGCACGCCGGGGCCGTCGCCGGTGGTGCCGAGGTCGGAGTCCATTTTCGCGATCAGTTCCTGCATCCGCTTCACGACGTCGGGATGCTTCGCCGCGACGTCGTTCCGCTCGCCGATATCCTCGTCGAGGTTGTAGAGCGTCGGCGCGAACGGCCCCTTCGCCCCGTCCTTCTTCAAGCCCATGCCGTCGCTTTGCCGGGCGATGGCGTACTTCCAAGGGCCGGCGCGGACCGCCTGCAGCGTGGTGCCGGCGAAAAAGTAGTGGGCCTCGCGAGGCGGCGTCTTCGACGTGCCGAGAAGCAGGGGCGAGAGATCGCGGCCGTCGATCGGCCGGTCCGCCGGTACCTGACCGCCCGCGAGGGAAACGAACGTCGGCAGGAGGTCGATGTTGCCGGCGACCGCATCGCACGCCGTCCCGGCCGCCACGCGGCCGGGCCACCAGGCAAGGGTTGGAACCCGCACGCCCCCCTCAAAGGTGCCGCCCTTGCCGCCGCGCAGCGGCAGCGCTGTGCCGCCGTCGCTGCCCTTGGACAGCCACGGCCCGTTGTCGCTGCTGAAGACCACGAGGGTCTTCTCCGCGATGCCGAGGTCGCGAAGCGTGTCTAGGACTCGGCCGACGCTCCAGTCGACCTCCCCGACCCAGTCACTGAAGCGCCCGTTGGCCGACCGGCCCGCGAAGTTCGTGCCCGGGTGGATCGGGACATGGACGGCGGTGTGCGGGAAGTAGAGAAAGAAGGGCGCCTTTCTGTGCTCGCGGATGAAGCCGACGGCCTCGTCGGTGTAGCGCTCCGTGATGCGGTCCTGCCCGGCGTCGTCCAGCACTTCGACGACAGTCGTGTCGCGTACCAGCGGCAGCGGAGGCTTGCCGCCGCCCTTGCGCGCGCCCATGTCGTTCGAGTAGGGGATGCCGAAGTAGCGGTCGAAGCCGTGCTTCGTCGGCAGGAAGTCCGGATGATCGCCGCAGTGCCACTTCCCGATGCACATCGTCGCATAGCCGCGGGCCTTGAGCAGTTCGGCGATCGTGTGCTCCCCCGCGCCGATGCCGATCCCGCTGCAGGGACCCAGCACGTGCGGCAGGGACACGCGCTTCGCGTAGCAGCCGGTGATGACCTGCGCCCGCGACGGCGTGCAGACGGGCGCCGCGTAGAAACTCGTCAGCCGCATGCCCTCTTTCGCCATGCGGTCCAGGTTCGGCGTGCGGTTCGACACGGATCCGAACGGCCCGATGTCGCCGTAGCCGAGGTCGTCGATGAAGACGAAGATGAGGTTCGGCGGCGGCGCGTCCGCGGCGCGCACAATGCCCGTGCCGGCCCAAACCGCCACTGCCGCCACTCCAAGCCATGCGCGAACGTTCATGCCGTGATCCCCCCGTTTCGTTCTGCGCATCTTCCCCCACTCCGCCGCCCCCGGAAAGCGATTTCGGCGGCCTCCGGCCGCGTCCGGGGACTTTGCAATGTTACATAGAATGTAACGATCGTTACATTCTATGTAACACAGGCGGGCCGCCGCGGAACGCACGGTTGGGTCGCGCGGGGCGGGGGCGGAGGTTAGGATTGTCGTTCGGAGAGGTGCACCATGAATGCAAGGTCGTTCGCCGTCGCGCTGCTGGCCGGGGTCGGCACAGGGGCGTCCGCCGATCCGCTGGCTGTCGGCGCGGCGCGGTATCGCGACCAGCTTCGCGAGTCGATCCTGCCGTACTGGTTCGACACCGCGCAGGATGCCGCGAACGGCGGATACGTGCTGGCGGACAAGGTCGAGGGCCGCGGGCGGGCGGCGGAGAAGATGGTCGTCACGCAGGCGCGCATGGTGTGGACGTTCTCGCTGGCGCACCGGCGCGGTTTCTCGGATGCGAAACGGGACTACCGGGCGGCGGCCGCGCAGGGATACCGCTTTCTCGCCGGTCATTTCTTTGACCGAGAGCAGGGCGGGTGCTTCTGGACGACCGAACTCGACGGCCGTCCGCGCAACACGCGCAAGATGATGTATGGGCACGCCTTCGTCCTCTACGCGCTGGTCGAGTTCCATCGCGCGGGCGGCGGGCGCGAGCCGCTCGACCGGGCGATGGAGCTGTTTCGCGTGATGCAGGACCGGGCGCACGACGCAAAGCACGGCGGATGGGTCGAGCATTTTGAACGGGATTGGACGCCGTTGCCGCTGCGCTCGCCCGACGGACAGCCCGAGGTGGCCGGCCTCAAGAGCGCGAACACGCACCTGCACTTGATGGAGGCGTTCACGGAGCTGTACCGCGCCACCGGCGATCCCGCCGTGAAGAAGGCGCTGGAGGAGTCGCTGCGGATCAACCGGGAGCAATTCTATCCGCGCGAGCCCGGCCGCTCCTGTTTCCATCGAAACCCGGACTGGTCCGCCGTCACGGATCCGCGCAGCGCGGGCCTCTCCTACGGCCACAACGTGGAGTTCGGATGGCTGATGGTGGATGCCGAGCGCGCGCTCGGGCTGCCGCCGTCGTGGGACCATTTCCGCACGCACGTCGACCATGCCCTGGCGCGCGGGTGGGACGCGGAGCGAGGCGGCCTGTACCACCGCGGGACCGGCGATGCGCCCGCGGAGGACCGGACGAAGGTCTGGTGGGTCCAGGCCGAAATGATGGCCGCGCTGACCGAACTCATCGTCCACCGGCGTGAACCGGAACTCGAGAATGCGCTGCTCAAGCTGACCGGCTTCATGGACCGCCATATGGCCGACCCGCGGGATGGCGTCTGGGTCGACTCGGTCAACGCCGACGGCGCGCCGCTTCGAACCGACAAGGCGCACAACTGGAAGGCCAACTATCACGACGTGCGGGCCATTGCGAAGTTCGTGGAGGCCTTTGCCCCCCCAAAACCCTGACAGCCGGCGGACAACAGGGGATCCGCGACGGGAAGAGCACGGACGGACACGGACAGGCACGGTCGGCTTCTAGAAACGGAACCGGCGGGGAGGGCCGTGTGGGGCCATCCCCGCCGGAATCCGTTCCGCCCCGGAACGCGGAACCTCGGAACCTTCCTACCGGTCGAACGCGGCGTCGAAGGCG
>CAYRFK010000036.1:6302-29916 GCA_964423465.1 uncultured Verrucomicrobiota bacterium | reverse complement strand
GCCTTTCTTCCTTCTTCTCCGTTCCACTTATCACTTCCTTGGAGTTTGGAGTTTTCCTACTTACGGAGCGATGCCCACGGGGCTCCGTGTATCAAGGTCAACTGCATGGCTCCAGCTTGGGCTCACTTCCGTTCCTGCCCCCGGAGCACCCGGACGCCCGGCGGCGCGTCGATCTTTGATTCGACCTTGCCGTCGGGACGTTTCTCGTGGCGGACCTTGAGGAGACCGGCGGGGGTCGGGAAGGTGCCTTCGGCCCAGGCGAGATCGCCGAGGTTGGGGGCGATGCGGACTGTCTTCGCGCCGGGTTCGACGATCTCCACGCCCAGGACGTGGCGGGTCATCCACGGTGCGGGGCCGGAGGCCCAGCCGTGGCACAGGCTGTGGCGGAAGCCCTTGTAGCAGTGCGCGCCGAAGTCGCCGTGGAGGTCCTTCTCGCCGGACGCGGGCAGTTCGTCGATGCGTGACGAGCCGGGGAGCCAGTCGAGGTTGAAATCCTCCCAGAACGTGGTCGCGCCGCGGTCGAGCATCGCGCCCCAGTAGGTACGGATCGCGTCGAGGCAACCCTGGATGTCGCCGGCCTTCGCGCGGGCCTCGAGCATGTAATAGCCGTAGAAGGTGGACATCCCCTTCGCGCCGCCGACGGCAAGCACGTCGCGGTTGTAGGCGGCGGGTTCGCCGAAGCCGGCGAGCGAGAGGAGCGCCGCCGCCTGCTTGCTGCCGCACGCATCGGGCACGTTCGCCCGCAGCCGTTTCGCCCCGTCGGCGGAGCGCGAGGCGGCATCGGCCTCGCCGAGGGTCGTGCAGAGTTCCGCGCCGGCGTCGAGGGTCATGGCAAGCAGCGCTTGGAGACCGGCGTGGACGGCGGGCTTGTTCTCCGCGGTAGGCCAGTCGAGGAACCGCATGCCGTCGAGCTGCTCCGAACCGTCGGGGCCGATCTTCGTCAGCAGCCGGTCGAGGAGCGGGACGAGGTAGGTCTTCTGCGCGCGGAGGTAGTCGAGGTCGCCGTGGAGGCGGTACCAGTCGCGGTGAATGAGGATCCACCACATTGAATACGAGCTGATCCCGTTCATCCACTGCGGGTGCGGCGTCGCATCGCGGACGAGATCCAGGCTGGCCTCGATGGCCGGCGCGCGGCCGAAGACCGTGGCGAGGGTCATCGTCTCGGGATGCATGTCGCCGATCCAGACGAGCCGGTCGCGCTTGATGCCGTCCCACAGGTAATCCTGGAGATTGACGTGCGCGGTCCACGCGGCGGTGATCCAGATGCGGTTCAGCCGCTCGTCGCTGCAGCGGAAGGAGCCGAGGTAGTCGAGGTCACGGACGAGCAGGATCGCGCGCAGGCCGACGAGGTCGAGTGCACCGTCGTCGAGCAGGTCGATCCGGGCGAAGCGGAAGCCCGACGGACCGAACTCGCGCGTGCCGAGCCACGGGACGAGCATCGTGTCGTCGCGGATTGCATGGTCGTTGGTCGCGTTCTTCGGACCGCCGATGTCGCTCATCGCCTCCGCGGCCGACTCGCCGAGCCGGACGCGGATCCGCGCCGGCTTGTTGCCCGGCGTGTTCCCGACGAGGATCTGCAGCGCGCCGTGCATCTCGAACCCGAAGTCGACCAGCACCGCGGCGGTGCCGCCCTTGCGGGTGAGCCGGCAAACGCCGGGGTTCTGGACGAAGACCTGACCGCGCGGCTCCGCGACGAGCTGGTCCGTCCGCGCCGCGCCCTCCGTCCACATCACGCGTGCCGGAGCCACGTAGGTCCGTCCGCGGACGTCCTGCGCCATCCGTCCCGCCGCCGCCGTCGCCGGATGATTCGTGGCGCACCCTGCAAGGTGTGCAACGGGACCGGCGGCCGCCAGCGTTACGGCGGTCCCCAGGATCGACGCGGTCAGTGCCAGATGTCTCATCGGATGTCTCCCGGGCGGCGGCCCGCCGCCTGCGGCATCATGCCGCAGCGGCCCCGCGGCCGACAATACCGAACCGTTTCAATGCGCATCACTCCAGCCGGAGGAGCGCCAGACGCTCGATCACCACGTCGGCCAGCCGCGAGAACGTGAAGCCCGCAGTCAGCGGCGTGTCGGCGGTCTGCACGAATTCGACCGAGGCGTGCGTCGCGCCGGCGACGACGGGCACGGCGGGCGCGGAGTTCCGTTCGACCGCGAAGCTCCCGAGGTGAACGCCCGCAGGGGCCGTGGAGTGGAACTCCAGTTCCGCGACATACCGCCCGGGAGCGAGCGGAAGACCGGGGCCGTAGAAGATGCGGTCGGAGGCGTCGCGTTCACGGAGGAATTCGACCGCTCCGCCCGCCAGCGTGTGCCCCGCTCGAAAGAAGGTCGCCGCCGGCAGCACGCGCCGCTCCCCCGCAGCGGGCGCCATCACGGTGCCGGCACCGAAGTACATGACGTCGAGTTCGACGCGGCCAGCGGCCCATCCCAAGGCCATCGCGAACGATCCGTCCTGCGGCACGGGATCGGGCGGTGGAACCCGGATCCAAATCCAGGTTCCGCCGGTCTGTACAGGCAGCGTCACCGCCGGCGCCGCGTCCTCTCCGCCGCCCCCGCTCCAGGCGACGGACAAGGTGCCGGCGCCGCGCACGCGCACCCGCCACGCTGCGGCCGGATCGACGCCAAACGACACACGGGGGGCGGTCAGCCGGTCCTTCTCGGAGGAGAGCACGCTGAACGCCCCGCCACTGCAGTCCGGGGCGCTGATCTCCCACATGCGCGGCCCCGCCTTCTCCCCTTCGGCGCAACGGGCGGGCGGCCATGCGCCGGCGTAGGGTTCGATGTCGCGCCCGGCCTCCGGGCGTGCCGCATCGCGAGGCAGGATGGCGAACGCCCACACCGGTCCGTCCTGCGCGAGCAGCCGGAGCCGGGGATGGCGGCGGAGCACCTCCAGCGTCCGCCCGGCGGGAAACGGGCTCACCTTCAAAGGAAAGAGATCCTCGTGGAACAGGACCGACTGGATGCCCATGCCGGACAGCGCATCGAGGGCGTCATCGCCGATCCGGCCGTGGTTGAAGCCCCGGACACGGGCATAGAATCCGTCGATGTACTCGCGGCGCACCGCGGGCGAGTAGCCGTTGGCCATGCGGATCCTGTAGAGCGACGCGTAGTGAAGGTAGACGGAGCCGTACGTCGAGTCGCCGGGCCAGACGGGAAGCACGAGGATGCGTGGCACGGATCCCGTTGACTTTGCATGCTCCGCCGCTGCCCGGTACGCCCCCTGCTCCATATCCAGCAGGCAGACGGTCGCCCGCACCTGCGCCTTCATCTCCCACGCGACGCCGAGCGCGAGCAGGCCTGCGGCCGCCGCGCGGAGGGCCGTTCCCCGCAGCGATCCGGCCCACACCGAAAGACCCGCTGCAAGCCCGACCGCCGCCAGCGTCGGCAGCAGGCAGAAGATCTTCGCCGGCTGGCGGACGGCGTGATACGGCGGGATGAGCTTGCGCGCGGCCCGCCAGAGCAGGCCGTCCATCGGCCCGTTGCCCCCTGTCGCCAGCACGAGCACGACCGCCGACCCGGCGAGCAGAAGCAGGAATACGAACGCCCGCCGCCGCACCTCCGGACCGCTGTCTCGCACGGCCAGCCAGCCGAGCATCGCCAGCGCCGCGAGCGCGGGGAGCGTCCACCCGACGTACACGTGGCTCGACAGGCCGCTGGCGGCCCACCGGAAGAAGTCGGCGAACGCCGGCGTGAAGAGCCCGATCTCGGCGAGGTCGCGACTGCCGCCGGCCGTCGTGCCCCGGAGGTACCGGGCCTTCACGACGAGCATGATCAACGCGGGAAGAAGGGCCACCAGAGCCGCCGCAGTGGCCTTGGCGAGTGCGATCCACGCGGCGCGGTCGCGCCACGGCCAGCCCCCGCGCGCGGCAAGGGCGGCCACGCCCCAGCCCGCGGCGCCGAGCGCCCCGAAGAACAGGATGTGGCTGTCGCCCCACGAGGCGAACAGCAGGCCCAGCCCGACGAGCAGGCCGCCCGATGCGCGGAGGTCGCGGACCAGGATATCCACCCCGAGGAAGATGAGCGGAATCCACGCCATCGCATGGCCGGCCGGGCTGCCGCCCAGCAGGCTGACCCAGCGAAACGGAACCAGGATCGCGATCCAGCCCGCCAGCACCGCCAGCGCGTCGACATCGGTGTGGCGCCGGGCCAGCCGCATCGTCAGCCACGCCGTCAGCCAGAGCGACACGAGCCCGGTCAGGTTCATGCCCGCCGCGCGCCCGACGACCGCTGAGATCGCGGCGTACACCCAGGAGAACGGGGCGTACTGGGCATGGATGCGACGGCGCGCCGCGTCGTCGCCCGTGTTGAACTCGTAGACGTTGGCGAACGGCGGCGTGCGGCCGGCCAGCATGTCGCCGGCGAGCCAGTAGTGGTAGAGGAGCTGCAGATGGTCGCCCGGAATCATGCGGCGCACGGCGCCGATCTCGCGATTCTGCGAGGACGACGCAATGCCCTCCCCCATCAGCCGCGGCAGCGGCCAGGAGAAGACGGCCCAGATTGCGAGCACCCCGATCGCCAGCACGACCGCAGGCGCCCACGCGCGAAGCCGCGCCCGACCGTTGGAGATTCCACTCATGCGCGACGGCAAGTATGTCCGCTGAGGGCCGAACGGGCAAGTGACAGGTAAGCGATGAACGATAAGTGATGAGTGATGAGCGACCATCCACTCATCACTCATCATTCATCGTTCATCGCTGCCTGGGGCGGTGAATGCGAGGTCCATCTTCTTCGCGGCGGCGACCTCATCGAGGCGGCCGACGGGCATCGTCTCGGGGGCGCGGTGCAGGGCGTCGGGGTCCTTCTCCGCAAGGCCGGCGATCTCGAGCATCGCCTCGCAGAAGCGGTCGAGGGTCTCGCGCGATTCGCTTTCCGTCGGCTCGATCATCAACGCCTCGGGAACGCTCAGCGGGAAGTAGATGGTCGGCGGGTGGATGCCGCGGTCGATCAGCGCCTTGGCGAGGTCGAGCGTATGGACGCCGTGCGCCGCAAGCGGCTTGCCGCTGAAGACACATTCGTGCATGCAGCGGCCCTGCGAGACGGCCGCGAAGTGCGGACGCAGGCGCTCCTGGATGTAGTTGGCGTTGAGCACGGCCATGTCGCTCGTCTCGCGGAGCCCCTCGCGGCCGAGGAGTCGCAGGTAGGCGTAGGCGCGGACGAGGATGCCGAAGTTGCCGTAGAAGGGCGCGATGTAGCCGATGCTCTTCGGTTCGTCGTAGTCGAGGTGGTAGGTGCCGTCGCTGTGCGTGCGGACGCGCGAAATGGGCAGGAACGGCCGCAGACGCTCGGCGACGCCGACCGGCCCCGCGCCCGGCCCGCCGCCGCCGTGGGGGGTGGAGAACGTCTTGTGGACGTTCACGTGACAGATGTCGAACCCCATGAGCCCCGGCTTGCAGCGGCCGAGGATCGCGTTGAGGTTCGCACCGTCGTAGTACATGAGGCCGTCCACCGCGTGCACGGCGTCGGCGATCTCCCGGATCCGCGCCGTGAAGGTGCCGACCGTGTCGGGACAGGTCAGCATGACGCCGGCGGTCTCCGGCGTGATGGCCTTGAGCAGCGCGTCGACATCCATCTGCCAGTCGCTGCGCGACGGGACCGACACGACATCGTAGCCGGCGATGCGCGCGCTGGCCGGGTTCGTGCCGTGCGCCGCATCCGGGATCACGATGTGCGTCTTCCGGTTGCCGCGATCCTGATGGTAGGCCGCCATCAGCATCACGCCCGTCAGCTCCCCGTGCGCGCCGGCGAGCGGCTGCAGGGTGAACTCGGCCATGCCGCAAATTTCGGACAGCATCCGCTCGAGCTCGAACAGGAGTTGAAGCGCGCCCTGCGTGAGCTGGCCACCGTGGCGGAGCTGCGGCAGGAGCGGGTGGAGGTTCTCGAAGCGCGGCAGCGACGCGGCGGCCTCGCAGGCCCGCGGGTTGTACTTCATCGTGCAGGAGCCGAGCGGATAGAAATGAGTGTCCACTGAGAAATTCCGGCGCGACAGCCCCGTGAAATGGCGCACCACGTCCAGTTCCGACACCTCCGGCAGCGCTGCGGGCGACGCCCGGCACAGCTCGCGGTTGGACTCCAGCGACACCGGCCCGATCGGTTCAGGCAGCCGCACCCCGCGCCGCCCCTCCACGCTCTTCTCGTAAATCAGTTCCATGGCTTCCCTCGATGCCGCCACGATACGGCCCGCACCCTGCGGCGGCAAGAGGAAGAAGGTGGAAGGAGCATCGCCCCACCTTGATGGAGGGGCGAGCTACCGCGAGCCCGAACGCTGGATCCTTTGTCCGCCCGACGGCCTCGCATAGCTCGGCCCTCCATCAGAATGCTGGATGTTGGTTGTTGGATGTTCGATGCTGGCTGTTGAAACCGTCCCGAACCCGGGATGGTCGGCGCCGTGGGCGGGGCCCTCGGGACGGAGCTTCTCCGCCGCCCGGCGCGTGTACGGTGCGGGGAGGCCGCGCCGGAGGCCGTAGTGGCTCCAGACCATCTCGAAGACGGGGCGGAGCCGACCGCGGCCGTCCTCCGCGATGCGGCCCCATCGGTACTTTCCGGTCGTATCGACGTGCCGGACGAACGGCACCTCCCCGCCCAGATTGTAGGCGGCGGTGTACTCAAAGCCGGCGAGGAGGCGATTGTCGCCGGCGCCGTAGAGGTCGACCCCCTGGTTCCACGCGACCTCGCAGGCCTCCGCGAGGTGGCCGAGGCCGAGCTGCACGTGCTGCTGGTCTCGACCGCTTTCCTGACACTGACCGGTCGCGTTGACGATGTAGTTCGTCAGGCACGCATTGCCGGCGCCGCGCAGGTAGTAGTCCGCAGCACGGTCGAACAGCGCGCGATCGTCCAAATACACGCCCGCCGCCATGAGCGTCTTGATGCAGCCGGTGCCCCAGTTGCCGTTGGCGTGGGGGGCGAAGTCGCGAACCACGGGCACGAGGACGCGGCGCGTCATGTCCCCGAATCGCGCGGCCCCCCCGGGTGTCCACCCGGAGTCGGTGTGGCGGAGCAGTTCCGCCGCGTTGAGCAGTTTGAACCCGCCGAGCGAGGCGCCCAGTTCCTTGTCGCGCCCCGTGATCGCCCGCAAGGTACCGGACCAGGCATCGAGGATCGCCGCGGCCTTTGCGGCATGCGCGCGGTCGCCGGTCAGGCACCACATCAACGAATTCTGGTAGGCGGCGTTCGCATCCGCATCGAACTCCGCAAGGCGGCGGCTTCCGGCCGGGTCGCGAACGACGGCTTCAAAGGGCCCCCGAAGGCGCCAGTCGGCGCGGGAATGGGGATCCGCACGGAGCTTCGCGAGGCCTGAGGTCCACGGCTCGCGCCCCGCCGCAAGCCGCGCGCGGATCCCGACAAAGGCATCCCGCGTGTGAAGCATGCCCGGGTGGACGAACGGCCGGGGCTCCGCGGCTGTGGCGACCCCGAGTCCGGCCAGGAGGCCTGCGATCACGAGTCCGCCGTGCCGGCTCACGGGGCGACCCCGGGGCCGTCCTCCAACGGCAGGGGCCAGGTCGGACGGATCTCCAGCGCGCCGGGGGGATCCGCCAGTGATGCGAGCCCCGCGGCCGCGGCCGCAGCGATCATGCCGGCGTTGTCCGTGCAGAATTCGGGCGGGGCCGGCATCAGGGGGATCCCGGCAACCGCTGCGAAGTCCGCGAGTTTCTCCCGCAGGCGCCGGTTGCGGGCGACGCCGCCGGCGCAGGCGAGGAACGAGGGGCGGACCAGTTCGACGGCACGGCGGACGCGGCCGATCAGGGCGTCGACCACCGCCTCCTGGTACGACGCGGCCACGTGCGGCAGGTCGCGGGCCGGATCCAGGCCCTCCGGATGATCCCGCAGATGGTAGAGCAACGAGGTCTTGAGCCCGCTGAAGCTGAAACAGAGATCGCGCCGCAGCCCGCCGCACGGCGCATTGTTCGTCCCCGGACCGAGCCCGCGCGGAAAGCCGAACCGGGCCGGATCGCCCCCCGCCGCCGCCTTCTCCACCAGGGGGCCGCCGGGATAGCCGAGCCCCATCAGCTTCGCGCCCTTGTCGAGGGCCTCGCCCGCGGCGTCATCCAGCGTGGCGCCAAGCAGGCCGCCCCGCCGGCCGCCGCGGATCCGCACGAGGCTCGTGTGTCCGCCGGAGACCAGCAGGGCCAGTCCATCCGCGGTCCGGAGATCCTCGGGGAACGAAGGATTGAGGAAGACCGAGTAGAGATGGCCGTCAAGATGGTGGACGGAATACAACGGGCGTCCGAGTCGGATCGCGAACGCCTTGGCGGCCGCCACGCCGACCAGCAGGGACGTCGCCAAGCCGGGCCCCGACGTCACCGCGACCGCATCCAGGGCCTCCCACGGCGTCGACGCCCTCTCCATCGCCTCCGCGACGATCCCCGGAAGGCGCTCGACGTGCGATCGCGCCGCGACTTCGGGAACCACGCCGCCGTAGGGCTGGTGCTGGGCGATTTGGGTGTGGATGACGTTGGACAGCACGCACCGCGGACCGTCCGCCACGGCCGCGGACGTCTCGTCGCAGGAGGTCTCGATCCCAAGAATGCGCATCGTGCCCCCACGATGCTGCGAACTGGGTTCTCACGCAAGAAGAACCCGATCCGGACGACAAATACCTTGCCGATCCCGGCCCCTTTGGCTACCGTCGCAACAAAGCCGTCGGCCACGAAGCGTGGTCCCGGGTCTGTTGATGAACGACACCCCGAAAGACATCTATAGTTCCCGTGAACGGGATCGGCCCATGCTGGACGATCGGCCCCGGATCGAGGCCGACGAACGCTGGTGGAAGGCCACCCGCGAGCAGTGGAAGACATTCATCCTCGTAACGCTTCTCCTTCTCTTCGTCGGCGTTCTGATCGGCGTGGTGTACTTCCAGCACAGAATCCTGTCCCGCGCCCGGAGCAGCGACACATCCGGCGGTCCGGTCCAACTGGCGCCGCAGGGAACCTACAGCGCTCCCGTGGGGATCGACCCCGAGGGGCGCCTGGTCCTGGACGAACTGGGCGATGTGGAGCTCGAGACCCCGCCACCGGGCGGCGTGGCCTCCCTTACGCCGCATTGGATCAAGCAGGCGGCGATCCAACTCCGCCACGGCGAACGGGCATATGAGGACGGTGACTGGGCGGGCGCGTTGCGCGCCTTCGAGGAAGTGCGCCGCATCCTTCCCGGAATCGAGCGACTCGACGAGTCCGTCGGACTCTGCCATCTGCGTTTGAAGGACTACGAGAAGGCCGGCGAGGTCTTTGCCGCCCTGACTGCCAAGCGCCCGGCATCGGCCCCGCTGCTGAACAACCTCGGCGTCGCACGTTTGGGACAGGACCGGCGCGAGGAGGCCGCCCGGGATTTCCGGAAGGCACTGGAACTCGACGCCGCCTACGCCCCGGCGCGCCAGAATCTTGGCCTTCTCCACTACCGCGCCGGCGAAATGGACCGTGCTGCGGAGACTCTCGCGGACGTCGTCCGCGACGCGCCGCAGAACGCCGAAGCCTGCCTCATGTACGCCGTGGCCCTGCTGAGGCTGTCCCGCTGGGCCGACGCCGCGGGTGTTCTCGAGGAGGCGGCCCGCGTGACGCCCGCCGCGCCGATCCTCTTCCGCCTCGCCGAGGCGCGATCGCACACGGGACAGCCCGATGATGCCATGAAGATCCTCCAGCGCGGCGTGGATCTGGTGGACGCCCGCGCCGCCCTCGTCTGGCTTAACCGCCCCGAGTTTGAATCGCTCCGCGCCCGCCCCGACTTCCAGAAGCTCGTCGGCGACCTCACCCAGGCCATTCGCTGATTTGACCGGGATGCCGCCGGTTCGCACGCGTTACCGGACACCCAGCCCGTTCGACGTCCCCACGGCCATACAGCCGCACTTTTCTCGTCCCCACGGCTGCCGGCTCACCTCAACCCGATGTCCCATTCGCCTTCCGGGCGCTCGACGAGGACGCCGGGCGGCAGCACACCGTCCGCGCCAAGCGTTGCGTGGAACGCCTCGGGCGTCGGGCGGACGACAAGGCGTTCCGCGAACGTGGCGGCGAGCCAGCCCGCGTCGCCGGCTTCCGGTTCGCGGTCCATGACGACCACCGTCGCACCCGGATCGAACGGTCCCTCCTCCAGCGCCCCGCGCGCCGGCGCGGCGGCGGGGCCGGCCAGGAGCACGGCCCGGGTGCCGCGACCGATGCGGACAAGGGCGGTCCCATCGGCGGCGCGTGGGTGGGCGGCGCCGGCGACCGGATGAAAGACGTCCCACACAGCCCCGCCGCGCAGTGTGCCGTGGCCGCCGGCCGACAGCAGCGTGGCATCCCTTCCCGCGGCGGTCCATTCGTCCGCCAGGGCGCGCACGACGCGTGAGCGGCCGGGATCCGAGGTCCGGCGGACGCTCCCGACCGGAATGCAGGCAAGAACGTTTGACGCGGCGCCCGCATGGGAGGCGTCCGCGGCGGTCAGCCAGAGTTCGCCCAGCCGGTCGACGCCGCGGGACCGCAGCCAGCGGAGCGTCCGCGCTGATTTCCATGCGGGGCCGGGGTCGATCAGAACATCGTCCCCGCCGGGCACATCGACCAGCACGGCGGGGGCCAGGTCGGCCGGCGCCAGGATGACGCGGACGCGATCCTCCGTCGTGTACCGCGCGATCCCGGCGGCGGCCACCACCGCGACGGCGCCGACGAGAACCGTGCGCGGCCGGCCGCGCAGGACCAGCAGCCCGACGATGGCCCCGTAGATCAGCGCCAGCGACCAGCCGGGCGGGGACTGCACGAAGGCATGGCTGCCCGGAACCCGGAAAAGCGCGCCGGTCAGGGCCGACATGGCCCCGCTGAAGGCGGCATTGGCGTGGTTGAAGACCTCGGCCGCCGCGCCCCAGATCGGGCCGGCGACGAGGGAGAGGCATCCGGTGAGGACGATGAGGAATGAGCCCGGGACCGCGAACAGGTTCCCCGGGAGCGCCGCGGGCGAGACCTGGTTGCCGAAGTAGGCGGTCAGCGGCGTCGAAACAATCCACGCGGCGATCGAGGTCGCAACCAGCCCCGTCATCCAGCGCGCCGCCATGCGGCCGACCCGCACGGACCGCGGAACGTCCTCATCCGTTTCCCGCGGGGGGATCCACGCGCCCATCGGGCGGAGAATCACGGGACCCAGAACGATGAGCCCCGCGACGGCCGCGAACGAGAACAGGAAGCCCGCGTCGACCAACTGGTCCGGACGGACGGCCAGAATTGCAAGGGCGGCCATGGCGAGCGCCGACGGCGCATCGGGCCGGCGGCGGACGAGCGGCGCCGCCCAGTAGGCCGACGCCATCAGCAGCGCGCGGACCGCGCTCGAGGCCGCCCCCGTGGACAGCGTGTAGAGGGTCAGAAGCGGGATCAGTCCGACCGCCCACAGCGGCCGCGGCAGCCCGGCCGTACGCAGAACCGCCAGGATGACAAGAGCCAGGATGGCGACGTGCAGCCCGGAGATGGCGAAGATGTGGGCCGTGCCGGTTCGCATGAAGGCCTCGCTCACGGCGGCGGGGACATCCTCGCGATAGCCCAGCACGAGGGCTGTGACGATGCCCGTGCTGTCCGGCCAGTCCTCGACACCACGGGCGAGCAGGCGGCGGCTCGCCTCGCGACGCGCGTAGCACCAGCGCATCAGCGCGCTTCCGCCGCCCGAATCCAACCGTGCGGAGGCGCCCGCCGACACATCGAGGACGAGACCGCCCCGCTGCGGATCGACGCTGCAGACGGCGCCCATCCGCCACCGGTCGCCGTAGGACGGCGGCGTCAGTCCGGGCTCAACGGCCATCCGTACACGAACCGTTCCGGCAGCGGTCCGCCAGCCAGGCGTGGCGTGGCGCACCGCCTCGATCCGACCTTCGAACGTCCATGCTTCACGATCCTCCCGGATGCGCGGCAATTCCGACGGCGCCCCCGCCACGAAGACCACGGCCTCGACCTGTTCCCGCGGCCGCGTCAGCATCCGGCGCAGGTCCAGGGCCGACCGGCCGGGTTCGGCAAGCGCGCCATGGATGAAGCCGGCGAGCCCCACGACCGCATGCAGGATCGGCGTCGACCATGAGCTTCTGCGGATCGCGACGGCAAGGACCACCGCGGCCGACGACGACGCAAGAAGGCCACCCACGGGAACGCCCGGGCAGAATCGGGCCGACGCCATGCCGGCGATGAACAGGAGGGCGACGCCGACGAGGGGGCGGCGGACGGGCACGGACGGCTGGACGTTCAGCGGTTCCATTCCGCAAACGGATCAAGCAGGCGGTGTCCGCCGGCACTGCGTGCCCCGCGGAACGCCTTGGCGACGAAATCAACGGCATCCTCGACGGCACGATCCAGCGTCCGGCCGACGGCAAGACCTGCCGCGATCGCCGCGGAGAAGGTGCATCCGGCACCATGGGGGCTTGCCCCGGCGACCCGGAGGGCTGGAAAGACCTTCACCACGCCGCGGTCGCAGAGAATATTTTCCATGCAATCGCCCGGGACGTGCCCGCCCTTCACGACGACGGCCACGCCCAGACGATCCGCGAGTTCCACCGCCGCCTCGCGAAGAGCGCGGCCGACCGGCCGGCCCAGCAGAAGCTCCGCCTCGTGAAGATTTGGGGTGACGACGCGGGCCAGCGGAAGAATGCACCGCACCATGGCCGCCAGACCGTCCGCCTGCAGCAGTGGCGCCCCGCTCGCCGCGACCATGACGGGGTCAACCACGAGCGCTGCGACCGGATGACGCCGGAGCGACTCCGCAACGGCCTCCATGATGGCCGCCGAGTAAAGCATGCCGGTCTTGGCCGCCGCCACGGGGAACGCGGATGTCACCGCATCGATCTGCGCCGCAACCAGGTCCGGCGCCAGGGACCCGACGGCGGTCACACCCAGCGGGCTCTGCGCCGTGACGCAGGTCAGTGCGGTGGTCCCGAACACGCCGAACGCCGAGAACGCTCGGAGATCCGCCTGAATTCCGGCCCCGCCTCCGCTGTCGGATCCGGCGATCGAAAGGGCGACCGGCCAGGGTTCCAGTGGGCTGTGGATCGTCATGAGGCGACGGTAGCCGGGAGCCGTTCCGCCGCCAAGCAGGATCGGCCCTTCACTTTGCGATTGCGCCGGAGGGCAGTTTCGGGTTCATTATCCACAGGTACGTCCGGGGCGCCTCAGACCAGGCGCCGCTCGGGAGGCATGGCGATGGGCAAGGTACTGAGAGTTTTTCTGATCCTGATGTTTTTGCTCGGCATCGGCGCCTTGGCGTTGGAGTACATCATGTACTCCCAGCGCGTGGAGTTGACCAAGCGGCAGGAAACCCTCGGAACGGGGCTTGCCCGCGTGTCGCAGAAGATCAACGCGGCCCGGGATCCCTATATCCCGGCCATCGAGAAGGGTGTCGACGTGGCCGCCCTCAAAAGCACCGCCACGATGGGCGCGCAGATCGACGTGCTGAAATCCAACACCGTGGCGCGCTACGAGCAGCTCTACACGACGAAGGATGATCTGAAGAAGACCCGCGACGAACTCACGAAGACCCAGCAGGAACTCGCGCAGACGAAGCAGGAGCTGGACACCGCCCGCCAGGAGATCGCCTCCCTCAACGAGAAGCTGACGAAGAAGGAGTCGGAGATCGCGCAGGCCCAGCAGAAGATCGCGGAACTGGAGGGCCAGGTCGCCGAACTCGAGCGGCAGATCGGCGAACAGAAGAAGCAGATGGCCCAGCTCGACACGGACAAGACGAAGCTGCTGGAAGAGAAAAAGCGGCTCGAGGATGCGATCGCACCGTTCATCCCGCCGCCCATTCCGAGCAAGGACGTGGCGAAGGGCCTTAACGGGCACATCCTCATGGTCGATCCGGAGTGGAATTTCGTCGTGCTGGATATCGGCAAGTTCAACGGCCTGCAGCGGAACCAGCAGATGCTCGTTCATCGTGGCGAGCAGTTGGTGGGCCGGATCCGCATTTCCGATGTGCGCGACCAGATGTCCGTGGCGGATGTCGAGCAGGCTTGGGTGACGACCCCGCTGCAGCCGGGGGACCGGGTGTTCATTCAGTAACGACGATGTAACGAGGGGCCGACCATGGCGAAGGTATTGCGAGTCTTTGTAATCCTGCTCTTCCTGATGGCCGTCGGCGCGGCTGTCCTGGAGTACATGCTCTTCGAGCAGCGGAACGAGCGGAAGAACAGCGTGCAGACGCTGGAGAAGGCGGTCATGGACGTCGCCCAGACGCTCACGGCGCCCAAGGAGCCGTACATCGAGGCGATCGACCAGAAGATCAGCGCCAACGGCCTGATGAACTCGGCCACCATGGGGAGCCAGCTTCGCGTGCTGGAGGCCCTCGCCGACAACCGGTACGAGCAGCTCTTCACGACGAAGGACGACCTGAAAAAGACGCAGGACGAACTCGCGAAGACGCAGCAGGAACTGGCACAGACCAAGCAGGAACTCGATACGGCCCGCAAGGAGATCGCGGCGCTGAACGAGCGGCTGGTGCAGAAGGAGGCCGAGCTGGCCCAGGCCCAGCAGAAGATCGGCACCATCGAGGGGCAGATCGCGGAACTCGGACGGACAATCGAGACGCAGAAGGCGCAGATCGCCAAGTTGGAGAACGAGAAGGTCGAACTCAACGACGAGAACCAGCGGCTCGAGGTTGAACTCGCCCGCTACCTCAACGATCCCACCATCGTGAAGCAGATGCCCAAGGGCTTGAGCGGGAAGATCGTCGTCGTCAATCCGGACTGGAACTTCGTCGTTCTCGACATCGGAACCAAGGAAGGCCTCGTGAACAATGCGTTCATGCTGGTGCACCGCGCCGACCAGCTGGTCGGCCGGGTGCGCATCACGAACGCCCAGGAGCACATGGCCATCGCGGACATCCAGACCGACTGGGTCGCCGGCCCGCTGCAGGAGGGTGACAATGTTCTTTATTAAGGTGCTCGGGTTCCTCGCCATCCTGGCCGCGTTGTGTTTCGGCGGCCAGATCACGCTCCAAGTTCTGGAAATGCAGGGCTACAAGGCGCCCCCGTCGCTGTGGCCGCCCAAGTAGAACCGTCCATGAAGGCGCGTGAGTCCATCCTGGGGCTGCTGGCGGCACTTGCGCTGATGCTTGGCGCCGCCGGCTGCGCAACGATCGACGACCCCGATGCGGAGTCGGATCTCCCGTGGGGCCGTCAGGAGTCGTGGGAAGGCCAGCTCCTCATGCCCGGGAGCATGATGCCCGGGCAGTACTGATCCGCACCGCGTTCCCGGCCGCCGCAATTCCGCCACAGGCAAAACCTGCGAAGGCCGCCGAATCCGATCAGTGGCGGAACACCATCTTCTTCACGTCAACGCCGGCAACGGCCTTGAGGCCCTGCTCCAGCGCCGCCACAGCCTTGGCTCCGCCCACGACTTCCAGCAGGATAAGTCCGTTGGGCGAACAGTAGGATTCGTCGGCATCGTGCAGCCCCAGGCGTGTCTTGATCTGACACCCGTGCTCCGTGAAGACCTGCTGAACCCGTTCCGCGTGCTTCACGCGGTCGGTGATATGGACCCCGAGAATCACATGTTTCCGATCGCTCATGGCCCGCCTCCCGACTTGTTCGCCATCCCGCCCAACCGCGCGAACCACCGCATCACGACCTACATCGCGCCGCCGATGTACTTCTCGAGATTGCTGATCATCTGGCCGCGCTCCTCAACCAGGTGGCGGACGACGTCGCGCATCGAGATCAGTCCGATGACCTCGCGGCCTTTCATCACGGGGAGATGGCGGATGTGCCGCTCCGTCATCACGCCGAGACATGCCTCGACCGATCGCTCGGCGTCGGTCGTCACCAAGTCCTTCGTCATCACCTCGCCCACGCACACATGCCGCGGCGCCTTCTCGGCCAGCAGCACCTTCTTGAAGCAATCGCGCTCGGAGAAGATCCCGACCGGGATGCCGGCTGCGTCGCGCACGAGCACCGCGCCGATCCTGTGCTCGGTCATGAGGCTGACTGCATCGAACACGGACGTGTCCGGCCCCACGCTGACCGTGTTGACCTGCTTGGCTTCAATCAACTTCGTGACCGGCGTATTCATGCGTTAACTCCAATGATGTGGCACACTTCGCGCGCCCCGCGACGCGACGACCCCCGCAGTGTACCCGCCCACCCGCACACGGCTCAACGAGAAATCATCCGGCCCCGTAGATCTTTTCAAACGTCCACATGATGACCCCGCCGTCAAGAACATGGACCTTGCCGAACCCCGCGGCGCGAAGAATGATGGAGGCCTCGTAGCCGCGGATGGAATTGCGGCAGCAGACGACGATCACCGCGTCCGTCTGCAGTTCCCGCAGCCGGCCGCGAAGGGATCCGAGCGGAATGAGCCGCGACCCGGGGATGCGCATCTCCTCGTATTCGCGCGGCGTGCTGACATCCAGAAGGATCGCCTCCCGGTTCTCCTTGAGAAGCCGCCGGGCCTCGACCGGCGGGATGCCCGTCAGAAGGCCTTCCAGCTTGTTCCTCGCGATGTTGCATGCCGTGATCAGGTTATCCATCGCCGGCGCGAACGGCGGCGCATACCCGAGGTCGAGGTTGGCAATCTGGTCGACGGTCATGCCCGCGGTGATCGCGGTGGCCGCCACGTCGATGCGCTTGTCGCCGTGGCCCGGTCCCAGCGTCTGGACGCCCAGCAACCGCCGCGTGCCGCGCTCGACGACGAGCTTGATCATCAGGAGGCGCGCCCCGGGGAGGAAGTGCTCGCGGTCCGGCGCGGCGGAGAGCACGGTGACGACGTCGCGCCCCGCAGCGCGCGCATCGCGCTCGCTGAGGCCCGTCCGTCCGACGCCGTAGTCGAAAACCTGGCAGATCACTGTGCCGAGGATCCCGGGAAAACGGTCCGTCCCGCCGCACAGGTTGACCGCCGCCACGCGGCCCTGCTTGTTGGCTGTCGACCCCAGCGGCACATAGCAGGGCAGCCCGGTGAGGATGTCGAGATTCTCGACGCAGTCGCCGGCGGCGTAGATGTCGGGGTCGGAGGTGCGCATGCACGCATCGACCCGGATGCCCCCGGTCGTTCCGATCTCCAGCCCCGCCGCACGGGCCAGCGTCGTTTCCGCATGCACACCGGCGGAAAGCACCACCAGGTCCGCCGGTATCTCGCCCCCGTCGGTCAGGACCGCCCGCACGAAACCCTCGCCGCGGAAGCCGGTGACGTGGACGTTCGTCATCACGCGGACGCCGTTGGACTCGAGATGCTGCTCGAGCAGGCGGGCGATCTCCCAATCGAGGATGCCGAGAATCTGGGACTGGCGTTCCACGATCGTCACGCGGCAGCCGCGCGTGGCCAGGGCCTTCGTCATTTCCACGCCGATGAGGCCCCCGCCAACGAGGACGACATCCGTGGCCCGGCCGTCGGCCAGGAACTGGCGGATGCCCTCGGCATCGTGCACGCCGTGCAGGGTGTAGATCCGCTCCAGCGTGTGGCCCGGCAGGTCCGGAATGACCGGGCGGGCGCCGGTGGCCAACACGAGCTTGTCGTATGGAACCCACCGCTCGTCGCCACGCTTCAGGTCGCGCACGCGCACGCGGCGCCCGGCACGGTCGATCTCCAGCGCACTGGTCCGGTTGAGCGCCGTCACATTTCGCACGTTCTGGAAGAACACCGGATCGCGCACGGCACCCAACGGCGTCGAAACCAGCTGGCGTCGGTCCCGGACAACGCCGGACACGTAGTACGGAAGCCCGCAGCCGGCGTAGGAGAGCAGTTCGCCCCGGTCAACGATGGTGACCTCGGTGTCCGGCAGCAGACGGATGACCTTCGACGCCACTTTCGGCCCCGCAGCCACGCCGCCGACAATGACCACGCGCAACCCGCGGCTCTCCACGGGCACGGGAGCCGCAGCCTCCGCGGCGGAGAAGCGGAGCGTGAATTCCGCGCCGCCCAGATCCGAGGTGCCGACAGAGACGGTGCCGCCCGCCCCCTCCACCAGCGCCTTGACGAACGCGAGGCCGAGTCCGACGCCGGGCGTCGATCCGCGGACAGCCGGGGCGCCGCGGTGGAACGGCTCGAAAATCCGCGCGCGCTGGTCCTCCGCAACGCCGGGACCGGAATCGCCGACCGCAATCCGGATCCCGCCGCCCGCCTCGTCCTCGGCAAGAAGCAGGCGGACCTGACCGTGGCGCGGCGTGTATTTGAGCGAGTTCTCGATCAGCGCCCGCAACGCCTCCGTGATGGAATCGTCGCCCGCCCGGACGAACGCCGGCTCGATGCGCACGTCGACCGAGAGCCCGATGTCGCGCCGCCCCGCCTCGTCGAGCCACTGCTGATGCACGCCCCGCACCGCGGCGGCCGCATCACAAACCGCGTCCACACCCCGCTCTTTGCGGACAATGGAAAGCAGCCGGCGCACCGTCTCGAGCGCCTCCTGCAGCCGGACGTCCGCCCGCTCCAAAAGGTCCTTCTGCCGCGGCGCAAGGGGACCGGCGAGTTCGCCCAGCAGTGTGCGCAGCACGGTATCGGCCGCGCCGATGGGTGACTTGAGTTGGTGAGCAACGACCGCGGCGAACCGCAGCGGATCGTTCATGTCGTGGCCCGGGCCGGCGGCGGGGTTCTTCTTCATGACGATCCGGGTTCTCCACGCACCGCGTCAAGCACCCGCGATGCGACCGCATCGTAGTCGAATCCGCCAAGGCCCCGCAAGCCGCCGGACCGGCGGCTTGCCGCCCTACTTGATCGAGTCGGGAACCTTGAAGATGTCGCGGAACTCGGAGTGCCGCTTCACGGCAACCAGGGCGGTGTCGCACACCGTCTTGACCTCGTGCAGCATCATCTCGGTCACCTTGTCGGCCTGGACGGCCTCCATCAACGCCTCGGCGAACGGCTTCCGGCTGAGCACCAGAAGGTTGACGGCCAGGCGCATGGTGTCGATGGGGGTCTTCCTCGCGGGCGGCTCGGCCGAGGCGCGGGACTGGACCCCAACCTTCGTCTTCTTCTCGAGATAGGCGATGGCGATGTCGCGTTCCTTGCTCTTCGGCTGCGCATCGATGGTCTTGCGGATCTGTTCATACTTGAACTGATCGCCCGCCATGAACGCATCGACCCATGCTTCGCATTGAGGCTTGTATGTGCCCAGCGCGGCGCCCTTGGGACCCGGAATCTTGAAGCCCATGGAGTATATCCCTTTCTCTGTCTTGCCTGGATCGGATGCGGGCTCACGGTGACACAACATCACCACCCGCCCAATTGGATTGATTGTCATAATATTAGCACAGTCTGCGATATCCGGCCACAACAAACCCGGGCACCGTAACGCCGCAACGATACGCACCCACACGCGGGCCACTCCCCCCCAGCCCCACGACCACCCCGCACCCGCGCGCCGACTCCTCCTCCACCCACTCCTCCACCCGCGATTGTGCGGCGGGCGGGGCGGGGGTATTCTGTGAGTCTTTCGCGCCGGATCAACCCACCGGCGCACGGAGCCCGATGAACCCGGTTTCAACATCCCGGCTGCTGGACATCTGCATCGCCGCCTCCCAGGCGGCGGGGCGGCACGCGGTGGACAACTTCTCGCGGCGCACGGAGACGCTGGAGGTCGGCGCGCACGACGTGAAGCTCGCGCTGGACGTCGAATGCCAGGGCGTCGCCGGCGGGGTCGTCCGCCGCGAGTTCCCCGACCACGCGCTGCTTGGCGAGGAGCGCGGGCTGCGGGAGGACGGCGAGTACCGCTGGGTGATCGACCCGATCGACGGCACGGTCAACTTCTCCCACGGCGTCCCCTACTGGGGCAACTCGATCGCCGTCCAGCACCACGGCCGCACCGTCGCGGGCGCCGTGTCCCTCCCGATGCTCGGCGAGATCTACGCGGCGACGATTGACGGCCCCGCAACGCTCAACGGCGCGCCGGTGCGCGTGTCCGACACGGCTGACCTCGCGCACAGCATCGTTTACACCGGCATGATCGAGACCGACGGCGATGACGGCGTCTCGATGCGCGTCACGACGCGTCTCGCGAAGGACGTCCAGAAGCTTCGGATCCTCGGCTCCGCGGCGGCCGAGCTCTGCTACGTCGCCTGCGGCCGCGGCGACGGCTATGTCGAGACGACGATCCACCTCTGGGACCTGGCCGCCGGCGCCCTCTTCGTCGAGCGGGCCGGGGGAACCTGCGAGATGCTCGAGGACCTCGGCGACTACACGATGCGCTACCTCGCCTCCAACGGCCGCATCCACGCCGCATTCCGCAAGGCGACCCTCGACGCGATCCGCGCGTGAGGTGGCAGGGGGTGGACGGTTGAGGGTGGAGGGTGGAAGGCACCGTGGATCGCCTCCCCGCTGATGGGGCGATCTACGGCGAGCCCGGACACGGCGCACCGTAACGCTCTCTTCGGCCTCGCATAGCCCGGCCTCCATCACGCCCATTGGATGTTGGTTGTTGGAGGTTGGCCGTTGGCTGTTGAGTCCGCAGTTCGGTGTTCGATGTTCGATGTTGGATGTTCGGCGTTCGATGCCCGCCCTCCGAAGCCTTGGCGAAGGAGGGTTCGATACCCGTCACCCGCCGGCCTTCTCCAGCGCCTTCTTCATCGCGTGCCAGCACATGGTGGCGCATTTGATGCGCATGGGGAAATCGCGGACGCCGGAGAGGGCCTCGAGATCCTCCATGCCCTGCGGGTCCCAGTCGCGTTCGCCGCGCATCATTGCGATGAAGGCGTCGGCGGTGCTGCGGAACTCCTCCGGGGTGCGGCCGACGGCGAAGTCGCTCATCATCGAGGCGGCGGCGGTGGAGATGGCGCAGCCGTGGCTGTCGTGGCGGACGTCATCAATGCGGCCGTCCTTCACGCTGACGGCCAGGCGGATGTGGTCGCCGCAGGATGGATTGACCTCCTCCGCCGCGACCTCGGCATCCGCGACCTTTCCCGCGTTCCGCGGATGGCGGTAGTGGTCGAGGATGACCTCCTGGTAGAGGGAATCAAGCTCCATGGCCAAAGTAGGCACGCGCCCTGCCGATGGCGTCGGCAAGGCGGTTGACCTCCTCCTCGAGATTGTAGAACGCGAGACTGGCGCGGTTGACGGCCGGCACGCCGAGGCGGCGCATCAGCGGCTGGCAGCAGAGGTGGCCGGCGCGGATCGCGATGCCGTCGCCGTCGAGAAACTGGGCCAGATCGTGCGGGTGGACGCCGTCCACATCGAACGACACCGCCCCACCCCGCTCCGGCGCATCGCCGAAGACCCGCACGCCGGGCAGGGCGCGCAGCGCGTCGACGGCGCGACCGGTGAGGCCGCGCTCGTAGTCCGCCAGCGTTTCACGGCCGAGGCGGTTGAGATAGTCGAACGCGGCGCCCAGCCCGATCGCCGACGACACGTTCGGCGTGCCCGCCTCAAACTTGTGGGGGATCTCCGCCCACGTCGAATCCTCGAGCCCGACACGGTCGATCATTTCGCCGCCGCCGAGAAACGGGTCCATCGCCTCCAACAGGTCCGCGCGCCCGTACAGCACACCGATGCCCATCGGCCCGCACATCTTGTGGCCGGAGAACGCGAGGAAGTCGCAGCCGAGGTCGCGGACGGAGACCGGCATGTGCGCGACGCTCTGGGCGCCGTCGACGAGCATCAGCGCGCCCGCCTTGTGCGCGGCGGCGGCAAGGTCGCGGACGGGGTTCACGGTGCCGAGGACGTTCGACATCTGCGTCACGGCGACCAGCTTCACCGCGCCGTCCGCGAGGTGGCGGTGGAACGCATCGAGGTCGAGCGTGCCGTCCGGCAGCACCGGAACAAACCGCAGCGCGGCCCCCGTCGCCTTCGCCGCAAGCTGCCACGGGATGAGATTGCTGTGGTGCTCCATCTCCGTCAGCAGGATCGCGTCGCCGGGCTTCAGGAACTTCCGCGCCCAGCCATGGGCGACGAGGTTGATGCCCTCGGTGGTGCCGCGGGTGAAGATGATCTCGCGCGGCGACCCGGCGCCGATCCAGGCCGCGGCGGCCTTGCGGACATCCTCGTAGCGGCGCGTCGCCTCCTCGGCGAGGAAATGGAAGGCGCGGTGGACGTTCGCGTTGCAGGTGCCGTAGTACTGGCAGACCGCCTGGATGACCTCCGACGGCTTCTGCGTCGTCGCCGCGTTGTCGAGATAGGTCAGCGGCTTTCCGCGCACGGTCTGCTGCAGCACCGGAAAGTCACGACGGACGGTCCGCGGGTCGAACGACGCGCGGCGTGCGGAGGAAGGACAGATGGGACAGCACGCATCCATGGCAGGCAGACGATACCCCGCCAAGCGGGGGATTTCCACCGGGAGGAAGAGAGGATGAGCATCACATGGTGAGCGCAGGCATCGCTTTAAGAAGTAGGGAAACTCCAAACTCCAAGGAAGTTGGAAGGAAAAAGGGATGAAGTCGGAGGGGCGCCGTTTCCCGCCGACAACCGGCTGCTCCCCAACAGCCCATCCGGCCTTTCTTCCCTTCGTTCCTTCCTACTTCCAACTTCCTTGGAGTTTGGAGTTTCTCACTTCCTCCCTCCGAAACGATCGCCCCCATGCGCTGCCCTGTCCCGGACTTCCTCCGAATGACTCCGGCTCAGCACTCCGCCAGGATGGTCCGGACCGCACGCTCGCGGGCCTCGATGACCTCGCAGAGGCGGAACTGGACGCGGGCGCGGTTCAGGTTCTGCTCGGGATGGCGGACCTTGAAGTACTGGTTGCCGCTCAGGTGGTCCTCGAAGAAGCGCAGGCCGAGTTCGAACGTGATCAACCTCACGGCGTCGAAGAGGTGGTTCCGGTCGGCCTCGGTGAGAAAGTCGCCGGCGAACCGCATGTAGCCGCGGCAGAAGCCGTCGCACAGGTCGAGATCGAAGGCGACCTTGGACAGCATCGCCACCTCCTCGCCGGCCGGGTTGCCGATCGAACGCAATGCGTCGCCAAAATCGTAATGGATCAGCCCGGGGCTCACGGTGTCGAGGTCGATGATCGCCGTGCCCTTGGCGGTGTAGTCGTCCACCATGATGTTGTTGACCTTGGGATCGCCATGCACCATCCGGAGCTTCAGGGCGCCGGATTCGAGCGCATTCTGGAGAACATGCGCGAACTCGCGTCTCTCCTCGACGAATCCGGCGAGTCGCTGGGCCTCGACGGAGGCTTTCAGCGCCGCAGCCGCGCCGGGCGTGCGGAGGGCCGCGTCGTACTTCTCAAGGTAAAGCGGCGTGACGTGGAAGCCGGGCAGCGGGTTGTCGAGCAGCGCGGGATCCATGTCGGAGAGCAGGCGGTGAAACTGGCCCAGGACGCAACCGACCTCGTAGGCATGCTCGGCGCTTTGCGCGGAATCGGGCGCGTGGGCGGAGTCGATCAACGTGAGCGCGCGCCAGTACTCGCCGGCGCCGTCGACGAACCAGTCGTGCCCGTCGCGGCAGGGCACGATCGCCGGCATCTGCCAGATGCGGTCCGCCTCGTCCGCCTCGCGCTCGAGCCGCGCATGGACGTGCGCCGTGATCTTGCGCAGGTTCTCCATGATCGTTTCCGGCCGCTTGAAGACGCGCCGGCTGATGCGCTGGATGATGATCCGGTGCTCGTCGAAGGTCGTGCGGAAGATGGCGAGATAGGTGTCGTTGACGTTGCCCGACCCGGTGGGGTTGATCGTCACCAGCCGCCCGTCGATCGCGAACTGCCGCGCGATGTGGGTCAGGTCCACGTTCATGTCCGCCTCCCTCCCCTTCGTTGGCTAATTCCTCAACTAATCC
>CAYRFK010000036.1:0-6292 GCA_964423465.1 uncultured Verrucomicrobiota bacterium | reverse complement strand
ATTTCCTCCTACCGCCCTATTTCACCACGAGCGTCAGCACGAGGCTCCGGTAGTCGACCGCGGTGTGGTCGCCCTGCAGGTAGATCGGGCCCGGGCGGAACTCGTCGGACGTGAGCGCGCCGCCGGTGCAGCCGAGGACCGGCTGGTTGTCGATGATCGTCGTGTCGTTGAGAACGATGGTCACATGGCGGTCGACCAGCGTGATGGTCATCGTCTGCCACTCGCCCGCGGGCTTCGCGGGATTGCTCGTGGGGGTGATGCGGCTGTAGACGCCGCCGAGGCCGTGCGAGTCGGCCGGCTTTCCGAAGGACTCTGCGACCTGCACCTCGTAGATGCCCCGCAGGTAGATGCCGCTGTTGCCCTTCTCCGGGACCCGGAACGCGACGGCAAGGCGGAAGTCCTCGAACTCGGCATCGGTGCGGATGTTCGCGTAGCGCTTGTGCGGCTTCCCCTCCTCCTGCGGCGTGCGGTTGATCAGGACGCCGTCCTGCACGCTCCAGCCGTTGGGCTGGTTCGGATCGATCAGGCGCCAGCCCGAGAGGTCGCGTCCGTTGAACAGCGCAACCGGCGCGCCGAACTTCACCTTGGCGAGATCCGGCGCGGGAGGCATCGGCGGAATCCGCTTGCCGGTGAACGCGACGGGGGCGGTCCGCTTGCCGTCGGCCTTGAGCCGCTCGGTCGTCAGCGCCAGCGCGTCGCCGTCGGCCTTCGCGCGGATCGTCTCGGTCTCCTTCACTGCGACCGGCTTGCCGTCGGGCCCGGGCTTCTTCGATTCGTAGACGCGCGTGACGAGGAGCGTATCACCCTCGACCGTGACGCCGGAGACCGGGACCACGCTGCCGCCGCCCCAGAGGATCGAGCCCGAGAGGGCGCCGTCCTTCGCCTCGACGCCCAGCCAACCCGCCCCGCCGCCGGGGATCGTCAACGCCCACCGGCCCTCGAACGGCCCTCCCGCCGCCGCCGACAGTGCAACGCCCGCCAGGAACGCCGCCAGCATCGAGATCCTTGTACTCGTCGTCATCGTCGAAACTCCCCTTCGATCGCCCCCGCATCGTGCGGGCCGCGGATCCGCAGTCTGCCCGCACCGCCCCGCCGTGTCCACGTCCAAAACGCGCGACGGCTGCTGCTGCGCCCCGCCCGGCGGGGACCGCCACTTCCCGTTTGACACTCCTTTTCGCTGCGGCGTAGCCTCCTCCCTCTGCGCAGTTGCCACAGGGGAAAGATGGCCGTCTGGATCGGCGGAGAGCTGGAGAAGATGAAGAGACGTATCGTCCCGTTTCTGGCGATCGCCATGATCGCCGCGACCGCGCCGTGCCTCGCGCAGACGCGGGCGGAGGCTCTCCGGCCGCATCTCGATCGCATCCGGGCCCGGTGGGCCAACCTGCCCGCCGAGTACCAGGCGCGACACCGGGCGATGCTCGATCGCTACCTCGGCGAATTCGAGACGGCCAACGGCTTCACGTGGAACCGGGCATGGCCGGCCTTCGCCCGCTCCATGGGACCGCAGTTCCCGCCCTTCTACGCGGATGTCTTCGAAGCCATGAAGGTGGCGGAGGCCTTCGAGGCCGGCTTCCCGGATCCGGCGAAACGGCTTCCGGGAATCGCCGGGGCGATCCTCGGACAGGTCCCCACGAACGCCCTGCTCTTCGTGCACAACGACATCCTCGAGACCGTCCTGCTCCTGCAACAGCAGAGTGGAACGCGTCGCGACGTCCTCCTGTTCAACTCATCGCGCCTCATGGATCCCTCCTACCTGACCGTCGCTCTCGACCGGTGTTCGAAGGATCTCGCCGTCCGCCCGTCCGAGATCTCGAAGGCGGTGGCCGCCGCCGCACTCCGCCGCCGGGATCAGGGCGATTCGGAGTTCGCCGAGGTTCACGTGAAGGACGACCGGGTCGTCCGCGCCGCGGGCGTCCAACTCGTCGACGCACTGGGCCTCCTGGCCATGCGGGAGATCGCCGGATTCGCCCCCCGCCGGCCGGCATTGATCCTCCCCTCGCGACGCCAGCCGGAACCGGTCCAGGCGTGGTCCGCCCTGCACCGTTCGGGCCTCCTTTTCACCTGGCAGAGCCCGTCGCAGGACGGCCCCCCGGACGACATCGTGCAGTTGTGGCAGCCCCTGATCGATGCGGCCGCCCCGGCTGGGGCGACCGTGCACGGCGAAATGGTCAACGCGCTCGGACTGACCGTGATGGCCGCGGCCGACATCCTGACCGCCCGGGACCGGAAGGCCGAGGCGGACCCCTTGCTCCGGATGTGGGAGAACCGCCGCAAGGGCCTCGCGATCGTCGCAAGCCAGGACATCCTGATCGACCCGCGCGGGGCGATGCTCCAGCGCCCCCAAGGCCCGTCGTCACGCACGATCGTCGAGGAGCCGCCCCCCGCCAACGCCCCCTTCGGCGGAAGCATCCCGAATCCGTGACCCGCCGCCGGAGCCCGCGCCACGCCCGTGCTCCATGAACGCCCTGTTGACGCTTGCCGGAAGCGCGGCGGCACGGGTATCGTCCCGGACACCATGGACGGTCCCGGCAACCTGGAGTCATTTCTTGCGCGATGGCGCGGCGCGGCGGGCGCGGAGAGGGCCAACTGCCAGTTGTTCTTCTCCGAGCTGTGCGACGCGCTGGATCTGCCGCGCCCCGACCCGGCGGGCGACGACACCGCGCTGAACGCCTACGTCTTCGAGCGCGCCGTCACCTTCCACGACCCTTCCGGCGAGACCCGCCCCGGCCGCATCGATGTCTACCGCCGCGGTTCGTTCATTCTCGAAGCCAAGCAGTACCGCGACCCCGCCCGGCCGGACGACCTGAAGCTGGAAACCGCCCCGCCGCCGCGCAAGGGCGGACCCGTCCGCGGCACCGTCCGCTGGGACGACGCCATGCTCCGCGCCCGCGCCCAGGCCGAGCGCTACGCCCGCGCCCTCCCGGCCGACGAGGACCCGCCGCCGTTTCTCCTCGTCGTCGACGTCGGCCACACATTCGAGCTCTACGCCGACTTCACGCAGAAGGGCAAAGCCTACCTGCCCTTCCCCGATCCCACCTCGCACCGCATCCGGCTCGACGACCTCGACCGGCCGGAGATCCGCGAGCGATTGCGCGCGATCTGGCTCGACCCGGCCTCCCTGAACCCGGCCCTCCGCGCCGCCGCCGTCACGCGCGAGGTCTCCTCCCACCTCGCGGAACTGGCGAAGTCGTTCGAGGGCGAGGGCCACGACCCGCGGGTTGTGGCCGATTTCCTGGCCCGCTGCCTCTTCTGCATGTTCGCCGAGGATGTCGGCCTCCTGCCGAAGAACTCCTTCTCCCGGCTGCTCGACGAGATCCAGGGCGATGCCGGCGCCTTCGTGCCGCTCGTGACCGCCCTGTTCCGGGAGATGAACGACGGCGCCTACTCCACCGTCCTCCGCCAGAAACTGCTCCGATTCAACGGCGGACTGTTCGAGGACTGCTCCGTGCCGCGCGTCAGCGCCGCACAACTCGGCCTGCTCCGCTCCGCCGCAAAGCTCGACTGGAAGAACGTCGAGCCCTCCATCTTCGGCACGCTGCTCGAACGCGCGCTGAACCCGCGCGAGCGGCACAAGCTCGGCGCCCACTACACGCCGCGCGCCTACGTCGAACGGCTCGTCCTGCCGACCGTCATCGAGCCGCTCCGCGAGGACTGGGCCGCCGCCCGCACCGCGGCCGTCACCCTCGCCCGCGCCGGCCGCATGAAGGAGGCCGTGGCGGAGGTCCGCGCCTTCCACGGCCGCCTCTGCGCCGTGCGCGTCCTCGACCCCGCCTGCGGCTCGGGCAACTTCCTCTACGTCACGCTTGAGCTCATGAAGCGGCTCGAAGGCGAGGTGCTCGACCAGCTTGCGGGCTTCGGCGACACGCAGGCGCTGCTCGATCTCGCCACCGTCACCGTCGACCCGCACCAGTTCCTCGGCCTCGAACTCAACCCGCGCGCCGCAGCCGTCGCGGATCTCGTCCTCTGGATCGGCCACCTCCAGTGGCACTTCCGCACCCGCGGCCGCACGATGCCCGCGGAGCCGGTCCTCCGGAAGTTCGAGAACATCCGCTGCCGCGACGCCGTGCTGGACTACGATGTCGAGGAGCGCGTCACGTGGCGGATGGCCGCCGAGAACCCCAGCCTGCCCGGCCTGCCCGACGCCGTCCGCGAGGAAGTCCGGCGCGCCGCGGATGAGATCGCCGCGCACCCGGCGAAGTACGAACGCAGGCTCGTCGAGATGTGGGACCGCCACAGCACCAAGCCCGACCCCGCCACCGGCCGCGACGTGCCCGACGAGAGCCGCACCAGCATCCTCCGCCGCTACACCAACCCGCGTCCCGCCGAATGGCCCGACGCCGACTTTATCGTCGGCAACCCGCCGTTCCTCGGCAAGGGGCGCCTGCGCGAGGACCTCGGCGACGGCTACGCCGAAACCCTCCGCGCCGCCTACCCCGACGTTCCCGACTCCGCCGACTTCGTCATGTACTGGTGGTACAAGGCCGCCGAACTAACCCTGCAAGGCCGCTGCCGCCGCTTCGGCTTCATCACCACCAACAGCATCCGCCAGACGTTCAACCGGCGGATCGTGAAGCGCGCGCTCGACCGGAACCTTTCCCTGCGCTTCGCCATCCCGGACCACCCGTGGGTCGACACGGCCGACGGCGCCGCGGTGCGCATTGCAATGACCGTCGGCGCGACAACCTACGCGCTGCCGGAACCGAACATGATCCGCGAACCGCCGCCGCCGGATCCGTCCGCGCTTCCCGGCGACCTCTACATCGTCCATGCCGAGAAGCCCGTGAAGGACGGCTCCCGCGACGTTGTGTTCACCCATTTCCGCGGCCGCATCGGCTCGGGCCTTGCCATCGGGGCGGAGTTGGAGGGGATGACTCCGCTACATTCGAACAACGGCGTGACGTCGATGGGCGTCATGCTCGCGGGCCGTGGATTCGTAATCGATGCGGACTCTGCGACACGGTTTCTGAAGACCCGCGCTCCGGATATCGTGGACCGCGTGCGGCCGCTGCGCAATGGCCGGGATCTACTGGACGAATGCCGTAACGCATGGGTCATCGACTTCACCGGGCTGACGGCCGACCGGGCACGGGAGCGATATCCGGTCGTCTACGACCACTTGCTCGCCCATGCGAAGCCGGACCGTGATGCCAATCGCGACGCACAGTTCCGCGGCAAGTGGTGGCTGTTCGGCCGTTCGCGTCCGGAGCTGCGCGCCATGATACAAGGTCTGGCGCGCTACATCGCGACGGTCGAGACCGCCAAGCATCGTCTCTTCATGTTCCTGGGCGCCGAGGTCCTGCCCGAGCACCGACTCATCGCGATTGGTTCCGCCGACGCGTTTCACCTCGGCGTCCTTTCCAGCCGGATCCACGTCGTCTACGCCTTGGCGGCCGGCGGCACGCTCGAGGACCGGCCCGTCTACAACAAGACCCCCTGCTTCGACCCCTTCCCCTTCCCGGCAGCGGAGGCGGCGGCGAAGGAGCGGATCCGCGGACTGGCGGAGGCGCTGGACGCGCACCGGCAGCGGGCGCAGGAAGCGCACGGGGGCGGGCTGACTGGCATGTACAACGTGCTGGAGAAGCTGCGGGCGGGCGGAACGCTGACCGCGCAGGAGCGCGGGCTTCACGACCGCGCGCTGGTCTCGACATTGCGGCAGTTGCACGACGATCTCGACGCGGCGGTGGCGGCGGCGTACGGCTGGCCATGGCCGATGGAGGACGCGGAGATCCTCGAACGCGTCGTCGCGCTCAACGCGGAGCGGTCGGCCGAGGAGGCCCGCGGCGTGATCCGCTGGCTGCGGCCCGACTACCAGAACCCGCCCGTGCCGAAGGCAACGCAGGCGGATCTTGGTCTGGCCCCCCCCACCGTCCACCCTCCACCTTCCACCACCGCTGTCCGCAAGTCTCCCAGCAAACCCGCCAGGCAACCCTGGCCGAAGACGCTCCCCGAACAGGTCCGCGCCGTTGAATCCGCGCTGGCATCCGGCGGCCCGCGCGACCCCACGGCCCTCGCCGCCCTGTTCCTCCGCGCCCGCGTCGACACCGTCCGCGGCATTCTCGACACCCTGACGACCCTCGGCCGGCTGTAAGGGCATATAGGCCAGGCAGTTTCCAAGGATTGGAAGCCCGCCGGATTGAGGGTCCAAGGATTGGAATGGAAGGGACACCGCCGCCCCGAGGTGTAACATCCAGCCGTACGATCGTACGGCTGGATGTTACATTCACAGGCACGTGACCGAGCCGGGGCGATCGGGAATGAACGACGCTTCGAGGGCCTCCCGAACGGCGCCGAC
>CAYRFK010000035.1:6943-30017 GCA_964423465.1 uncultured Verrucomicrobiota bacterium | reverse complement strand
CTGATGCGAATGGGGAAGGCGAAGATGCAGAAGTAAATGACGAAATCCTAATTCCGAAGCACGAAACAAATTCCAAATTCCAATCCCAAAGCACGAAACAAGCACGAAACGGACGATACCGGGAATCCGGCAATCTCGAATGAAGGCGGACGGAGCTCCGAAATACGATCTGGAGGAACGCACAGAGGCGTTCGCCTCGGACGTGCGCCGGATGGTCCGCGGTTTGGCGATGACGGTGGCCCATCAGGAGGATGCGAAGCAACTGGTTCGGTCGTCGGGATCCGTTGCGGCGAACTACATCGAGGCCAACGATGCCTTGAGCAAGAAGGATTTCGTCATGCACATCAAGATCTGCCGGAAGGAGGCCAAGGAGTCGCGGCTGTGGCTGCGGCTGCTGGATCTCGACGGGCCGATCTCGGACGAACGCGTCCGACTGGCGCAGGAGGCGACGGAGTTGACGAACATCTTCGGCGCGATTCTGAGGAAGTCCGAATGATGGCCTTGATCTCCACCACGCCAGCCCGTTGCAAACCCGTTTGGAGTTTTCCTCCTGGTGTTTGGAGTTTGTTTCGTGCTTCGGAATTAGGATTTCGGAATTCCCCCTTATGAATGCATCCTCCGCCTCACCCTCATCTCCCCCGCCCGCGCCGGTTCTCACCGTCGCTCCCGGTCCGCACATCATCAGCGGGTCGCTGACGACGCGGCGGATGATGATCGACGTCCTGCTGGGGCTGCTGCCGCTGGTCGCGGTCGCGGTCTGGCAGTTCCGCCATCTCGCGCTGATCCAGATCGCAATCGGCGTCGTCGCGGCACTGGCCGCCGAGTGGCTCTTTCAGCGCATGCGCGGGCGCGCGGCGACGCTGTCGGACTGCTCCGCGGCGGTGACGGGGCTGATCCTGGCCCTCTCGCTGCCGGCCACGGCGCCGTGGTATGTCGCGGCCGTCGGCTCGTTTGCCGCGATCGGCCTGGCGAAGGTCGTCTTCGGCGGCGTCGGCCAGAACCTGTTCAACCCGGCCATGGTGGGCCGCGCGTTCGCCATGATCGCCTTCCCGGCCGCGATGGGCGCCTCGGCCTACATCGCGGCGCAGTCGCCGATCGACGCGCTGACGCATGCGACGCCCCTGACGGCCCTCAAGATGGCAAACGAGGTCACGGCGCTGGGGCCGCTGTTCCTCGGCACGACGAACGGATCGATCGGCGAGACAAGCGCCCTGGCGGCGATCCTCGGCGGCCTCTACCTGTGCCTCCGCCGCACCGCCTCGTGGGAGATCCCCGCGGGCGCGATTCTCTCGGTGGTCGTGGCGGCGGGGCTGCCGGCCCTCTTCCGCGACGGGACCGGTTGGTCCGTCGCCCACGACCTTTCCGCCGGCGCCTTCCTGTTTGGCGCCTTCTTCATCGCCACCGACCCGGTCTCCAGTCCGTTGACGCCCAAGGGCAAGTGGATCTTCGGGGCGACCTACGGCCTCCTCGTGCTGCTGATCCGCTCGTTCAGCGGCTATCCCGAGGGCGTCATGTTCGCGATCTTGATCGTCAACGCCGTCGTCCCGCTGATCAATCGCATCTCCATCCCGGTCCCCGTGGGAGGACCGGTTCCGGAGAGGAAATGACGAAGCACGCATGAAACAGAACTACATTGCAGACGCATGGCTGGTGATCCTGCTCTCCACCGTATTCGGGGCCGCACTGGCGCAGATTCACGTGGCCTGGCAGCCGAAGATCGAGGAGAACCGGCTGAACGACTCGCTGGCCCAGATTCCCCAGCTCGTGCCCGGCTCGACGCGCGGCGAGCGCGTGGAGGTGGGCGGAGCCCCCGTCTACCGGGCGATCGACTCCGCGCAGGCGACGGTGGGATGGGTGGTGCCGGCCGGCGGACAGGGTTTTGCCGACCGGATCGAACTGCTGGTGGCCGTTGACCGTGCCGCGGCCCGGGTCACGGGACTCTATGTCCTCGCCCAGAAGGAGACCCCGGGACTGGGGGACAAGATCCGCGATGCGACCTGGCGCGGGCAGTTCATAGAAAAGGCCACGGAACCCGCACTGAAGGTCGTCAAGCGGAAGGCGGCCCAGCCCAACGAAATCGAGGCACTGACCGGCGCGACCATCTCGTCCGACGCCGTGACGATGGCCATCAACGAGGCGATGAAGAAGTTCCGGCAGGATCTGGCCGCCAACCCCATGTGAGACACCCATGAGCAATCCCGACGGCCCCACCCCCCTCGAACGGTTCATCGGCGGAATTCTGCCGGAGAACCCCGTGTTCCGGCAGATCCTTGGCATCTGTCCCACCCTCGCCGTATCGAATACGATGGAGGGCGCGGTCACGATGGCCGGCTCCGTTTTGTTCGTACTCGTGTGTGCCAACGTAGTGACGAGCCTCATCCGGAACCTGCTCAAGCCGCACCTGCGCATCCTGGTCTTCACGCTTACCATCGCGGTATTCGTCACGGTCGTCGACCGGTTCCTCGCGGCCTACATGTACGAGATGAGCAAACAACTCGGCCCCTACATCGCGTTGATCATCGTCAACTGCATCATCATCGCCCGATGCGAGATCTGCGCCGCGAAACAGAATGTCTGGACCGCCTTCTGCGACGCCGTCGGCCAGTCGCTCGGGTTCGGCCTCGGGCTTGCCGCAATCGCCACGATCCGGGAGATCCTCGGGTTCGGCACCTGGTTCGGACAGTGGTTCGGATGGCGGGTCATTCCGCACACCGACCCGGCGGTCTGGTCCGACTGGGTCATCATGGTCCTTCCGCCCGGGGCCTTCCTGACGTTCGGTTTGCTGCTGGGCGCCGTGGGCTGGTTCCAGCAAAGCCGCCAGACCAGGGCCGGCGCCTGAGGAGATGACGATGGACTACCTCGTTTCAATCCTGCTGCTTGCGGTTTCGACCGCGCTCATCAACAACATGGTGTTCCACTTTTTCGTGGGGAACTGCCCGTTCATCGGCGTTTCCCGTAAGCTGGACACCGCCTTCGGCATGGGCGCGGCCGTGACGTTTGTCACGACCATCGCCGCGTTGCTGAGCTGGCTGATCACCTGGGGCGTGCTCGCCCCGGGCGCTCCTCTGACGTCCGTCGTCGCCAAGCTCATGGGCTACAAGGGCGTCGCAGACCTCAGCATTCTCAACTACGTCGTCTACATTTTCGCCATCGCATGGGCGGTGCAGCTGGTGGAGATGTACGTCCGGAAGTTCTTCCCGGCCCTTTACAAGGCCTTCGGCGTCTTCCTGCCGCTCATCACGACGAACTGCGTGATCCTGTTCGTCTGCCTTGAGATCATGAAGCACGTTCCGAGCGCCGCCGAGGTTCCCGATCCGTGGGGGCTGGACAAGGCCCTGATCTACGCCTTTTGCGCGGGCCTCGGCTTCCTGATCGCCATCGTGATCATGGCCGGCATCCGCGAGGAACTGGATCACTGCGACGTCCCGAAGCCGCTCCGCGGCCCGGGCATCACGATGATCGTCGCCGGCATCCTCTCCCTCGCCTTCCTCGGGTTCACCGGCGTCGACTCCAACCTCGCCAAGATCCTGAAGCCGGCCCCTGCGCCGGCTCCCGAACTCAAGGCCGCCCCGCCGCCGGCGCCGTAGCGCGGAGCGGAGATCGCGGATGCTCATGATTCCGCACTCGTGAATTCCGACACGCAGACGCCAACGCTTGCGGTCAATCCGCGCGGTCATTTGTTCTGGGATGAGACGGGCGACGACGTGGTGTGGCCGGAACCGGCCGCGATGGCGCGGCTGGCGGAAGCCTTTGCCGGAGGCTCGCCCGCGGGCCTGCTCCACCTGGCCTCGCGGGAACTGGAGACGCCGCTGCCGCCCGCGATCGCGTTCTGGCGCGACTATGGCCGGCTCTACCTATCTCGGCTCTGCCACGGGGTCGTCCCCGGCACCGCGGACATCCCGCCCGTTCCGTCGCCGGGAGACGGCGTATGGAGCGACTGGCTGCTTCGGCGGCCGCCGATGCGCGGCGGCGAATACCTGACCGATGCGTCGCTTGCGGAGCTCTGGATCGCGCTCGACAGCCACGCCCGCGAGAAAGCCGCGGCCCACGACGGCGGACCGGCCGACTATCTGAAGTCGCTGAACCCGGTCTGGCGCACGGTGGGCAGGGTCTGCTTCCACCTCGCCGAAAACCGGAAGAACGCCGCCTATCCCTTCGCCTTCCTCGCCACCTACGCCGCGGGCGTGTCGGCCCAGGGCCGCGTCCAGTACCGTCCCCTCGCCGAGGCCCTGAACGAGTACGCAGGCGCCCGCAACCGGCCGGCACTGCTGCGCCTGCTCGCGCCGGTTCACGCGGCCTCGGAAACCAGCGCGCTGGCCCGCGAACTCGTCGAGACCGGCGCCCTGTTCAAACCGCTGGCCTGGACGCCGGCGCAGGCCTACCGGTTTCTGAAGGAAACGCCGGCCCTGGACGCCGCCGGCGTGGTGGTGCGGATGCCGGACCTGTGGCGCGGCGGCCGCCCCCCGCGTGCGCAGGTGAGCGTGCGCGTCGGCAACGCGCCCGGCCGGGGATTCGGCATGGACGCCCTGCTCGACTTCCGGGCCGCGATGAGCGTGGACGGCGAACCGCTGACCGACGACGAATGGAACGCGCTGATGGCGTCGTCCGGCGGACTCGCCCTCATCCGGGGCCGCTGGGTCGAGGCGGACCCGGAGAAGCTCGCCGCTGCGTTGAGGCATTGGAAGGAGGCGGAGCACGCCGCGGGCGAGGGCGTCAGCTTCGCCGAGGCCATGCGCATGCTGGCGGGCGCACCGCCCGCCGGCGTGACCGCGGCGGCCGATGACGCCGATGCGTCCGCCGAATGGTGCGGCATCCGGGCCGGCGAGTGGTTGGAAACCACGCTGGCGCGGCTGCGCGATCCGACGAAGATGGAGACCGCCGCCGACATCCCCGGACTTCAGGCCGATCTGCGCCCCTACCAGACGACCGGCGTCGGATGGCTGCGCTTCATGACGGAACTCGGCCTCGGCGCCTGTCTCGCCGACGACATGGGACTCGGCAAGACCGTCCAGGTTCTCGCACTCCTGCTGGCGCGCAAGGCGGAGAAGACCCCGTCCGGACCTTCGCTGCTGGTCGCGCCGGCCTCGTTGCTGGCGAACTGGCGCGCGGAGATTCTCCGCTTCGCCCCGTCGCTGACCTTCCGCATTCTGCATCCCTCCGGCCTGGCGCCGGACGAATGGGACGCGGTGCAGAAGGATCCCGCTCGGGCCGCGGACGGGGTCGATCTCGTCCTGACCACCTACGGACTGGTGGCGAGAATGGAGCCCCTGCGACGCCGCGCGTGGGACCTGGTCGCCCTCGACGAGGCGCAGGCGATCAAGAACCCGTCCGCGCGCCAGACCCGGGCCGTCAAGGAACTCAAGGCGCGGCACCGGCTGGTGCTGACGGGCACACCGGTGGAGAACCGTCTCGGCGACCTCTGGTCCCTCTTCGATTTCCTCAACCCCGGCCTGCTCGGCTCCGCCCGCGAGTTCGCCACGTACGTCAAGGCGCGGTCCCAGGACGGCGGCGGACTGGGCGCCCTGCGCGCCCTCGCCGCACCCTACATCCTCCGCCGCATGAAGACCGACCGGCGCGTCATTGCCGACCTGCCCGAGAAGACGGAGGTCAAGGCGTGGTGCGGGCTGGCGCCGAAGCAGGCGGCGCTCTACGAGCAGGCCGTGCGCGAACTGGCCGAAGCCGTGCGGACCGCCGACGGCATCCAGCGCCGGGGCCTGGTGCTCGCGTACCTCATGCGGTTCAAGCAGCTCTGCAACCACCCGTCGCACTGGATGCGGGACGGCGTCTTCGCCGAGGCCGACAGCGGCAAGTTCCAGCGACTGCGCGCGCTGGCAACGGAGATTGCCGCGCGGCAGGAGAAGACGCTCGTCTTCACCCAGTTCCAGGAGATGACCGGTCCCCTGCTGGAGTTCCTGACCCCGATCTTCGGCCGGCCGGGTCTCGTTCTCCACGGCGGCACGCCCGTGAAGGACCGTCGCGGTCTGGTGAATGCGTTCCAATCCGAGAACGGACCGCCGTTTTTCATTCTGACCGTCAAGGCGGGCGGCTCGGGCCTGAACCTGACGGAGGCCTCCCACGTGATTCACTTCGACCGCTGGTGGAACCCGGCGGTCGAGAACCAGGCGACGGATCGCGCGTTCCGCATCGGCCAGAAGCGGAACGTGCTCGTGCACAAGTTTGTCTGCCGGGGCACGATGGAGGAGCGCATCGACGAACTGATCGAGGGTAAGACGCAGCTCGCCGACGAGGTGCTCGGCGGCGACGGCGCCGCGAAACTTCTGACCGAAATGAGCGACCGGGATCTGCTGAGGTTCGTCGCTCTGGATCTTAACCGGTCCGCGGAAGCGGACTGAGGAGGCGGAGATGGGCGGGTACGGACGGCGATCGCGATGGGGATCGAGGCGGGACGACTACGGCTACGGGGGATTCGCCCCATACGTCCCGGTGGCCGAGCGGCGGCGGCGAGCTGAGAAGAAGGCCGCCGCGATGGCAAAGAAGGGGCAGATCCTGTCGCCGGTCCGCATCGAGGGCCGGACCATCGCCCATTCGTTCTGGGGCAAGGCGTGGTGCGAAAACCTTGAGTCCTACAGCGACTTCTCCAACCGCATGCCGCGCGGACGGACGTATGCGCGCAACGGCTCGGTGATCCATCTCGACATCCGGCAGGGGGAGATCGAGGCGCTGGTCAGCGGGTCCGAACTGTACAAGATCAAGGTCCGGATCGAACCGGTGAACACGAAGCGCTGGACCGCCCTGTGCCGCGCATCGGCGGGGAGCATCGGGTCGCTGATGGAATTGTTGCAGGGGCGGCTCTCCGAGCGGGTCATGGGCATCATGACCCACCGCGAATCCGGGTTGTTCCCCTCGCCCAAGGAGATCAAGCTGGACTGCTCGTGTCCCGACTGGGCCGACATGTGCAAGCACGTGGCGGCCGTGCTCTACGGCGTGGGCGCGCGGCTGGACGAGAAGCCCGAACTGCTCTTCCTTCTTCGCCACGTCGATCACCGCGAACTGGTCGTCCAGGCGGATTCGATGGCGACGCTGACCGGCACAAAGGCCGCGGAGCCCCTGCCCACCCTGTCGGCCGACGACGTCGGCGCCGTGTTCGGCATCGAGATGGCCCCGCCGGCACCGGCGGAAGTCCCTCCCCCGGCACGCGCACCGCGCCCCGTGCGACCCAAGGCGGCGAAAAAGAAACCCGTCCGAAAGACGGGGACCCCGGCGAAGGCCAAGTCCCCGCGCGTCAAGTGGACCGCCCCCCGCCGCAAGCCCGTTCCATCGTAGGAAGGGGAGTTGGGCAGGGCGAGAGCCGGGGTCCAAGCGTGGACCGCCGCCCGCGGCATCGTAGGCCACGCCTACGCAGCGACCACCCGTACTTCCGGTGGGCCTCGTCCGCGTCAAGCTTGCCCGGATACGCCACCGTCTCGTGTCGCGGCCCCGTCGCGGTGTGCACCGGCCGCGCCAACACCAGTACTCGTAGCCCCCCCATCGCATTGTTGTAATACGAGCGTTGGTAATGTTTGATGTCATAAACCGCTTGATGCATCCACGTTCTTAGTCTACGGTCCCGCTTACTACTACTGGAGAACGCTGTATGCATCAGGTGTTTGTCGTTTTCCGCTTCCGCTCGGCCTTTCGCCTGTCACCAAGTCGTTCTCGATGTGTTCTTTTGTTTTCGCTCGTTTTCGACCTCTTCGCAGGAGCGGGCGCGGTGGCCCGGGCTGGTGCCATGGAACCGAAGGAGGTCCCGCCGGAGGTGTGGGCGAAGATCGGGCCGCAGGTCGAGCGGCAGATGTACGCGTTCGATGCGGAGGGGCGGGCCTCCAATCGGGAACAGGATTTCCAGGTGGCGGCCGAAGCGGCCGGGCTGGCGGTGAACGATGTCCTGCGCTTGCGGGCAACGGCGATCAACGGCGAGCCGTTGCCGGAGGTTGCGCCGGTCGTCCGCGAGAACCGCGTCGAGTATCCGCACGGCGGTAGGGGACGAAGGCTGGCAGAGACAGAAGAGGGTAGGGAGGCGGGGTGGACCGTGAAGGATGAGGGCGGAGAGCGGAAGGAGGGGGGGCGGGTGACGCTGGCGTTTGGCGATGGTCTGTCGGTCGAGGTGGCGGCGGGTGGGCAGGAGGCGATCATCACCCGGGGTTCCGCTCGCTATCGCTATGCGGGCTTGAAGGCGTGGGATGCTACCGGGCGCGGACTGTCATGTGTCATGCAACCTGTTTCCCCCTCCGGAAATTCATCCCTTCTTCACCTTGCCTGCGATGCGCACAACGCGCAGTTTCCCATCACGATTGATCCGATCCTGACGAGCATGGAGGCGAAGCTGACCGCGTCCGACAAGGCGGCGATCGACCTCTTTGGCTGTTCGGTGAGCGTGGATGGGGATGTGGCGCTGGTGGGGGCCTATCAGGCGGATCCCGGCGGCACCACCCAAGCCGGCGCGGCGTATGTGTTTGAGCGGAATGCCGGGGGTACGAATGCCTGGGGCCAGGTGGCGAAGCTGACGGCGTCGGACAAGGCGGCAGGCAACAACTTTGGCCATGCGGTGAGCATGAATGGGGATGTGGCGCTGGTCGGGGCCCATTCGGCGTCTCCCGGCGGCTTGTCCTATGCCGGCGCGGCTTATGTGTTTGAGCGCAATGTGGGAGGTGCGAACGCCTGGGGCGAGGTGGCCAAGCTAACGGCGTCCGACAAGGCAGCGTGGGAACACTTCGGTTGTTCGGTGAGCGTGGATGGGGATGTGGCACTGGTCGGGGCCTATGCGGCGGCTCCCGGCGGCACCTCCTATGCCGGCGCGGCATATATGTTCGAGCGCAATGCCGGGGGGATGAACGCATGGGGCCAGATCGCCAAGCTGACGGCGTCCGACAAGGCGGCGAACGACATGTTTGGCACATCGGTGAGCGTGGATGGGGATGTGGCGCTGGTCGGGGCTTATGCGGCGAATCCCGGCGGCGTGGATGACGCCGGCGCGGCGTATGTGTTCGAGCGGAATGCCGGGGGCGCGAACGTTTGGGGCGAGGTGGTCAAACTAACGGCGTCGGACAAGGCGGCGAGCGACATGTTTGGCACATCGGTGAGCGTGGATGGGGATGTAGCGGTGGTCGGAGCCAATTTTGCGGATCCCGGCGGCGTGGAGGACGCCGGCGCGGCGTATGTGTTCGAGCGGAATGCCGGGGGGACCAACGCATGGGGCCAGATCGCCAAGCTGACCGCGTCCGACAAGGCGGCGAACCACATGTTTGGCACATCGGTGAGCGTAGCGGGGGATGCGGCGTTGGTCGGAGCCAATTTGGCGTATCCCGGCGGCGTGAGTGACGCCGGCGCGGCGTATGTGTATGAGCGGAATGCCGGGGGCGTGAACGCCTGGGGCGAGGTGGCAAGGCTGACCGCATCGGACAAGGCGGCGGGCGACAACTTTGGCGTTTCGGTGAGCATGGATGGGGATGTGGCGCTGGTTGGGGCCTATGCGGCGCATCCCGGCGGCTTGTTTAACGCAGGTGCGGCGTATGTGATCCCCTTCAATCGCGAAGCATGGTGTGAAAAATCCAAGCTGACCGCGTCGGACAAGGCGGTAGGCGACAACTTTGGCTATGCGGTGAGCGTGGCGGGGGATGTGGCGCTGGTCGGGGTTGCTTATGCAGACCCCGATGGTACGTCGGATGCCGGCGCGACGTATGTCTATGAACGGAATGCCGGGGGCACGAACGCGTGGGGCCAGGTGGCCAGACTGACCGCGTCGGACAAGATGGCGGGGGACAATTTTGGCTATGCGGTGAGCGTGGCGGGGGATGTGGCGCTGGTGGGATCTCGTCATGCGGATCCTGGCAGTGTGACCGATGCCGGCGCGGCGTATGTCTTTGAACGAAATGCCGGGGGGGCCAATGCGTGGGGCCAGGTCGCCAAGCTGGCCGCCACCGACAAAGCGGAGGGGAACTGCTTCGGCCATTCGCTGCAGGCGGCCGGAGACCGTGCGCTGATCGGGGCCTATCAGGCGTCGCCCGGCGGGGTGCTCTGGGCCGGCGCGGCGTATATGTTCGAGCGGAATGCCGGGGGAAACAACGCGTGGGGCCAGGTGGCCAAGCTGACGGCGTCCGACAAGGCAGCCTTCGATTACTTTGGCTGGTCGGTGAGTATGGCGGGGGATGTGGCGCTGATTGGGGCTGTTCTGGCGGATCCCGGCAGCTTGGCGCAGGCCGGCGCAGCGTACGTGTTTGAGCGGAATGCCGGGGGCATGGAGGCATGGGGCCAGGTCGCCAAGCTGACCGCGCCGGACAAAGCGGCGGACGACTGGTTTGGCTGGTCGGTGAGCGTGGCGGGGGATGTGGCGCTGATCGGGGCTGTTTGGGCGGATCTCGGCGGCCTGGGGAATGCCGGCGCGGCCTATGTGTTTGAGCGGAATGCCGGGGGGACAAACGCATGGGGTTCGGTCGCCAAACTGACCGCGCCGGACAAGGCGGCGGACGACTGGTTCGGCAGTTCGGTGAGCGTGGCGGGCGATGTGGCGCTGGTCGGGGCCGATCTGGCCGATCCCGGCGGTGTCGCCGATGCCGGCGCAGCGTATGTGTTTGAGCGGAATGTCGGGGGCGCCAATGCGTGGGGCCAGGCCGCCAAGCTGACGGCGTCCGACAAGGCAGTCTTCGATTACTTTGGCTGGTCGGTGAGCGTGGCGGGGGATGTGGCGCTGATCGGGGCCTATCAGGCGGATCCTGGCGGCATCACCAATGCCGGCGCCGTGTATGTCTTCGAGGGGCTGATCAACACCCCGCCCCCCGGGTTGGTCGTGTTGGGCGCGAACGGCGCGGCGATCACCAACAGCGAGGCGGCCAGCGCGATGAAGGGTACGTATTTCGGCCCTGTTCACAGCGGCGCGGCCCTGGCCCACACCTTTATCCTCACCAACAGCGGAGGCTCGGTGCTGACGATCAGCGGCCTGGCCACCAGTGGCGCCCAGCCCGGACTGTTCTCCGTTTCCGGTCTTCCCGCCACGCTGGCGGCGGGATCGTCCACCGTGTTCAGCGTGACGTACAACCCCGACGCCTTTGGCGGACATTCCGCCGCGCTGATCCTCAGCAACAATTCACCCTCGGCCGTTCATACGATGAATCTGGCCGGCGTGACGTATCAAGCCTCCACGAGTATCGGGCCCTGCAGCGGTGGCACCACGATCACGATTACCAATGCCGGCAGTTTCGGTGCGATCACGAATGTTCTGGTGGGTGGCATCGTGGCGGCCATCCAGGATTCCGGCAGCACCTGGGTGCGGATCACGGTCCCGGTGTCCGGCTCTCCGGGCGTGAAGGACATCGTCGTTCAGACGGCCAATGGGGATGTCACGCTGGCCAATGCCTACACGTACAATCCGGCGGGTTGGATCGCGGATTCGGGACTTGTCGAAGAACGACCCTATATCGCGGGCGGATCACGGCACTCGCTGGGATTGAAGTCGGACGGCACGATCGCGGCGTGGGGGGACAACCTCAGTGGCCAGACGACCCTGCCTGCGCCGAATGCGAATTTCGTGGCCGTGGCGGCCGGAGGACATCACTCGCTGGGGTTGAAGTCGGACGGCACGATCATGGCGTGGGGGTTCGGCTTGTATGGCCAGACAGACCCGCCTGAGCCGAATGCGAACTTCGTGGCCGTGGCGGGCGGGGGATTCCACTCGCTGGGGTTGCGATCCGACGGCACGATCGCGGCGTGGGGGAACAACGATCGTGGCCAGACGTCCGTGTCTGTGCCGAATACGAATTTCGTGGCGGTCGCGGCCGGATTCTACCATTCGCTCGGCTTGAAATCGGACGGCACGATCGTGGCCTGGGGGGAGAACGGTAATGGCCAGACGACCGTGCCTGCGCCAAATACGAATTTCGTGGCGGTCGCGGCCGGATTCTACCATTCGCTCGGCTTGAAATCGGACGGCACGATCGTGGCGTGGGGGAACAACGGTAATGGCCAGACGACCGTGCCTGCGCCAAATATGAACTTCGTGGCCGTGGCGGCCGGAGGTGATCATTCGCTCGGCTTGAAGTCGGACGGCACGATCGTGGCCTGGGGGGAGAACGGTAGTGGCCAGACAGCTGTGCCTGCGCCGAATACGAATTTCGTGGCCGTGGCGGCCGGAGGTGATCATTCGCTTGGCCTGAAATCGGACGGCACGATCGTGGCGTGGGGGTCCAACGGTAGTGGCCAGACAGCTGTGCCTGCGCCCAACGCCGATTTCGGGATGTTCGCCTATGGCGTGTTGCCATCTTCCGGTTCCTGGACGGGCGGCTATCCGGTCGTCATCAGCGGCACGAACCTGTGCGACGGCGGGGATGTGACGAATGTGACCTTGTGCGGCGTCCCGGCGGCCATCCAGAGTCAATCCGCTACGCAAATCGTGGTGCTGGCTGGGCCCACCGGCTCTGCATTGCTTGGCGACGTGCGGGTGTATTCCGCAAGCTTCGGCGAAACGATCAAATCCAATGCCTTCACCTATATCCAGACCGAGGCCACCCTGACGATTCGGTCGGCGCATGGTGTCGGCTCGCCGGCGGCGGGGGTTCATACCCACGTTATCGGCGCGGTCCTGACCAACGCGATGAGCGCGACCGATACCCGGGGCACGACGCAATACGTCTGCACCGGATGGAGCATGGTCGGCAACGATCCGGTCAGCGGGACGGGCACGCAGGTGGTGATGACCGTGACCAACGACGCCGTGCTGACGTGGCTGTGGACGACCAACTGGTACCTGACGCCCACCGCCGGTCCTAACGGGCGCATGGACCGCATCGCCGGCTGGTTTACCAACGGGGCGGTCGTGGAAATCCACGCCACGCCCGACACCTATTACCACTTCACCAACTGGACCGGCAGCGTTGCCTCGTTCAACAACCCGTTGAACCTTCTGATGGACTCACCCAAATGGGTGACGGCGCAGTTCGCGGCCAACATGACCACCAGCGCGCCCGCCCCCGTTCCGGAAAAGTGGCTGGCGGGTTACGGGCTGACGAACTTCGAGGTGGACGTACACCTTGACAGCGATGGCGACGGCCAGCGCAACTGGGAGGAATATTACGCTGCGGAGACCATTCCGACCAACTCAGCCTCCTATTTCCACACGAGCTTGGGCTTGGGAAGCCAGATCATCTCCTGGCCCAGCGCGACCGGGCGCGTGTACGACGTCGAACATACGCAGGCGCTGAATGCGGGCAAATGGCAGGTCATCACGCACTGGACCAACCTGCCCGCGACGCCGCCGGTCAACACCGTGACCAACACGCGAGCCGCCATGACCAACGCCGTCGAGTTCTACCGCGCCATCGGCCGCATGCCGCCCTGATCCATGAATGCCGCTATTTCATACACATGGACTTGAAGTCACAATAAGGGGAGGGTCCACTCTCCGTCGGGATCGACGCCCGCGAACGGATCGAGATCGGCGGTGCGGGCATCCGATTCCATGTTCAGCCCGCCGCCGCAAGGCGCAGGCGGTGCCACGCACATTCGAGCGGGAAGAACTGCGAGTAGATGAGCCGCTCGTACGGCAGATGCGCAAGAACCCTCTCCACCGCCGGGGCGCGGGCGCGCAACGCTGCGGCGTCGGGGGCGAGCGTGACGATCCACGCGGCGGCGGACGGCTCGCGCACGAACCGGTGTTCCTGCCCGCGGCGCGGGGACAGCCTGCCCAGGAGCTTCGATTGCGCCTCGGCAACCTCCGTCGCCTTCGCGATCGTCGGCTGTGGCTCCCACAGTTCGTTCAGCTTGCGCCAGTCGGCATCGAACGGCGGCAGCGCGGCCGGATCGAGTTCCTGCGCCAGCGGCAGGCTTTCCATGGCGACGACCGCGCTCCTCTCGAGCCCGCGCGCGTAGGCCGCACGCACGTCCGCATCCGTCTCCATCTCCCATAGTGCGCGATGAACCGCCGCGCAGTTGCTGGTGGTCCATGAGTGCCTGTGCGCCGGCCCGCCGTGGTCGTACACCATGCCGCGTTCGCACAACTCCAGCCGGCTGCGGTTCCCCTGCCCCCCGCGCTCGTGGAGCGCCGTCCGGTAGACCGCGTCCCACGCGGCATCCCCGGTGACCGCGTGCATCATCTTCGCGACGAAAAGCAGCCGGGGCGCCTGATAGTAGAGAAAGCCCGCGAATCCGCCCCGCACGCCGAACGGCGGCTCGGCGGGCATCTGCCAGCCGCGGCCGCGGATCTCGTCCGCAGTTTCGACCAGTTTCGCGACGACCGCCCTGCGCTCGTCCGCAGAGGCGAGGCCGGTCTCGAGATAGCGCCACAGGCCGAGGAACCACGGCAGCGTCTGATCGTCGGACCCCATCGCATAGTGCGAGCGGCCGTCGGTCGCGAAACCCCGCGCAACGAAGCCCTTCACGTCGCTGACCGAGGCCAGCCGCATCAGTCCCGCCGCGAGCCGGCGGATCTTCGCCGCGTCCGCATCCGCCTTCGATGCCCGCCAGCGGTGCACCGCAGCCTCCATGTAGAGGCCGTTGAAGAAACCGCCGTTCTCGATCGGGCTCCACCATCCGAGCGCGTTGGGCTTGCCGAGACGGCACTCCTCCGGGGTCGGAATGGGGACCGTCCCATCCGGCGCGGCGTAGTCGAGCAGCACGCCGTGCGGATCGATGAAGCGGCGCCAGATCTCCGCGTGCAGCACCTCCGCCCGCGCGGCCGGGTCGGCCGCCGCAAGGGCGCGGCGCGGCGCAAGCCCGGCAGCAGCCGCCGTGGCCAGTCCGGAGGCGAGGAATCGACGGCGGGAGAGATTCACTCCCCCGCCGCCTTCCGGATCGCGTCCTCGATCAGGGCGGGCTTGCCGTCCAAGCGCTTGCTTTCATCCGACGCCTCCATGAACGCGAGGATCTCGACCGTCTCGCGCCCGGGGAACGGAACGGCGCCCGTTTGGAAGAACTTGATCACCTCGACGAGCAGCGGTGCGTAGCCGTCGTAGACGCCGGCGGGCGCCTCGCCCTTCTCGCCGCGCGCCTTGCCGCCGTATCCCTTGTTGCCCGGCGCCTGGCGGAAGATGCCGGTGCGGCCGTCCTTCCACGTGCCCGTGACCTCGATGCCTCCATCGGCCGCCGTCCCGCGCGTAACCGACACGCAGCCCGGGCCCATGACCGCGAAAAGCGATTCGACGCCATGGATGCCGTACCAGAACAGCTCCGGGTGGGTGGGCTCGACGTTGACCGGGCTGAACGTCTCGGCGCCGAGGACCTTGCCGATGGATCCGTTGCGGACGGACTGGGTGTCCTTGCCGAACCGCAGGGACGAGGCGCTGAACACCGGCACCTTCTTCTCCCGCGCGAGGCGGAAGATCTCGAGGGCATCCTTCAGCGACGCCGCCATCGGCTTGTCGATGAAGAGCGGCTTGCCGGCCTCGATCACCGGCCGCGCCTGCGCGAGGTGCGGACGGCCGTCGACGCTCTCGAGCATGACGCAGTCGACCTGCTTGCAGAGTTCCTCGATCGAGTCGACGAGCTTCACGCCGTACTTCGTCGTCAGTTCCTCCGTGAACTTGTCCACCCGGTCGCGGCTGGACGCGATGTCCGGGCTGCCACCCTTGAACGCCGCCACGACCCGCGCGCCCGGCACGTGGTTCTTGTCCGCCGGGTCGTTGAGCACCTTGGAGAACGCCGACACATGCGACGTGTCGAGCCCGATCATGCCGATGCGGAGGTCGGCGGCGAGGCAGGCGGCGGCGGGGAGCAGAACGGCCAGCGGAAGGACGCAGTTCAGTGTTTTCATGGTGTGCCCTCGCGCCTATAGTGACACGCATGAAACAATTCATCAACCGCCGGAAGTTCCTCCAGCACTCCGCCGCCGTCGGGGCCGGGCTGGCCGTCGCGCACAGTGGATCCAGGGCATTCGCCGCCTCGCCGTCCTCGAAGATCGTCGCGGCCGTCATCGGCGTCAACGCGCGCGGCCTGGCGCACATCAGCGGCATGCTGGCGCAGCCGAACGTCGAGATCGCCGCGATCTGCGATGTCGACAGCCGGGCGATGCAGAAGGCCATCGGGATCGTCGAGAAGAAGCAGGGCAAGGCGCCGCGCGGGGAGAAGGACATCCGGAAGCTGCTTGAGGACAAGTCGATCGACGTCGTCACCATCGCGACGCCGAACCACTGGCACTCGATCGCGGCGATCATGGCCATCCAGGCCGGCAAGCACGTCTACGTCGAGAAGCCCGGCAGCCACGACCAGTTCGAATCCGAGTCGCTGGTGGCGGCCGCGCGCAAGCACAAGCGCGTCGTCCAGATGGGCAACCAGCGCCGCAGCATGCCGACGTTCATCGAGGCCATCGCGGCGCTGCACGCCGGGGCCATCGGCCGCGTCATGAACGCGCGCTGCTACTACACCCGCTTCCGTCCGACGATCGGCCGCGGCGTCGAGGCCCCGGTGCCGGAGTGGCTGGACTACACGCTCTGGCAGGGTGCCGCGCCGGACCGGCCGTTCAAGGACAACCTCCTCCACTACAACTGGCACTGGTTCTGGCACTGGGGCAACGGCGAGCTCGGCAACAACGCCGTCCACGCGCTCGATCTCGCCCGCTGGGGCCTGCAGGTCGACCGCCCGAAGCGCGTCACGTGGGGCGGCGGCCGCTATCTCTGCCAGGACGACCAGGAGACGCCGGACACCGGCATCGCCGCGTTCGATTTCGGCGACAAGCTCATCACGTGGGAGCAGAGCAGCAGCCACGCCCGCGCCGCGGAGAAGATCGGCTTCCAGGTGAATTTCTACGGCGAGGGCGGCACGATGCTCCTGACGGATTCCGGCCACCGCATCTTCGACGTGAAGGGCAAGGAGACCGTCGGCCTCAAGACCAAGGAGGAGGTCAACGTCGGCGCCGGCTCCGGCAGCGACTCGGTCGAGCACTTCGCCAACTTCCTCGAATGCGCGCGCAACGGCGGGAAGCCGAACGCGGACATCGAGGACGGCCAGCGCAGCACGATGTACTGCCACTATGCCAACCTGGCGGTCCGCACCGGCCGCACGATCAACGTCGATCAGGCCACCGGCAAGGTCGTCGGCGACCCCGAGGCCCTCGCGCTGACCAAGCGCGAGTACCGCAAGGGCTGGGAACCGGCGGTGTAGCGCCCGGCCCGGAGGCCGGACGCGAACGGCGGAGAGGGAACGGTCGCATCACCTCTCCGCCTTTCGTTTCTTCGCGCCCTTTGCGGCCTTTGTGTTGACCGTCCGGCTGCCGCGTCCAACGTTCAGCGCGGCTCCGCCGGGAACGCCCGCAGCATCACGACGCCGTGCGGGCGGACGGTTGCCGACAACGCCGACGCCGCCCGCAACCCGCTCTTCATGCCCCCCCCTCTCAGACTTCCAACCCTCGGAAACCCGCGCTTGGTCAGCTTCCAATCCCTGGACGCTCCCCGGCCGCCGCCCGCACGAACGCCGCGACGAGCGGATGCGGCGCACCCGGCTGCGACCGCGCCTGCGGCACGAACAGCGTGCCGACGAAGAAGGGATGGCCGGGCAGTTCGACCACGCGCACCTCGCCCTCGGCATCCGCACCGCTGACGCGCAACGGACCGGCCTTCAACCGCCCGACGCAATCCGGGTTCACGCCGAAGTTGCAGTAGTACCGTTCGCGGACCGCGGTAGCGCCGTAGATCCGCGCAGCCTGGGAGCCGGGGGCGAGGTGCAGATCCATGTCGCGTCCTGCAAGCGAGCAGGCCAGGCGCGAGATGAAGAGGTTGGATGCATACGGATCGTACTCGGCGTGACGGGCATCCGCGAATCCCAGCACGTTCCGTGCGTACTCGAGGATCATGTGCTGGAAGCCGCCGCAGGTGCCAAGGCACGGCACCCCGCGCTCGCGGGCGAAGCGGATCGCCCGCAGCGTGCGATCCATGTCCCGGTACGGACTCCCCGGCGCGATCCAGAGTCCCGAGGCTTCGGCCAGCACGGCGTCATCCACCTCCGCCGTCGACACCCACCGAGCGTCGACGGCGAGCCCCAGCATCGCGCTTGCGTGCCCGAGGGCCGCATCGGTCAGCGCATGCGGTGCGAAGGCCCCGTCGTATTCGCCCAGAATAGCGAGGCGCGTCATCACGGCACGGCCCCTCCGTTCCGGGTTCGGAGCTTGGCAATCATCTCCGGCGTGCGGGCGGCGCCGGGCCAGGGGCCGGGCGGGGTGGCGGGCATGGCCTTCGGATGCGTTTCGCTGCGGACGAGCCGGAAGCCGCGGGCGAGGTAGTTCTTGAGCGCACCGGGGTGGTCGAACGAGCAGGTGTGCAGCCACACGCGGGGCGGGCTGCGGGCCCAGGCGTGGCGGACGGCATCGGTCAGCAGCGCGCCGCCGAGGCCCTGCCCCGCGAATTGCGGGAGCACGCCGAAGAAGGCCAGTTCCGTGTCGGAGCCGGGAGGACCGTCCAGTTCGAAGTAGGCCGCGGGCGTGCCGGCGATGTATGCAATCCACGTCTCGTGGCCGGGGCGCATCACCCATTCCATCCACTCGGCGTAGGTCTGCCCGAGCCGGTCGACCCACAGCCAGTCGCCGCCGACCGCCATGTAGAAGAAGCGGCTCAACTCGGGACATGGAATCTCCGCGCGGCGCAGGTCGTAGGCGACGCGCGCCGGACGGGAGGGGCGCAGATCGCCGGGGCTCCGCATCTCGAGGTAGTGGATTGTCTCCTCGCGCTCCATGACCGCGCTCACGGCATCTCGGTCTTGTGCCGCAGGGTTTCCTCATGGATGAGCGCATAGAGCTCCTCCATGAACTCGCGGTCGAGGCCCTTCTCCACGCCCTCTCGGGTCCGGGTCTCCAGTGTCGCCTGCCAGCGGTCGGGCTGAAACGCCGCAACGTTGTTGCTCTTCTGGACGCCGGCGATGCGCTTTGCGATCGACATACGCGAGGCGAGCAGGCCGATGATGCCGTGGTCAACCTCGTCGAGCTCGAGCCGCAGCGCACTGATGCGGGCGCGGTAGTCGTCGCTCGAACTGGACGGATTCCTCCTCACGAGCCGCCCGAGCAGCGCGCCAAGGGCCGCGGGCGTGAGTTGCTGCTGCGCATCGCTGAGCGCCGCGGACGGATTGCAGTGCGCCTCGATCATCAGGCCGTCGAACAGGAGGTCCAGTGCGCTCTGGGACACGGCCTCGATCAGGCCGGTCGTCCCGCTAATGTGGCTCGGGTCGCAAAGGATCGGCAGCCCGGGCGCCAGGCGGCGCAGTTCCAGTGGAATGCGCCAGATCGGATCGTTGCGGTAGGCACCGCGGGCATGCGTCGAGAAGCCACGGTGGATGGCTGCCAGGCGACGGACACCTGCGCCCGCGAGGCGCTCGATCGCCCCCAGCCACAGTTGGACGTCCGGGTTGATCGGGTTCTTCACGAGCACCGGCACCCCGGAGCCGCGAAGGGCCTCCGCGAGTTCGGACATCTGCAGGGGATTGGCGCTCGTTCGCGCGCCGATCCACAGCATGTCGATGCCCGCCGCCAGCGCCGCCTCGATATGCGCCGTGGTGCCGACCTCGACCGCAACGGGGCGGCCGATCGCACGACCGGCCTCCCTGACCCAGCCCAGCGCCTCGACACCGGCGCCCTCAAACGCGCCGGGGCGCGTGCGCGGCTTCCAGACGCCGGCCCGAAACACATGGATGTTGAGCTGGGCGAGGCCTCGCGCGGTCTCCAGTACCTGTTCGCGCGACTCCGCGCTGCAGGGGCCGGCGATCACCAGCAATTCTCCGGGGGCGGCGCCCCAGTCCGTCAGCGGCTGTACGGCAGGCGAGTCCATGACAGGGAGGATTCCGCCCGCTTACTCGCGGTTCCACGCCGCGCGCTTGAGGGCCTTGAGAAACTCGCGGACGGTGGCGCGGTCGAATCCGGTCGTGGTGACGAGGCGGCCGTCCGATTCGACGTCCTTGCCCGTGTAGTTGGCCCCGCGCTTCGCGGCCTCGGCGGAATCCTCCTTGCTCGTCGTCATCTTCTTCGCAAGAAGCCCCTTCTCCGCGATGACGGGCACAAGCGCCGACGGCCCCACCGCGGCCACGATCCGCCCGGCCGCGTGGGCCTCGCGAACCAGCCTCTGCGCCTCGGCATCGTTCCACAGGGTTCGCCCGCCCACACCGCCCGCAAACAAGACGACGTCGTACTCGCCGCCCTTGAGCCCGCCCATCGCAGCGGCTCCGCGGGCCGGGCCGGCGCGCGTGACGGTGGCGCCCTCGGCCACGAGTTCCCGCCGCAGGAGGTCGACCGACTCCGCCTCGCCCGCCGGTTCGACCAGCAGCGCCTTCCGGTCCCGCAGGTCGTAGAACGGCGCCAGGGCGGTCGGCAGGGTTCGCCGGCCGCGGACGGTCGTCAGTTCGATCGCCTTGGTGCGCGAGGCCAGCTCGGCATCAAGCATCCGCGAGAACGCCTCGACGTCGGCCACCGGCTTGGCCCCGATGCGCGTGATGATGTCCAGCGGCCGCAGCCCCGCCTTGGCCGCCGGGCCGGCCGATGCCACGGTTGTGACCAGCACGCCCTGCACGTCCGGCAGCGAATGGAGCAGCCGGTGGAGGCGGACAACCGGCACGACGCCGAGCCCGAGGGCGCCGTAGCGGAGCTCGGCCAGCTCGCCCGCGTGCTTGCCCATCTCCGGCAGCGGCTCCAGCGCCTCCAGCTTCGCCTTCACCGTGACGCGCTCGCGGCTGTCCGGCGGCCCGCGGAGCACCGTGTAGGCCACGGCCTCGCCGGGTTTGCGGATGGTCTGCTCCCACTCGAAATCATTCAACTCCGCCTTGGTCCTCGCCGAGCACGGCCGGCCGTCGACCTCGACCAGGATGTCGCCGTCGCGCAGGCCGGCCTTCTCCGCCGGCGACCCGGGCATGACGTAGGCGATCAGCACGCCCTTCTCGGCCCGCAGCGATCGGGCGAGCTCGTCGTAGAGTTCGTTAGTGATGAACAGCGGCAGCAGCGCACGGACGAACCTCCCGTGCTCGCGGAGGTGGTCGCGGACAACCGCCGCGACGTGGATCGGGATCGTGAACCCGATGTTGTTCCCGCGGCCGGCGTAGGTGTTGATGCCGAGCACGCGCCCGTTGCGGTCGAACAACGGCCCGCCGCTGTTGCCGGGATTGATGGCGGCGTCGGTCTGGAAGACCTTCGTCTCCGTCCCGAGGTCGGTCCGCTCGACATTGCTGAGAATGCCGCGCGTGAAGGTGCGCTTCAGCCCGATCGGCGTGCCGACCGCGAAGCACTGCTGGCCGACGTGCACGTTGCGCGAATCGGCGAACTCGGCGGGGCGGAGCCGGATCGGCGCATCGATCTTGATCAGCGCGACATCGGGGTCCATGGAGAACCCGAGCACGCGCGCGGGGAACTTCTGCTCGTCGTGCAGGATCACCGTGATGGCCTTCGCGGGCTGCGTGGGATCCTCCTCGTCCGACCCGCGCACGACATGGCCGTTGGTGAGGATGTAGCCATCCTCGGAAACGACGAACCCGCTTCCCCCGGCCTTCTCGTGCTGGATCGCGACGACGGAGGGGTCCACCTTCCGCACCACCTCGTCGGGGATGTCCTGGTCTCCGGCCGGGGCCGGCCCCTGCGCGCCGGCCGCCGTGGCGACGGCCAGTCCTGCGAGAATCGATGCAATCCGTCTCATGGCCTGCCCCCGTTGCCCTGCTCGCCGATCTTCAGATTCAGGCCCTCGAAGCCGGTCATATACCCCCGCCGCAGCTTCACGAGCACGACGTCGTTCCGGTCGCGCCGCAGCTCGTCGAGAGCCCGCCCGAACGCCTTGATGTCGGGCGTCGGCCGGCCGCCGAGTTCGAGGATCACGTCGCCGGCCAAGAGCAGACCCTGCCCGAAGCTGCTGCCCGTGGCGGCGGGGCTGCCCTTGCGGACGTCGGTGACGAGGACGCCCTCGCGCGAGAAGAGGTTGCGCTCGAAGACCAGCGCGTCGTCGATGTCCTGGACCGAGATGCCCACGTCGTCCGCGCGCAGCGTCTCCGGCTCCGGGCGCTTCGTGAACTCGCCCGCCAGATCGATCCGGCGGCCGTCGCGCAGAACCGTCAGGGCGAACTTCACGCCGGGCGTGGCCCGCATCGTCTGCAGGAAGTAATCCCGGGCCCGCATGCCGGACAACCGGAGCGGCTTCCCGTTGAAGGCGACAATCATATCTCCCGGCCGGATGCCCGCCGCCGCCGCCGGGCCCTCCGCCGCCGCATGCGTCACCCACAGCCCGCTGACGGGCCACCCGTGCGCCTGCGCCAGCTCCTTGTTGACGGGCTCGAGGTGGGCGCCGAGCCAGCCCTTCGTCCGCGCCTCGTCCTCCGGCGACCGCACGCCGGTCGCCTCTGCGAGGAACGCGGCCACGTCATCCTTGAGGTCGGCCGCCGAGGCCGCGCCCCACTGGTCGAGCAACCCCACAACGCGGCCGGACAGGTTCACCAGCGGCGCGCCCTTGGCCTCGCGCGGGAGACCGGAGACGAGATAGTGCCGGTAGCGGCCCGCGATCTCGCCGCGGGAGATGACCAAGCTCGTGAACTTCTCGAAATCCGTCGCCTCGTCGGAGGGCGTGACCACCACACCCCACTCGCCGGTCGCGAAATCGGCATCGCCCTCCAGACGGATGGGCGTGAGCGGCGCCGCACCGTCAATCTTGAGGATCGTCATGCCCAGTGTATCGTCGGTCTTGATCGGACGGCCCGCGTACAGGTCCTCGCCGACGCGCACTTCGATCCGTTCCGGCGTGTCGGGCTTGATCACCTCCGGGACGAGAATGTGTCCCTCGGGCGTCAGGGCAACGCCGGTGAACAAGCGCGGGCCGCCCGCGTTCATCTGGATTCCGGCCAGCATCTGCACAGCAGCCCCGGGCGGGGTCTCGCGATGCACCGTGACCAGGACCAGGCTGTCCCTGATCGAGGCCCCCGCCGAAGCCACCGCCTTCTGCATGGCGGAGAACGTGGACCGGCCCGCGGCCGCCCCGCCCCAATGCGCGCATCCGCCGCCGGACGCGGTCAGCGCTGCGATCCCCATCCACATAGCCATTCGTCGCACGGATCATCTCCCCGCGTAACGTCGCGATGCGCATCGCGAACGCACAACCATTGTCGACGCCCGCCCATCCAAAAGCAACCCCCGGCCCGTTGGGTGTTG